>PIYB01000025.1 GCA_003601835.1 Candidatus Bathyarchaeota archaeon
ACATAGTTTTGGCAGCCGCGAACTTCGGTCTAGGCACATGCTGGATAGGTAAAATGGGCTTCGATGAGACTGTGAAGAAAGCCTTAGGAATCCCCGAACACATGAAGGTTATCGCTGTAACCCCGCTAGGCTACCCAGATGAGACTCCCGGCCCCAAGGAAAGAAAGTCTCTGTCAGAGATCGTTCATTACGAAAGGTTTTAACGAAACCTGAAACCGTAACTTCCGCGTCCTCTTCACCATTTTTCCCAATGTAAAACGGCGTTCAACGGTTTCTTCTCTTTCGAAGGCCATTCTGCCGGTACCCCTATTGGAACCAAGGTGAGCAGCCTCTTTTCCTCGGGGACTCCTAGAAGGGTTTTGAACTCTTCCTCGTATGGTAACGTGTAGCCTTCAAGCCAGCAGGACCCCATAGCCTAACGCGGTGCTGGTGATCAGCATGTTTTCCACGGCGGCTGAGCCGTCTTCAACCCACCATCGGGAGGACGGGTTCATGACAACGGCGATTATGGCTGCGGCTTTATCCATCCATCGGGCTGCAACCTTGAGTTTGTTGATTGTCTCCCGGTTTGTTATGACGATGAAGTCCCAAGGTTGCTTGTTGCTCCCGGTGGCGGCAAGTCTTCCAGCGTCAACTATCTTTTCCAGGTCTTCTCGAGGTATCGGTTCACCTGTGTATTTTCTTACGCTTCTCCTCTTTCGGATGGCTTCCAAAGCGTCCAACTGCACCACGCCTTCTCAAAACTGAGTTGTACAATATTATCGCAGTAACGGCTGATAAATGATGTTCTACCAGCGGTTAAACCTGCCTGCGCCGATGAAGATTCAGCAGATTGCGTGAACATCTCGGATGGAGGAAGACGTTTTTTAGGCACCGCGCCTATTATGTAATTGTGTGATGAGAGATGGCTATTTTAGCTACGGCAAAGATTAGTCGAGACTTCCGAGTGACCATTCCGAAAGAGGTACGGGACATGCTGGAACTGGACGCAGGTGACGAGCTGGTCTTCTTCACAGTTGCAGGAAGCAAGGGACGCGTCTGCTTCAGGAAAAGCGGTCATTAAAATAATCGTCACGCTGCAAGCCTGCACTTCTTTCGTTTGAAGAACTAATGGATACGCCATCGTTTCGTTCCCTAAACTTCACAAATGTTTCAGCTATAAAACATAAACTGGTCAGACGATCTGCTTTGAAAAAACGTATATATTCGAACCGGACTTTTTTATCAACAGGCATGGAGAAATTTAAGTTTGACTGAATTACGCGTTAAAGGGGTGATTCCCCCTCTCACCACGCCTTTCACAGAGACCGGTGAAGTATATGAAGAAGGATTGAGACAGCTCTTAGAATTCCAAATAGAGAAGGGTAGCCACGGAGTGTTTCTCTGCGGAACCTACGGCTCGGGACCCATCATGTCTTTTGAACAACGGAAACGGGTAGCGGAGATCGCTGTAGACCAGATTAAAGGACGGATTGCCGTAATCACGCATGTCGGCGCAGCAAGCACCGCTGATGCTGTGGAGCTCGCGAAGCATTCTGAAACTTTGGGCGTCGACGCTGTGGCTGCTGTTCCTCCGTATTACTATAGGCATGACGAGCGGACTGTTCTGGAGCACTTCAAACGGTTGGTAAACGCTGTGGACATACCGGTTTACGCGTACAATAATCCTAAAACATCTGGGTTCACCATAACCCCGTCATTTCTCGCTAAACTGGCTGATGTCGGATTGAAGGGGATGAAGGACAGCGGCTTTAACCTTGTTGAGTTCACACATTTCGTCTTGGAGCTTGAAGGTCGTAAAGACTTCAACTTCATAATCGGCACGGAGGCGCTGTTTCTCCCAGCTATGATGTTCGGCGCGAACGGATGCGTGTCCGGTCTTGCAAACCCTTTCCCCGAGCTTGTTGTGGAACTGTATGATACAATCATGAAAAAGGATTATGAGAAAGCAGCTGAACTGCAGCTGAAGGTTAACAAAGCCAGAAGACTGCTTCACATAGCGAAGTCAACCAACGCCGCATGCTACGCTATGCTCAAGGAAAGAGGGGTTGACGTTGGGATGCCGAAACGCCCCGTGCTACCTGTTACAGATGAAGAGCTCAGAAAGATGAAGGAAGCCTTCGCCGAGATAGGTCTGTTGGAAGCCTAAAAAGAGAATTAACGTTGCTTCCCGAGTTCTCATCATGCCTCAGCCGGAAAAAGGAGTAGTCAACTGTGGATAAGCGGCTCGAAGTCGTAACCATAGGCGAAACCATGCTGATGTTTGCTCCACCGCCTTTTCACAGAATCGAGTACGCCGACAATTTCATGGCTATGATTGGAGGCGCTGAGGCAAATGTAGCCATAGGGCTGCAAAGACTGGGAATACAGTCCGGTTGGATAAGCAAACTTGTGGACAACCCCCTCGGCAGAAAAATCCTGAACACCATCCGCGGCTACGGAGTGGACGTTTCACGCGTGGTCCTCACCCGAAAAGGACGAGTAGGACTCTTCTTCGTCGAGTTCGGGGCAGAGCCTAGACTTTTGAAAACAATCTACGACCGTGAAGGCTCAGCGATGACAACGCTTGAACCAGCAGAGATAGATTGGGAATACGTTGGTCAGGCAAAGGTGCTTCACCAGACAGGAATCACGCCTGCTCTCAGCGCATGCTGCCGGAACTTAACGTTGAAGGCTGCGGAGAAGGCTAGAGAAATGGGGTTGAAGAACTCTTTTGACATAAACTACCGGTCTCTGCTGTGGACGCCTGATGAGGCGCGGCATACGCTGAACGCGATTCTTCCTAATGTTGACATTCTGATATCTACTTTGAAGGATGCACATCTGATGTTGGAGGACGAGTTGGCTCCTGAAGCAGCCGCCGTCAAGATGCGTAAGGAATACGGATGCGAGGTTGTAGTTATCACGTTGGGACCTGAAGGCAGCATAGCGAGAAGCGACAGAACATACCGTGGGAAGGCGTACCATTCTACGGAAGTTAACCGTCTCGGGGCTGGAGACGCGTTCGCCGCTGGGTTCCTCTACGGATACCTCAAGAAAAATGTGCAAGCCGGTCTAGAATACGGCGGAGCCATGGCTGCGCTTAAGTTCACGGTGCCGGTTAACGTTCCCATCATAGAAAAAGAGGATGTCCGCAACCTGCTGAAAGGTGTAAAAGAAAGGGTCAACCGGTAAGGAGTGTTCCATGTTTTCAGCGTTACATACCGTCAATTCCTACAATAAACGTCTTTAGAACACTCAAACAAATGTTCGACGCCGTGAACTTGTGAAAATCTTATTAGGAAGGACGTTGCTGTAGGTGGAATAAGCTGTAGAATCCCCGTTGAAAGGGAAAGAAGGAACCTGAAAAATGAACAAGGAAAATTTTGACCCAGTCCACCTAAAAATAACAGATATGCGAATTTGTGTTGTAGGGTCCAACTTTGATTATCCAATTATACGAATCGACACGAACCAAGGGGTCTACGGGCTCGGCGAGGTCAGGGACGCTGGACGAAAAGAATCAGCCCTCAAATACAAAGCAAAACTTCTCGGCAAAAACCCCACAAACATCAATGGGCTTTTCCGCATGATGGAGCCTTACGCAGGTCACGGAAGGCAATCTGGCGGCATCAGCGGAATCGAGATGGCGCTTTGAGATATAACCGGCAAGGTTTACGGGGTTCCCGTTTACCAGTTTCTAGGAGGAAAATACCAGGACAAGGTGCGGATCTACGGTGACACCCCAGAGCCGAAGGAACCGACACCAAAAGGCTCCGCTGAATCTGTTTTGAAAAGAAAAAGGACGGGGTTAACATTCATAAAGTTCGACTTAGGCATCCGTATTCTCCGCGGAAGGGCGCCCGGCGGTCTAATAGGAAACCAGCTGACCGATAAAGGAGTCGCCTACATAGCTTCATGCGTTGAAGCCGTTAGGGAAGCCGTCGGATGGGAGACCCTGCTTGCCTGACCCGCTTATAAAAGACGGCTACGTTGAAGTGTCGGAGAAACTTGGGCTTGGAGTCGACCTGAACCCGTAGGTTATTCAGGAGCATCTGAGGTACCCGGGATATTTCGAGCCAACTCCGGAATGGAATGTAACTGGACGCCTCTGGTAACCTGTTGTCTGAAGCGTTAAACATCAGCCTTAAATAACGGGTTGAGAAAACGGAACGTGAGGAACGGGAGGTCGATTTCAATATATATAAAGCATATTCCGTCGATAAAGAAGAAGCCTTTAGAGGACATACATGGGAAAACATCTCTCTATCAGGTTTGGTGGCAAGCGGACGCGCATGGAAGCATGTTTGGGGAACAGAAACCGGACTCGATGAAGTCCTTCACAAACTTCGCTAGGATAACGATCAAGCCTGGAGGCACAAACCAGGTGCATGTTCACGAAGACATAGAACAGGTCTACATAGTTCTACGGGGCGCAGGCACAGTTCAGGTGGGAGACGAAAAAGCTGAGGTTAAGGCTGGAGACGCCGTTTTCCTGCCGGCGAAGGTTCCACACGGATTCGTAAACACAGGCGACAAAACCGCTGTGCTTCTGTTGATAGGAACACGGGTCTAAAAATCAGGAACCCATTCTAGGCGGTTCCAAGCGTTACAAGCTATGTACGCTGAGTTTGCATGTGTCGCAGCTCGCTTTTCTCCAAAGCCGCTAGATGTCAGCTCTTTTGAAGTTTTTCTTTACGTCTTCTATTTTAACGTCGCCTATCAGCCTGATCTTGTTGAGGTTGCTTGTTCCGAACCCTTTTTCTTCCGCCAATCTGATGTGCCGTGGGGTCTCTTCGTTGGAGAACCCCATGGTTGCTGAGCTGACTGCGTCGACAGCAACGAAGTCTTTACCTGCGATTAACAGGTTCATTCTGACGGGGATGCTTGTTAACTCGTGTTTTTCGCCGCCTACAATTCCGTCTATCACTGATATGTCCGGTTTTATGATTTGAAGCAGGTCAACTATTCCCCGGTCTTCACGGTGGATTTGTCCACGTTTATGTCGAGCAATGAGCCCCATCATGTTCTTCATCGCAAGCGTAACCTTCCATTCGCCGGCGTGAATCTTGAGTTTCGCAGCGCTTATGATGCAGTCATAATCGAGAACCGGTTTAGCGATCCAGAACTCTGAAATGAAGTGTGGATTCGGAACCTTGATGAGCACCCCTTCATGTCTGTTTATGTCTATAAGTTTGACGTTGTGGCGTTCAGCTATGTCGTTAAACCCGAGTTTCCTGTACGCCTCGGTTACGTCGCATCCTCCGCCTTCCCCTATAGCGATCTCTTTAACCCCGTTGTCCCTAAGGAACATTATGATGCCTTCGATAACGTTCGGATCAGTCGTAACCCCCTCCGCGGCTGTTCTCATTATGGTGATGTTCGGTTTCACAAGGATACGTTTCTTCTCCGAAATTACGGTTCCCGCATCCATAGCTTCCAAGGCTTTATAAGCTAATTCCTTGCCGTCTGTTCCTTTAAGCATAACAACCACAGAACGTTCCACGTTAGACACGCTCCTTCTCGCTAGTGTAACCGTAAGCAACAAAAGAGAAACTTATATGTTTTGTTCAGAGCTACAGCTCGAACTGGATGCTTTGACGGTCTAGGGGTTTTCATCTGCAAAATAAATCGTGAACGTGAATAGTGCGGCGACTGTTGTTTTTATTCATGTCTCAAGGCGACAACAGGGTCCAGCCTTGAGGCTCGCCATGATGGATAGAACCCGGATACCATGCTTAAGGTGACGCATAGAATCCACGTTGACAACAGGTTCCAAGGGTCAAAAACGGGGATAATATGTAACGAGAAGGTTTGACCTGCGGTTACTCCCGCCGAGGTTCCAAAATGTAGGCTTCTGCTGAGAAGCATGCTCATGCCGTGTGACAAGCCCATGCCGAAGGCTACGCCTATGGTGCCCCCTATAATTCCGATTATCATGGCTTCGCAGAGGAACAAGCCTAGGATCAGGTTTCTGGTGAAGCCGAGGGCTTTCAGTAAGCCTATTTCTTTGATGCGTTCCATGACGGATGTTTGAAGAGTTGTGATGATTCCTACCGATGCGACGAGAAGTGAAACCATGGCGACGATCCTAATGAAAAGGTATACGCCGCTTGAGATCTGCTGGATCACGTTTGATATCACCTGCGGTGAGATTATTATGAGGTCGTTTCCGTAACGGTTCCGCAGCTCCTGTAGAACCGCATCGTTAAGTTCAGGGTCATCCGTTACCACGTAGACCCCGTCAAACTTGTTTCCTCGGTTGAAAAGGTTCTTGGCAGCCGAGGTTGAGATGAACGCCATCTGGTCAGCCGGTACAATTCCGCTTCCGATGTAGTTGAGAATCCCGCGGACCACAAATGAACGTTGAATAACTACCGTCTTCTGTTCTACATATGTTTGATATTTTATCTTCACAGTTTGCCCCAAAGTTGCGAAGGTTTTTGTTTGGTCAGATGAACGCGCCAGTTCATTGCCTAGCACTATGCCTATGCTGTCAGTTTCCGAAACGAAGGTTCCTGATTCGAAGTTCATGGTGGGAAAAAGCAGCGGCAGCTTGGACTGTTCTCCCCCAACAACAATTGAGGTTTGTTCCTGTCCACCGGATGTGATTGTTGACATCTGCTGGATGTACGGAAGCACATCGTAAACTCCTTCTATCCTAGCGATCTCGTTAACCAAACGATCATCTATGTCAATTGTTTCTCCCCGTGGGCTTACGATCAGAACGTTTGCTCCTAAGGAGCTGAACTGGCTGTTAACGAAGTTTGTGAACCCGTTGCCTGTACCGTTCAAGGCGACAAGAAGGCTTGCTCCCATAACGACCATTAAGGTTGTCAGTCCCGCTCTTAGCCGACGTTCATTCAACGCTTCAAACGAAAGACTGAAGAGCTGAAAAATGTTCATCTTCACGTCTACCCTAGGTTCTTAACCTCTTTTTGTCTAGATTGATGCCTACGGTAGAGCAGAAAGATGACCACGGAAGCCGCTACAACCGTCGCCAACACTAGCCCTACTTCAACCAAGTCCTCAGAACCTGTCTGTTTTTCGGTTGAACTCGACTCGGTTCCACGGGCTTCCACAAACATCTTCATATGGACCTCCATGTAATGGTTCACATACTGGTCATCCCGGTAGGTTATGCCGATCTTAACCGGGTACACTCCTGTTGTAACGTTGTTTCTCACGTAAGCCGTCAGCGTGAACGGAGCTTGAGAGTTTTCGTCAACCTCGCCGATGTAGGATGAGCTTTCAGTTGTTAACCGGAGAACCGGGTTAGGCAGGATAGAGGCGTTGACGTACATGGCGGGTGTATTACCCTTGTTAAGCAGCGTTGTGGTTATCTCAACCTTCGACCCGTTCCAAGCTGGCTGCGGGTTAATCGATTCGCCGTATGTTACAAGCTCTATCCGTCCAACGGTGATGAGCCCGATCTGGTGGGTTTCACTCCGGGTTTCACCGTAATCGTCTCGATAGTTCAAACTTAACGACCCGCTGTACGTGGACCCTATGGAGCTCGGCGGGACGTAAACCTTCACGTGGATAAACGTTGAGTTGCCGGGTCCAAGATAATTCAGGTTCCACCGGTTTTCTCCATGCACCACAAGAGGCGCAGGAACGTTAAGAATCATCTCTAAGGCTGAAACCGCCACATCTCCACTGTTCTGAATCGTTATGTTGAATGGGTTGTCAACTCCAGCTGTCAGGCGGACATTGGATGTGACGACGGTGATGGAAACGGGTAGCCTAACCTCGAACGATATGGAAGCGGAGTCTCCGATGTATTTTTCATCGCCAACCCAGCTTGCGTTGACACTCCAGACGCCTTCAACTTCAGGTCTGTAGGATTCAGTGAACGAGCCGTTTCCGCTGGTTCTAACAGTCCTGTTGAACATTGAGCCGTCTGGACTGTGATAGATTAATGTGACGGTTGTGTTGTCTCTGGCTGGCTGAATTGAACCGGAGATTCTTATCAATTCTCCTTTTCTCACGGTTCCAGGCGAAACGGAAACCGTTATGGTGGACTCGATTTTCGAGATAATTAGTTGAACAACCAGTCTTTGCGGGGTGCCTTCGGTGTAATCGTTGTTCTGTTTAACTGAATAGTTCACAGTCATGTTGTACTTGTAGGTTCCCGGAACAGCGTTTTCGTCGATGTCAAGGGTGAAGGTAAGGGTGAAGAAGCCTTTGGGAGCAACCTCATCCGTTGGATTTAGAATCTCCCCTACTGTGGGTTTACCTGTTGCCGTAGCGTTGGGATTACCGTATAGGTCGGTTATCAATCCGTCTTCCAGCAGAAGCACGGCTGAAACCCCTTTTATCGTTTCGTTTGGAGAAAGATTTTGCACCTCAACAGTCAACGGGACTCCAGTGTCCCCCGGGTAAGCCTTAGACGGGTTCTCTGGATCTTGCCCCCAAACC
This sequence comes from Candidatus Bathyarchaeota archaeon, assembly GCA_003601835.1. GTDB lineage: Archaea > Thermoproteota > Bathyarchaeia > Bathyarchaeales > DTEX01 > PIYB01. The sequence continues at coordinate 8,401 of PIYB01000025.1, forward strand.
GTACGGGTCACCTGCATCGGGACAGATTTTTCTCCTTGCGCAGAGAGAACGGTAAACGGAGAGATAATTACGAAAAGCAGGGTTAAGGATGCAAGAAATATCGCATTTTTCGTTTTCATGCGGATACACCTCCAGTTTTTTCTTCCTTGAAGATTTTTCCATCTCTGATGTAGATTATTCTATCAGTTCTTTTAGCTACTTCCGGGTCATGGGTCACGACAACTATGGTGGTTCCCTTTTGAGTGTTAAGTTTCCTCAGAAAGTTCATGATGACCTCCCCAGTTTTTGAATCAACGTTGCCAGTCGGCTCGTCAGCAAGCAAAATCTCAGGGTCATTCATTAACGCCCGGGCGATGGCTACCCTTTGTTGTTCACCGCCGCTCATAGTTTTGGGTTTTCGATACATTTTGCCGTTCAACCCGACTATTGCAAGCAGCTCCTCCGCCCGCCTGAGACGTTCCTCTTTCGAGTATCCCCTAACCAGAGCTGGAAGCTCCATGTTGCGTAGGACGCTGGATCTTGCGATTAGATTGTAGGCTTGAAATACGAAACCAACTTTTTCATTACGGAGCTTTGCGAGCTCATTCTCGTCTAACCTTGAAATGTCAACTCCACCAATGAGAATTTGCCCTGAGGAAGGCTTATCTAAAGCTCCAAGCAGGTTCAGCAGCGTTGATTTTCCGCTTCCTGAAGGACCCATTATGGAAACAAATTCTCCTTTGCGTACCTTCAAGTTGATGCCGTTGACCGCTGGAACCACGTTTGGACCCAGATAATACTTCTTCGTAACATTATGCGTTTCTATGGCATACTTGGCAGAGGACGAACCGAAACCTTCGCTGTGAAGGAAACTTGCAGCATGAAACGCCTTAGCCGCCTTGAAGACGCAGACCATGGTTAAAGAACCTAACACCAGCGCAGTGACGGATGAGGTTGTTATGCCTATGGTCAGCTTTGAATCAGTTAAGGCTTTGAAAAGCGTGAAACTTCCTAAAACCGTTATGAACACAGATGCAGCAAGCGCAAAGTATGGTCCAACCTTGCTTTTTCTTAGAAGTCCGTATGCCCCAAGGAGGGCGAAAGCCAAGGCTGCTGCGCCGATTACCGTGTTTGCGGATTCGGGAAGCATTGATGATGTTCCTTGAAAAAGCCCTATGACCGATAAAGACTCGTTAATGGCAAAACATATAAGAAGAACTGCCGCCGCCTCAGCTGGGAAGATCGATTCTGTGGTTTTCAACCTTTTGCTGCCTTCCTTTTTTGGGAGCCTTCAAAAGCTTTATAATTGGCTTATATATAAAGGTTCCATACATATGTATGAGTCTTACATAATCCGTTGTTTCAGATGAGGCTACCAAGATGAGTTCCACGCCAGAAGAAATAGCTGCCCAATGGAGAGAACAGATGCAAAAAGGATACTTGAAACTTGCAATCCTTTACGTTTTAACCCGAGGTCCGCTGCACGGTTACGAAATGATGAAACGGATTAACGAGTGGACCCTCGGCGTGATAACCCCTACAGCCGGCGGCATGTATCCCACGTTGAAGGAGCTTGAAAACAAAGAGCTCATCAAAGGCGAATGGATTCCAGAAGAAAGGAAAAAGGTTTACCGCATAACCGAGAAAGGTCGAACGGTCTTCAGAGAAGCGGTGAGAAAACACTTCAAGCTCGCGTCATCCATTCGACGATGGTTTTTCAAGGAGCTTTCCAGCCTAGGTTTCCTGAACGAAACCGATCTACCTGCAGTGATGGAACCCGCGGTTAGAGTTCTACTGCTTAAGGAAGACGCGTCCACAGAGGAAAAGATCCAAGCCTTGCAGAAGCTCAGAGAACGGCTTCAACACTTCACGTTGCTGCTGTGCAAAATGGTTGACGAGATAAATATGAGAGAAAAAGAGTTGAAAGCAGCAAGCAAGACAACGAAGATTAATGATGAAAGCTCAAATAATTCAGCTACGGCCACGGAATAAATAACGAACCTTAAACCGAAATTTTTGAATCTTCCACTATTGTTCCGTTATTTTACCCTGTCTTAGTGACGCGTTAGAGATTCATAAGCGACTTTTCGTAGTCAACAACGACGTAATTCTTGCCTTTCCGTATCACAGTGTGTCCTTCAGATTCCAGAAGTCTTTTCTGTTCCTCAACTCCGCCTGGATACTTGGGATTCAAAACTCCACCAGTCTTCAAAGTACGCCAGTAAGGCGTAATATCCCTTTGTCCCTGTTGCCTTTGTTCTTCAGCGGCGTTCGCAGCTATCCACACGAAGATTCCAGTCGTCATAGGACAACCAATCGTGGCGTCATGTTTCTTTGCAAGAGCCTCCCGTATCCCGTTAATTGTAACCAGTTTGCCTCTTGGCACCTTCCTCATAAGCTCGTCAACCTCCAGAGGCGCCGGAATAACAACCGTTCCTTCACCCCATCGCTTGCTCATCTTCCCCGAAATCTGTTCAACCCTCGGAAGCCCTTTGCTGTTATGCAGCTTCTCAACCCAACTCTTCCTTCTCCCAACCATAACCGCACATTCTCCCTTCAAAAACCTTCGCAAACTTGTATATAAGTCATAAACAGACCTCAACCCCAAAAAACAACGGAAAAAGAAAGAATCGAAAGAATTCGAAAGAACATTTATAAAGAAAAAATTTTTTCCGGGCGCACAGAAACCACGTGAAGTAAGGCACGCCCCTCCTTCCCAACCACCAGCAACACACCCATCTTCCTGAGAGAATAAGTTATCCGCTGAGCCAACCGTAAAGAAACTCCGGCGCACGCCGCTAAATCCTTGTTTGTGAAAGGCTGCACCAGCTGTTCAGGAAGAAACCGCAGGAAATCCTCCGCAGAACAAAACCGCACACAGTTAACAATCCTCAAAAGCCTCCTGTCAAGAATGCTGACGCCGCGTCTCCGCCAGCTTCCCTGCCCGTCTGCGCAGCGAACCTCCTCCACCTCCACCAGCAAAACCTCCAACTCGAACCTTTTAGAAGCCATAAGTTCAGGAATCCGCACCAGCTCATCGAACAGGTCAACCAGGCTGCCCCGTTTCGGGCTTCGCCGCCGACCTAAAACTTCACCTGACCCTTCGGCAACATGGATGATCCATTTCCGCACCGCAATCGGAAAAACAAGCCGCAAACGATGGTTCTGAACGAGGCGCCGCAGCTTCTCTCGGACAGCTGAAAAGTTTTTGGTTTGTACCTCAATTAAAAGGTCGCCGCGGACAATGTCCACGACGTAACCGTCCACCTCAGCCTCAAGCCTGTCTCCAGGCTTAACATACCAAGCTTTAACCTGAGAATGTAAGGAACTTTCATTTCCGTGACCTGCAACCTTCACAGCCAAAACCAAGGTTCACCAACACAACACGCAACAGGCTGACGTTAACATAGAGTCACGGAAAAATATGAAGGTATCTAACACGCACCGATATACAACGAATTAGATAAGTTTAAATTTAAAGTCCTCGTTCATTCATTCAAACCTCCGATAAACACCTTTAAGCTAACCTATAATAAGGAGAAACAACCCAAATACTCTCCGCCGCTAGGTGGAAAAACTTGAGTAGACGTGCACGAAGACGACCACCCCGCAGAAACATACGCCAAGAAAGGCTTCAACAGTGGATACCACGCACAAGATTCGGAAGACTAGTTCAAGAAGGAAAAATCACAACGCTTGAAGAAGGATTCGCAGAAGGGCTTAAAATCCGCGAACCTGAAATAGTCGACATCCTAGTTCCAAACCTGCAAGAAGAAGTCATAAACGTAAGCCTCGTCCAGAAGCAAACAGATGCAGGCGAAAAATCAAGGTTCAAAGCCATCGTTGCTGTTGGAAACCAAAACGGATATCTCGGACTAGGCTCAGGGAAAGCCAGTCAAGTCCGCAACGCCATCGAAAAAGCCGCCACCAACGCCCGTCTCAACATCACAATCATCAGAAGAGGATGCGGAAGCTGGGAATGCGGATGCGGACAACCACACAGCCTACCGTTCGAAACAGAAGGCAAACGAGGCTCAGTTAAGGTCAAAATCATTCCCGGTCCAAGAGGCTTAGGATTAGTAGCCAGCGAGGACGCAAAGATCATTCTTAGACTGGCAGGCGTGAAAGACTGCTGGACCAAAAGCTACGGTTCAACCAGAACCGTTCCAAGCTTCGCATACGCCATTTTCGATGCGCTTAAGAAAACATACGAGGTTGTCACACCACAAGACTGGGTGTAGCTGAAGATGGAAAAACCCCAAAAATGCCTAGTTGTAATCCGAATCCGTGGAGTAAGCGACATACGAGGCGACATACAGGACACGCTGAAAATGCTTAACCTAAATCGCAACTGCAACGCCACCATCATTGACGACCGCCCAAGCTACCAAGGCATGCTTAAAAAAGCACAAAGCTACATAACTTGGGGAGAACCCACAAAAGAAACTGTGATAAGGCTTCTGAAAGAAAGGGGAAGAACCACCGGCAACAAGAAGCTCACGGATGAACACGCCCAGAAACTTGGCTACAAGAACTTGGAGGAGCTTGCTGAAGCCATATACAGCCTCAAAGTTCAACTTAAAGACTTGAAAGATGTTAAACCTGTCTTTCGGCTTCATCCACCCAAGAAAGGTTATAAAGGAACCGTGAAGAAAAGCTGGCAAGCAGGCGGAGCAGCTGGATACCGAGGGGAAGCCATAAACGACCTTATTAAACGCATGACCTGAACCGAACCTTGGAAAAGGAGAACCGTTAGAAATGCCTCATAAACTCCGGAAAACCCGTAAAAAACGTGGTTCAAGAACCTACGGCTACGGAAGAGTAGGTCAGCACAGGAAAAGCGGCAGCAAAGGCGGGAAAGGAAAAGCTGGACATCACAAACACTTGTGGAGCTACGTCCAAAGCCACGACCCAGACTACTTCAAAAAAGAAAGCCTCAAACCTTCCCCGCGAACAGCTGAGAAAAAGATCATAAACCTTAAACAACTCGAAGAGATCGCGATTCAACTTAAAAGCGGAAAAAAGAAGAAGGTCACAGTGAACTTGGAGAAAATGGGTTACGATAAACTTCTAGGCGCGGGGAACATAACCATACCTGTCTCCGTCAAAGTAGCTCAGTGGTCACAAACCGCTCAAGAAAAAATAGAAGCAGCAGGCGGAGAAATAATGGCAGCCGCATAAACCAGTTTATTCACAGTCAAACGGAGATATACACATATAGCTATTTAAGAACAAACCAAGATACTGAACGCCGTCGAGGGAAAAAACGTTGCCTGGAAGATTCCTCAGAGCCATGGAACCCGTCATGAGGATAATCCCGGAAGTCAGAGCCCCAGAGAAAAGAATCGGGTTCAACGAAAGACTCTTCTGGACAGGCATCGCCCTCATAATATACTTGGTCATGAGCGAAGTCCCTCTCTACGGACTCGCAGGACGAACCCAGGAAACAGCTTTCTCCATCCGCATAATATTCGCCTCAACAAAAGGCACCCTCATGGAACTCGGCATAGGACCCATAGTAACCGCAGGCTTAATCCTCCAGATGCTCGCCGGCTCCGAACTCATCAAAGTCGACTTCTCCAACCCTGAAGACCGCTCCCTCTTCACCGGGGCAAGCAAAATATTCTCGTTAATCTTCACAGGGTTCCAAGCCTCCGCCTATCTTGTTTGGGGATTCTACGGCGCGCTTAACGCTATACAAGCAGTTGTTGTATTCGCCCAGCTGCTGGCTGTGGGCCTGATCGTTATGCTGCTTGACGAGATGATTCAGAAAGGCTGGGGCATCGGAAGCGGCATCAGCCTTTTCATCCTTGCAGGAGTCGCCCAACGCATAATGTTGTCCTGCTTCTCATACATTCCAGTGGGCGAAACAGGCGGTACGGTAAGATCTTACGGAATCATATCGGCCCTTATCCAAACCCTGATCAGCGGAGGGCAAATCAGCACTCTCCTCATGAGCCCAAGCGGGTACCCTAGCATAATAGGGCTCTTCACAACAATAGGGGTCTTCCTTTTCGTCATATACGCCCAAGGCATACGGGTGGAACTCCCGATATCTCACGCTCAGTTCCGTGGATTCAGAGGGAAATACCCGATAAACCTTCTTTACATCTCAAACATCCCCGTCATATTCGCCTCAACCCTTTTCGGAAACATAATTCTCTGGTCCCAGCTTCTCTGGAACAACTACAAAGACACAAGCTGGGCGTCTTGGATCAGCTATCTTGGACAGTTCACAACCGAAAACGGCAGACTTGTGCCTTCAGGGGGCCTCGCCTATTACGTAACCTCGCCAAGCCGAGGCTTCCTGGAAGTTATGGAAAACCCCGTTAGATACCTCATATACGCTGCAATCCTTATAGCGTTCTGTGTTGTGTTCTCTGCAGTCTGGTTAGAGGTTGGAGGTCTTGACCCCCGGACGGTTGCAAAACAACTTGTTAGTTCAGGGATGCAGATCCCCGGGTTCAGAAGGTCTGAAAGAGCCATAGAGGTAATCTTGAGACGGTATATTCCGGTGGTCGCTGTTCTCGGAGGAATAATAGTCGGCTTGCTCGCTGCGATAGCTGACTTCTTCGGCGCTTTCGGCACAGGCACAGGTATTCTGCTTTCCGTCAGCATAGTGTATCAGTATTATCAGCAGATGATGCAGGAACGCATAGCGGAAATGTATCCTAGATTAAGGGAGTTTCTAGGAGGATAGGGCAAACATGTTTGATTCAGTCATCGTTAACGGGCTTTCCGTCTTCAGCATAGCATTCATCATGGCCCTGTTTTCTATACTGCTCAGACGCAAATTCGTCAACCAAGAACAGTTCCAAGAATGGCAACAAGAAGTCAAAAGATGGAACGCTAACAAAGAGCAGGCGAGAAAAACGGGAGACAAAAAGCTTCTTGCAAAACTGAAAAAACAAGAGAAACGCATAAACCAGATTCAATCGAAGATGATGAAGGGGCAGTCGCTCACAATGTTCATCAACATGGGCGTCTTCTTTGGCGTATGGCAGGTGCTCGTCTTCTATTTTGCGGACAAAACGGTTGCCTACATACCTTTCTCGATCCCGTTCTTAGATGTGCAGCCGCCTTATCCCTTGCCTTTTCTGGTCGGAGGCTGGCCTCTCTGGTACATAATTTGCTCCTTCTTTTCAAGCATGCTGCTGCAACGCCTTTTCGGAATAAGCATGAGCATGACCATGCAGCCGCAAACAAGTAAATAATCTTGAACGAGGAACATTCAAGGATGAAGCCTAAAACAGGTGGAAACGGAAAAACAAAAAGACTTGTTTTATGTATCTGTGGGATGGCTGGCTCGGGAAAAAGCACGGTTGCTAAGAAGCTCGCGGAACATTACGGTCTTAAGTATCGTTCAGGAGGGGACGCCTTGAAGGCTGTGGCTGCAGAAATGGGTTACAGGACAACAGGTGAAGGATGGTGGGAGACAGAGGAGGGCATACGGTTTCTCGGAAAAAGGCTGAACAACCTTGAAATTGATAGGAAGGTTGATGAGAAACTGTTGGAGTGGGCTGAGCGTGGCGGCGTAGTCCTAGATAGCTGGGCGATGCCGTGGCTGCTTAAGAAAGGTTTCAAAGTCTGGCTTGAAGCCTCTGAACAGGTGAGAGCCCGACGCATAGCTAAAAGGGACAATCTAAGCCTTGAGGCTGCTGAGAGGTTTCTCAAGGAGAAGGAGGCGAAGACCAAGGAGATTTACAGGAAACTCTACGGGTTCAGGTTAGGCGAGGACTTGACACCTTTCCATCTCATACTGGACGTGAACCGTCTTGGAAAAATCGAGGTTTTCGAAGCCCTACGTATGGCAATAGACAACCTTGCCTTAAGAAACCTAGACAAATATGTGTGAAGCCCCTATTCTGTCGGCTGCTCCAGGCCTTTGTAACGGAAACGTTAAGGAAGAAATGCGTTGAGGTACCAAGTAACGGTTAAGTTTCATCAAGACTTCGTCAAGGTTGAAGGCGACAGCATCACAATCGGCTTAACCAGCAAACCTGTGAAAGGAAAAGCCAACGCTGAACTGGTTAAGAAGCTAGCGAAACATTTTGGTGTTTCGCCTTCAAACGTGAGGATAATAGCCGGTTTCAAATCTAAAAAGAAGATCGTTGAAATAATCTAAAAAACGCTGGCACAGCGTTCACCGAAAACCTGTTAGCCGTACCGGTTTGTCGTTAAGGAAAAAGGGTGGCGTAAGCCATAAATCTTGTTTCCTTAAACATCTGGCGGTGGAAAGGTTGGGAAAAGCACAGTATAAGATTGAAGGCGGCAAACTCATCAAGGTTCAACTTGTTAAAAATGACAACTCGATAGGAAAGGTGAAGATAACGGGAGACTTCTTTCTGCATCCTGAACATCTTATCGAAGATTTAGAAAAAACGTTGGAGGGACTACGAATCGAAAACGATGTTTTAGCCCAACACATAGCGGATTTCATACAAACGCACGGAGCTACACTGCTTGGCGCTGCCCCTGAAGACTTCGCAAAATGCATAGTGATGGCAGGTGAGAATGATGGTTGAAAAGTGGCGTCTCTTAGACACCGGGCTTCACGACGCCTTCTATAACATGGCGTTAGACGAAGCGATAGCGATGGCAAGATCTAAAAATCTTGTACCGAACACCTTAAGGTTCTTCAGATGGGAACCTTCCGCCGTTTCAATCGGCTACTTCCAAAGCATGGAAGAAGAGGTTGACATCGCAGCGTGCGACGAAAGAGGCATCGATTATGTAAGAAGGCGAACAGGTGGAGGAGCAGTCTACCACGACAGAGACGGAGAGTTAACCTACAGCCTGATAATAAACGAGAATCACAGATTAATCTCAAGAGATTTCCAAGAAACATACCGGACGCTCTGTTCAGGCTTAGTGTTAGGATTAAGCCTTTTAGGAATTCCCGCCGAATTCAAACCTATAAACGACATAATAGTTGAAGGGAAAAAGATCTCTGGGAACGCTCAAACCCGAAGCATGAACGTCGTCCATCAACACGGCACAATACTCAGAGAAGTTAATCCTTCATTGATGTTCACAGTTTTGAAGGTGCCAAGCGAAAAGATCCGTGACAAGCTGATAAAATCCGTTGAGGAAAGGGTTACCTCGATAAACATGTTCCTAAAAAGGAAAATCAGCTTCGAAGAGCTGAAAGAAGCCCTCGTAAACGGCTTCGAGAACTCCTTCAACATAAAGCTGGCGCCCGGAGAACCCAGCGAATTCGAGAAGGAACTAGCCGCAAAAATAAAGGCAGAAAAGTACGCTACTCGAGAATGGAACTTTAAGAGATAACTATCGAAACCTCTTCAAACCTCTTTAAACAAGCCCACCAAGTTGATGAGGAACAACCTTCATTTCAATTCTACTTTAGTACGATTCTAACACATTCTAACCCGATTTGGGCTAGCTAGTCCCTT
>PIYB01000026.1 GCA_003601835.1 Candidatus Bathyarchaeota archaeon
TTTCAGGTGATCCGTTTTCTCGGAAAGTCTCGAAGTTTCATAACCTTTTTACTGGCTTCCTACTAAGAACGGTCTTATTAATCTGGTCTTAACACGTCTTATAAAGCCTTGAAACAATCTTCTAGGAGAAACGTAGAGAAGAAAAATTCATAATTGAGGTTGGTGTTGGAACGTGGAAACAGATTTCGTTAAGCGGGGACGTCTTGAAATTGTATACGAGATCCTTTCAGTTTGCCGTAGACCATCTAAAAAGACAAACATACTTTACCGGTGCAATCTTAGCTATGAGCAGCTTTTGAAATATCTCAATTATTTGATTTCTCACGATTTGCTAGGTTCATTCGAAAAAGAAAGAGCAGGAATTTTCTTCCAAGTAACTGATAAGGGAAGAAGGTTCCTTGAGGGATATGAGATTCTGAGAAACATCGTTGAAGAAACGGCGCCAACCGTGAACTGAAATCATCCTACAAAAAGACAAAAATAGACTTTTTGTTGCCTATTTTTCTTCTTTGTCTTCTTTAAGGACCTTCTGAAGTTCCTCTATTAGGGCTTCTACTTCTTCTTTTCCACCTATCGTTACCGTTGTTCCATAGGTGTCGGAGATACACCATTCACCGGTCACTGCACACCACGAAGTCCATATATAAAGATAATCTCTAAAACAACCTATTAACTAAAGAGCTAACCGTAAATTCACATTAACAAGATATATGCTTTTTGAAAGAAAAACTGTTGATGAGGAAAGATTGGTCATTCCCTAAACTGGTTGTGCCGCACTAGCTTTCTGCTGCCCCAATCTTTCCCAGTCTAATCTTTGAGCGATTTTTTTCAGATGCTCTTTGAGAATCTTTTCCGCTACGTCAGATCCCAACCGACCTGAATTCCAAGTTACGAAAGGAGGATAGAAAGAAGCTTCCTTGAACACAGCCTTGTTATCTTTAATCTCAAATTTTATGTAGCCAAGTTCACGGAGGTAACAGGAATCGTTCGGGCAGAGAATATCAATTTCTTGGAGTTCCCTCTTTAGGAACAGCACCTTATATTCTTCAGGGTCTTCTATAATCCTTCCACATGGGCATTGAATACTATTTTCTTCGGACATTTCATTCACCTTTTTAAGCTTCAAATTCCTCCGCTGTTAAAACAAGTCCATGTCTTCTCTCAATGTTTTCAACGGCGCCGTCTCTGAGAAACACTACCCTGTCGCTGATGTCGATCATCTTCAGGTCATGAGTAGCACAGATAATGGTTGTTCCTCTTTCAGCCTTCAAACGATACAGAAGCTGAACGATTGCGAAGCCGGTGTTCAAATCCAGGTTTCCTGTAGGCTCATCTGCAAGGATTAACGCCGGATCGTTCGCTAGCGCCCTGGCAACGGCGACACGTTGCTGCTGTCCTCCGCTGAGCTCTGTGGGTCTATGGTCAAGCCTGTCACTTAACCCGACAGCGGTTAGAAGTTCAGCTGCTCTTTTCTCTCTCTCTGATCTTGGCACCCCTAAGAAGATCATTGGCATTGCAACGTTCTCTCTGGCTGTTAGGACGGGTATCAGGTTGAAAGTTTGGAAGATGTACCCGATCTTCCGGCATCTAAGCCAAGCCATTGATTTAGAGGGTATTTTGGACAGGTCAACGCCGTCTATGAAGATGTCGCCTTTTGTAGGTCTGTCGATGCCTCCAATCATGTTGAACAGGGTTGTCTTCCCTGAACCTGAAGGACCCATGACGGAAAGGTATTCTCCATGCGGTACCTCGAGGTTTATGCCTCGTAAAGCGTGAACTTCTTCGCCTTTCAAATGATAGACTTTGTGAACGTCAACGACCTTCACAGCTGGTACAGTTTCTGCCATTACATGGTGCACCTCTGGGCTACTTCTCACTAATGCCGTGAGGATATTTATATAATTGATGTTAAAATAGGTTTCCATATTTCTCTTAGGAAAAGATCTCAGCAAATATGCTGGTCATCAAACCTTCGATGTTCATGTATAATGTTTGAGCTTTCTCCACAATCTCTTCGCCTTTCGATGTAAGGGTGTAGATTCTTTTTCTTCCGTTCCATCCTCCTTTGATAAGCCCCTCGCGTTCAAGGGCGTAGAGAAGCGAGTAGACGGAGCCGGAGCTTGGAAGGAAATTGAACTTGTCGAATATTGATGTTATGACGTCGTAACCGCTCATTGGGGCTTTTTTCAGTTCTATGAGTATTAGGATATCCATGAAGTTTTTGACTGTTCTTTTTCGGATCTGTTTGATGAGGCTTCTTCTTTCTCCATGTATGGTTTCGAGCATACTATTCCGCCAAAATATAGTCTTGTACGAACATATATAAATTTTTCCATCAGATATGAACGGTACATACATGTTTCTCACAGTTGAAAAAGGCTCCAGAGTCTACACGAAACGTTTTTGCAAAACCATAAGCCTCGGCTACCTCGGCTAATATGATAGTATATATGAGCGTAATGACAAAAGTTATCTTTACGTGTCCTTTACTTCGTAGGAGGTGTTCAGTTTGAGTTTATGGAAACACTCTTTCGACTTGGTTACAAAAGAGTTGGAGATAGCGAAAAAGAAGAAACAGGCTCTGGATAACTTGTATGCGTCGAACAAGATATCCCAGTCCACCTATGATTATTTAGACTCTGAGCTTTCAAAGGCAATAACCGAGCTTGAGGACCACCTTAACGCGCTTAAGGAGAAGATGACTGCCAGAGCACAAGAACTCGAGAAACAAATAAGCACCCTTGAGTTGTTCCTCGCAAGCCTAGAGATCCATCATGCTGCCGGGGATGTGGATGATGAAACATATGAGAAACAGAGCAACGCTATCCTCCTAGGGCTTGAGGCGACAAAACAAGAGCTCAGCGACATAGTAGCTTCTTCATCGAAACCCAGTCAGCCGCCAGCAGCACCCCCTGTTCCTCCAGCGGAACCGATTGAAAAACAGGTTGAGGAACAAAAAGGTGAAGAATTAGCTGAAGCTGAGAAGGAGGAAGAACAACCGGTAGAGGAACAGCCGGCAGAAAAGCCGCCAACATATCAGCCAGTTACGCCTATGGAAACAAGCCAAGAGGCTGCTACTGAAACGGTTGAGGAGAAACCGTCCTCGCTTGCTCCTTACACGGGGGAACCTTCGGAACAGCATTATTCTGAAAGCGAAACCGGCGTCGGTTACTAAAAGGGTTAAGGCATCATTCTTTTTCTTTTTTCTGCGTCTATCTGCTTTAGTTGTTACCATCCATCATCTAGGATTATTAGGCTGTTAAATCGTTACTTGATGATAACGGCTTAGGTTTAGACATGTTGCCAAAAAAGGTGCCTTCATGCGCAGGCTTATCTATAGGAGAACACAGTAGACTTCCACCATGTTGTTCCCTGTGTAGGAAACTGTTCTGCCATCTATTCTGACTACCCCGCTTCTTTTGGAAACGGCTTCAGCTCTTTCACTGTTGTGAAACTCAACCTTGAGCTCTATTGGTTTCCGCGGCTTATACGGTTGAAACTCTTTTGCCCTGATAATGGCTCGTTCTTCTCTTCGGCTTGTGACGGCTACGAGTTTAGCGTTGCCGTCTTTAGGCATCATCGAGAACCCGCGAGCACAGAAACCTGCGCCTACACTTGTTCCGATTATCCCGAACCTGACCTGCCCGGTCAACTGTTACATCTCAGTGAATAGGAAGCTCAGATAGAGATAAAAGCCTTGAAGAGCCGTTACGCAACCTTGTTGTTCAAGTGAAGTAAGGTTTTCTTCGTTTAACCGCTTCGAGGAACAGGTTTTTGAGTTCTTCTTCTGAAGCTCCGTTTCGGATGGGACCTAGGATGTCTACGAGGTTATCGTTCCTGAAGAGGCATGGCTTGAGTTTTCCGTCGGAGGTCACTCTTATCCGGTTGCAGTGTTTGCAGAACTCGGTGTTATGCATCGGTTTAACGATCTCTACTTCTCCTCCGCGGGGTAGGTAATATTTTCTTCGATGATGCATCCGGCGGACGCTAACTTTTTCAGCTAACGTTTTGAGGTAGTCTTCGATCGGTTCCAGTTCAACATGATACTTTGTGTAGAGCTCGTTTTTCCTCGGTGCCTCAAACTCTATGATCTGAAGGATCAAACCGTTTTCTTCGGTGAACCTTATCATGTCTGTTATCTCGTCATCGTTGATTCCTTTAAGTAGAACCATGTTTACCTTCACGGGGTGCAATCCCGCTTTTACCGCCGATTTTATGCCCGATATAACTGTTTTCAGAGAAGCTTTGCCAGTTATCTGTTTAAACCTTTGCAGCCTAAGTGTGTCAAGGCTTACATTCACCCTTGCCAGTCCAGCTTGTTTCAACTTTTCAGCGTATCTGTCAAGAAAAACACCGTTGGTAGTCATCGAAACCTCTTCGATCCCGGGAACCTCGTTTATTCTTTGAACTATCTCAATAATGTCTCTTCTTACGAGCGGTTCTCCACCTGTCAATTTGACTTTTCCAACGGAAAAACCGGAAGCAATCTCGACAATTCGCTGTATTTCTTCAGGCGTCATTTCTACGCCGCTTTTGGAAACTTCGCCTTCCATGTGACAGTAGAAGCAACTAAAATTGCATCTTTGCGTCACGGATATCCGGATGCTTTCAACCGGTCTTCCAAAAGGATCAACAAGCATTGTTTTGTTCTTCCTTGAAATTTGGTTGAAGCAATAGTTTCCTCCTGCAAATCAGTTACCGACAAGTGATGATTCACACTTGTGTTTGTTTCATTAGGTAAAGTTAGGGCGTTCCTTATAAGCAGTTTTGAAAAGCCTCAAAGAAAACTTGAGTTTAGAAGATTCCTTCCCCATCATCTTCCACAGCGCCAGAAAAGTCTGAACACATGAATCCGGCTGAAACGCTGGCTGGTTGCTAGAAGGGAGGTCTTCTTCCGAAGAACGGCATTCTTTTCCGCCGAAGCGACCTCATCATTTTCCGCATCATGTTGTACTGTTGAAGCAGGGTTTTAACGTCTTTTTCTGTGGTGCCGGAGCCCCGTGCGATTCGTCTTATTCTTGAAGCGTTCAGAATCTTCGGTTTCTCACGTTCCTCAGGGGTCATGGACTGGATGATAACACGGAACTTTTTTATCTGGTCCTCTGCGAGATCCATCTTGTCGCTGGGTATTTCGTAACCGAATCCGGGAACCATCTTCAATATGCGGTTCAACGGTCCCATGCTTCGCATCGCCTCGAACTGTTCGTACATGTCAGCCAAGGTGAACTTTCCGCTGAGGATGGCTTTCGCCTTCTTTTCAGGCATTTTCACTTCGGCTTCGCGAACCTTCTCGATGAGGCTTTGAAGGTCTCCCATGCCTAGAAGTCTACCTACGAACCTTGGTGGGTCAAAAGCTTCAATATCGTCCGTTTTCTCACCGGTTCCGATGAACTTTATTGGAGCTCCAGTAGCTGCGACGGCTGAGAGGGCTCCGCCGCCTCTGGCTGAACCGTCCAGTTTGGCTACGATTATTGAACCTATGGGTGTAGCCTTATGGAAGGCTTCTGCTTGAACTGCGGCTTGTTGTCCGATTGTTCCGTCAATAACCATGATAACCTCGTCAGGCTGCAACGTTTTTTCAAGCGTTTTCATCTCTTTTATGAGGCTTTCCTCGTCTTTGTGCCGTCCAGCTGTGTCAACGATAACCGCATCGTAATTCTGGAACCTTTTCAGTCCTTCTTTGGCTATTTTAACAGCGTTCTTCTCTTTCTCGTCACCGTAGATGGGCACGTTGATCTGGCTGGCTAACTGTTGGAGCTGCGCAAAGGCGCCGGGACGAAAGGTGTCGGTGCAAACCAAGGCGGTTTTGAATCCTCGTTTCTGAAGGTACCTCGCAAGTTTAGCAGCAGTCGTCGTCTTTCCTGAACCTTGAATCCCCACGAGCATAAACACGTTTCTTTTGCCGGGTTTCAACTTTAACTGAGCAGGCTTCTCACCTAGGAAACGCGTTAGCTCCTCGTAGACTACCTTGATCACGTGTTCTCTTCGGGGGATGCCTGGTGGAACCTTCTCTTTTAAGGCTCGTTCCTCTATGCGTTTCGAGAGATCTAAAACCAGCCGAACATTCACATCAGCCTGAAGCAATGACCGTTGCAGGTCGCGGACCAGCTCTTTAACAGCGGCTTCGTTGACAACCGAGACTCGGAGAAGCTTCTTCAAAGACTCGTAAAGCGAGGAACCTAATTTTTCCAGAACCATTCGTTTCTCTCCAACCAATGCGGGCTTCAGTCGTGTTCTCTGCTTGTTTACTGTATGAGTAAATGTTTTCACACCCTTAAATCTATCCGGTTGAACATGAGACTCGTTGTCTAGAAAAAGTCAAGATTTATCAATGGAGGCGGATTTTTATCCGTTGGGGTGGTCTTGAACGATGGGGACGCCCAAAGGTTCTGAGACTCTTATCGATCTTAGAAGCGACACCGTTACATTGCCAACTGAGGAGATGCTTGAGGCAATAAAGGCGGCTGAGCTAGGCGACGATGTTTACAAGGAGGACCCGACGGTTAACAGGCTGGAGGAGATGGCAGCCAAAAAGATGGGGAAGGAAGCAGCCTTACTTGTGCCAAGCGGAACAATGGCGAACCTTGTTTCGGTAACAGCCAACACAAAAAAAGGCGACAGCGCCATATTAGAGGCAGAATGCCATATCTACTGGTACGAGCTCGGTGGAATAGCCTCGATTGCTGGTGTTCTTCCGTTGCCTGTGAAAGGCGTAATGGGGGTTATGGACCCTAAAGACGTTGAAGCTGCAATCCGACCTCGGACTCTTCATTCTGCCGAGACAACCCTTGTATGCATAGAAAACACGCATAACAGAGCTGGCGGAACCGTTGTAACGCCCCGTCAGATTGAGGCTATAAGCAAGGTTGCTAGGGATCACGGGTTGAGGCTGTACATGGATGGGGCGCGGATTTTTAATGCTGCCGTAGCCTTGAAGGTTGATGTGAGAGAGTTCACGAGACATGTGGATAACTTGATGTTCTGTCTCTCTAAAGGGCTCAGCTGTCCCATAGGGTCAGTTGTGGTTGGAACGGAAGAATTTATTGAGAAAGCTAAGAGGGTTAGGAAGACTCTAGGCGGCGGGATGCGTCAAGCCGGAATCATAGCTGCCCCCGGCATAATCGCCTTGGAGAAGATGATTAACCGGTTGGAGGATGATCATAGGAACGCTCGTTTATTAGCTGAAGGATTAGCTGTAATCGACGGAATCAGCGTCAATTTGAAGACTGTGCAAACGAACATTGTTATGCTTGATGTTGACGGGTTAGGTGTTGAAGCCGAAGTTTTCGTTGACAAGCTAAGAGAAAGAGGAGTCCTAGCGTTGAAAGTTGGGAAAACACGGGTTCGAATGGTTACACATCGAGGCATCGAGAAGGAGGACATCGAGAAAGCTCTTAACATAATCGAGGATGTAGCAAAAGAGATAAGAAATGGGAACCTTTAGCCGCAGCTCAACGTTATTTTATTCGCATTATCTTTGTTCTACCTAGGATACGCCAGTATTCAACCTCGGCACCCGCGTTCAGACGAGACCTTAGCTCCTCGTCTTCCGGGAAAGGGGTTTCAAAAACCTCGTAGCTCTCCAAGTCCATTATCTGCACGGAGTTTGGAAGGGTCGCAATGACCTGTCCAGTTTTCTTTTCAATGAGGGGCACATCAACCTTAGCGTCTACCGGTTTAACGAAGCTTCTTTTTACGCCGTCGAAAACGCCGATGGTAACCACACGAGCCTTTGCAGCGCCGTGTTTACCCGGTTTAGATTTGGTGAGGTCAACTATTCTGCACGGTTCGTCATCCACGATCACGTAGCTTCCGGTTTTCAGGCTTCCAACATCGACAGGTTTACTCATCGTCGTTCATCTCAACTGTCCAGCGAATCCATAATCTTTTACATACGAGTACTCTTATAGTTTAATAGGTTTCCGCTTAATAATGGTTAACTCGGCGCGTGAAGACTTGTCGAAAGCCGTAGGGATAGTTGCCCGTACAGACCGTGAGGAAGCGTTGAGCCTCGCTTCCAAACTTGCCGACCGGTTCAAACAAGAAGGGTTCAACGTACTCTTAGAGTCAAGCTTATCTGAGTACCTGCGCTATATAGGGGACTCAACCCCGCTTGAAAAGATGAAAACAGACCTGATTGTAACGGTTGGGGGCGACGGCACAATTCTTAGAACGTGCCTAAGAATCCCGAAGCCGGAGCCGCCGATCTTAGCGGTCGACATGGGTGTACGCGGCTTCCTTACAGAAGTGCCGCCGGAAAAGGCGCTTGAAGCCGTAGACAAGTATCTGCAAGGAGCATTTTTTGTTGAGCGTTATGGCAAGCTTGCTTCTTACATTGGCGACGTTAGGTTGCCTGATGCGTTGAACGAGGTTTTTGTTACGTCCCGTAACTTGGCGAAGCTTCTTCACGTGAGAATATGGAAAGACAACGAAATTGTTATGGATTGCAGGGCGGACGGTGTGATCGTTGCCTCACAGGTCGGATCAACCGGGTACACGTTTTCAGCTGGCGGTCCAATCTTGGATCCTGATCTTGAAGCCTTCGTTTTGACGCCTGTTTGCCCCATCACGTTTCTCCGTCCAATTGTGTTTTCAACCGCGTCTCAGGTGAAGATTGAGCTTCTTAAACCTAGATCGGCAACCGTTGTTATAGACGGAGACTTCCAGAGGAAAACAAGCGAGAAAGAACCTTTCGTTGTGGTAAAGAAGTCTGAGAACAAGTCACGGTTCATCCGGTTTAAAGGCGGGTTCTATGAACGTCTGAAGGCGAGGCTTCTCTTCTCCAGAGAGGAAGGCTACGAGAATGGGTAGCCGAAACACTCGAAAAGCCATAGTTTTGGACACCTCCGCGTTTATCGCAGGGTTCAATCCTTCCACTCTTAATGAAAAACTTTTCTCTGTACCTGAGGTCGGAGAAGAACTTGCTGCGGGAACCTTGTCCAAGCTGAGGTTTAGCTCAGCTGCAGACGGAGGAACATTGAAGATTCTGGAGCCTGAACCCCGTTATGTGGAGATGGTGAAACAGGCATCCAAGGAAATCGGGGACCTTCTTTCTCTTTCTGAGGCGGATATGCGGGTTCTCGCCTTAGCCATGCAGCTTAAACATGAAGGGTGGACGCCCACAGTTGTGACGGATGACTATTCCATGCAGAACGTTGCGGAAAAAATCGGGGTTCATTTCACCCCGCTCGTAACATTTGGCATCCGCTACTATCTACACTGGACATTGTACTGCCCCGCCTGCCGCAGAGAATACCCACCGGACTACAAACATCAGAAATGCGAAATATGCGGAACCCGCCTTAAAAGAAAACCTCGAACAAAAACGCTGATCAAGAACCACCACAAACCTGAATAGACAACAAATCAACACCCCGGTTTCGCAAAACCATTTCTCAACCCGCAAATTAAGCCCAGCAACCACAACAAAACACAAGACAATTGAAACCGGTTTCGAATAAGCCTGCGCCACGCTGGAGAACTTGCTTGGAGCTGTTCAGAAGACAAAAACAGCTTGAAAGCATCAGGTTCAACCGTGAAGAAAAGGGTTCCGAGAAACCCAAGCTGCCGGGGAGATGAGAAGGGGGTATGTTTTGACAGGTTGGGTTTCTCGGAGAAAAACCATTTACTCTTCGGGTGTAATAAATTTTTCGATGTTATCTTGTAATGTGGGGTTTGGACGGGTTTTTGACGGAGAAGATATAAATCTGGCGTTTTGGGTATAATATGCGTCTGGAGCTTTTCGGTTGGTTTACCATGTTAGGGGTTTGTAGGTCTTAAAGGGTTTCGTTAAGTGTGTGAAGGATGCTGGTTCATGAGGATACTTCGGAAGGATGTTAAGCATGGCACCGTTACGGTGTTGCCTGAGGTGTTGGATGACTTTTGGGTGTTATACAACGTCATTAAGAAGGGGGACAAGGTTTATGCACGGACAACGCGGGGGGTCAAGTTTGGAGACCGGTATGACCGTCCAGAGAAGGGGAGAAGAATCTCGGTTTTCCTCGGCATCTTGGTTGAGAACGTAATGTGGGACCGGTATCTTAACAGGCTTCGGATTCACGGGATAATCTGCGAGGCTCCTGAAGATGTTGGACCGGGTTCCCATCACACTTTAAACGTGACATTCAATAAGCCTTTGACCATCGTGAAGAACCGATGGATGAAGTATGAGCTTGACCAGCTGAGAAAAGCGACTAAAAGAGGAATTCCACCCATCACTGTGTTAGCGATTGACGACGAAGGATTCTGCGTCGCCGTTCTAAGAGGCTTCGGGCTTGACATAAAAGCCGAGGAAAACATCAGCCTACCGGGTAAACTCAACACCGACGAGAGGACCAAAACGCTTCAGAAAATGTTCAAGTCAGCAGCAAAAACGTTGGAAGACGTAAAGGCTGAGCTTAAAACACCCATCGTGATGATTGGATTAGGGTTCATTAAAAACCAGTTTCTCAGGTATCTGGAGGAAAAGAAGCCTGAGGTCAAGAAAGCCATTATCGACGTGAAGAGCGTAAACAGCACAGGGAAAGCCGGAATCTACGAGGCTCTCCGGTCGGGAATCTTGACGAAGGCGCTGAAACACATGCGTGTAGCTGAGGAATCTCAAGTTGTCGAAGAGATTCTGAAAAGACTGGGAAAAGAACGAAAAGATGTGACCTACGGACTGGCTGAGGTTGCTGAGGCAAATGCTTTGGGAGCTATTGAGAAGCTGGTTTTAACCGATGTTCAGCTGAGGGAAGCTCCAGACGAAGAGCGGCAAGTCCTCGAAAAACTGATGCGTGAAGTCGAAAACAAACGGGGAAGAGTGATCATAATCAGCACCGAGCACGAGGCAGGTGTCAAGCTCAACTCGCTTGGAGGAATAGCTGCGCTCCTACGGTTTCCCATAAGCTAAAACAGGTTGACCATTGTTACACTTTCTTTTTTCAGAAACCATCAGCTCTTGAAAATCCTTTACGCTCCATGGAACAAAAAAGTTGAAGCTTAAGTTTTCCGTCAAAGTTTTCAACCTGTCAAGTACATCTCGCCCTAGAAGCCGCCTAGATCATCAGTTATAGAAGCCGATTTTTTGCTAATTTATTTGTTTAATTAATTATTTGTTTATTAATTTCTCAAAAACGCTTAAATTAGGCTTCTTTATTTAGATTGTTTTCAGATTAAGCCTGTTTGGTGTAGAATGTTGCTGTTGACGCGGATCGGTGGCTACGAGCTGGATGAGCATCTTTCGATGAATGAGAACCTGTCATTCTTCGACATGGACCGGAAAAGCCAGATTTTCATGCGTGGCGGCGGTGGGAAACTCCATGTAACCGGACCCATGTATAACGAGATGCAACAGTTCAACGTGAGCTATCCATGTCCAGACGGCGATGTCGGAGCGTCACAGGCTGGTCCGGTTCACTGTTATCATTTCATGGGCAGCATGAAATGGTCGGATTTTGTGGAGGAGCTCAGGTACATAAAGAAGACCGGTGTCCTCGTTGTCCGCTATCATAATAACCAAAGCGAAGAATGGTTTAAGGACGTTGAGTTTGAAGGTGTCTTCTTTGCGCATTGGAGCCTCAGAGCCTTCATACAGCTCCGTCACATCAGGAACACAGCCACAGAACTGCGGGAGATAAAGCTCATCCATTATGTGGATTTAAACCTCGGTGGAGATGAAGAGAACGACCAAGGAACGTGGGACGCAGCCCGTGGAGCCTTCCTTTGCTGGGACGCCGTCAACCCTAAGGCTTGCTACATGCTTGTAGGCTCTACTGAAACTCCGACACATAGAGGCATAAATACAGGCATGTGGAGCCAATGTTGGGGCGGTCAGGTCGCAGATAACGATTCTTACGGTCCGGGAAGCTGCGGAATCGGGTTCCAGTACGACCTTACATTATCGCCGGGAGAAGAGGTTGTTCTACCGTTCTACATCGTCATCGGCGACACCCAGTCTGATGTTGAATCTGAATGGGACAGCTTGACGGCTAACGGTTACGAAACCGTTCTTTCAGACACCGTTTCAGCATGGCGAAACTGGGTGGATAACGGAATCATTGTGTCTTTTGAGGACCATCCTTGGATGACTGAGGCTTGGATACGTAACCTTATCAGCGTTTACGAGATGACTTGGGCTAACGGCGGGATAAGCGCGAGCACAGGGGTTTACAGGGCTTGTTTCCCTTGGGACTCAACGTTTGCGATAAGGACGCTGCTTAATGCTGGACACATTGATGAAGTGCGGAGTTACCTGTCGTTCTTGCGGACGGCTGTTGCAAACGACGATTTTGACCCCTATCCCGCAAGCGCATACAATTATAACGGCGAAGGCGAGGCTTCGCAAGGCGGACCTGACCTTGTTCACGGCTGCTATATGCCTGTTCTTCTCGTGTGGGAACTCTACCAGAAAACAGGGGAGCTCACCGATCTTACGGACAACTGGGACATGGTTAAAAAATACTTGGATTACGCAAGGGACAACTTTTACAACAGGAGCGGTTACAACCTTATCAAGGGACTCGGTTTTCTTGATCATCCATACCGTTACCATTCGGACTGGGCGGAAACCAAGTATTATGCCTCTTTCCAGATCGGTTACTATCAAGGTTTCACCATAGGAACCCAGATAGCCGACTTAACTGGACACCTAGACGAAAAAACGTCTTACGAACAGATAGCAGCAGAACTAAAGACAGCTGTTGACGACAGGTTCCTAGTTAACAGCGTCTACAGAAGCGTTTGGGATTTTGAGTCTTGCCCCACTGCTGAAGGCTGGGACATCGAGCTTTCATGCATGTACGGCAGAACAGGGTTCAACTCGGAAACCCAGAGAAGAACCTTCAGAGAATGGGAAAAATGGCTGACCGATTATCTGCCTCACCACTACGACGAGTTCACAGACCGGTGGATCTACGGATACGCCTTCGCTGACCTTCTTCACAGCTTGATCCTTTACGGATACTATGACAGGTTCATGATGCTTTACAACAGGTTCAGACACGTCGCAAACAACCCGAAGATTCAGACAGCTGAAAGAGTCTACACATACGAGAAAAGCGTCGGGCAAACCATATTCTGTTGGAGCCACGCCATCACAGGTGCCTTAGCACGCCTATTCGACTGGGCAAAAGACGAGAACGGCAACTACGTGTTCAACCTTTCACCCGCACCCGAGGTCGGACGGTACACCGCGACCTTTCCAGACGGAACCTCGGTGACCGTGAAAGCCGAGGGACATGGAAGCAGAGCTGAAATATCAATGAGCCCCGTCACAAAGGACCACGTCTGGAACGGGGAGAACAAGAAACTCAACCTTGTCTTGAGCCCGGGAGAAGAACTTGTCCTAGACGTTGCGATGGGAGGATACTTCGGACTGGCGGAAAGAGCAGCCTTCGCGAAAAAAGCTGAGCTACACGGAGAAACAGTCCAAGTCAAGAAAAGAATCCTTGTCGGCGAAGACCAGTACGGCAACCCAATCTACGATTACGCAGCTGGAAACGTTGAAAAAGCAATCATCAACCCGGTTAAAGGCGACGAAAAAATCGTTGCAGCAGGACTGCTGACGGTTGGCGACGCCGTCGGATGGTTCAAGCCCGGTTCAACCGTCGCCAAAAACTGCCGGGTTGAAACCTTAGGCTCCGTTTTCGAAGTGGTTTCAGTTGAACAAGTCCGGGTTCAAGGGGTCACCACATGTTTGAAGGTAGGCTTGAAGAGGGAGACTTAGGTTGACCGACATAACATCAGTCAAAAAGGAAATAATCGACGTGTTGAAAGCCGACCCCGTTCTACAGGCTTTACTAACCAAGGACCAGCGGGGAGAATGGCCAGTCTACCACAGTTTCGTCCAGCATAAGATTCACAAGCCTTGCATAACCGTGGAGGATGTAACTGGGCAAGCTGAGGTTTCAGGGCTGAACGATGCGTACGACGGGAGCGCACGGTACGAGTGGAACCACGCTGTGATCCAGGTTGACTGTTGGAGCAGCAGACATGCGGAAGAAAGGGATAAGCTGCAGACAGCGGTTCAAAGATGTTTGTTGAAGAACGCGGTGGGCTCCGTTCTGTACGTTCATGAACCCACGGTTTTGGCTCTCGACGAGATGGATGTTAAGCCGCCTCTGTGGAGGAAAAGTCTCAGGTTTAAGGTTATGTACGTTTTGGAGGTTGCAGCGGATTGAGCGTGTATGTTGGAAAAGACGTGAAGATAACGATTCAGGTTCCAGCTGAAGAGGACGTAACTGACCAGCTAGCAGACCTGTACGATTTCGCTGGGATAACAAGCCCAAGCGCCACGCATAAAGCAAGCAGTCAAGAAGCGGCTTCGGAACCCGGTCCAAGTGACGGAAACTGGGTGGAGTTCGATGACACCGCGTACGGGAACGTGGCGAAAACCGATGACGCTAGGCACAGCGAGACCACAAACGTAAACGGGAACTATCCGCTGATGCTTTTCCAGTTCAAATCCGTGATCCCTGAAGCGGACGCCAAGAAGATCGTTCTGACCTTTGAAGGGTACGCCGTGGGGAACGCTGGGAACGGCACAACAGTCAAAGTCTGGAACCATGTAACTTCGGCTTGGGAGAACGCTCAGACCGGTTCAGGCGGCAGCGACGAAGAAGTAACGGTAACGTTAACGTCGGATCTGGCGAATTACATCGACGGCGACGGATACGTTTACCTGCTTGTCCGGTCCACAAACCCGAGCGACGGCAACCCCATGACCCTATACTGTGACTACGTGAAGTGTTTTGTCACCCAAGCTAAGTTCACGGTTTCAAACGTTCCGATAAGCGACGGAGACTTGGACGGTGTTTCTAACGAGGCTGCTCATGTAACGGTAAAGAAGGGCACGGTGGAGCTAACGGTTTCGTCGGTTACGGATGACACGGGGGAGGTTGTTCTCGCGGATGGAGACTTCGCTGAAGATGACAGAATCGTGTGCGAGTACAGGTTTGACGGTGAACCGTATGTTGCGCAGGAGATAACGGTTGAGCCGAAGCGGAGGATCGAAGGGATCGACGGGTTGGGTTCGGACACGGTGCAGCAGTGGGCTGTTCTGCTGAAAGAGGTTTCCGGCAGCATAAAGGAGGTTTTGAAGCCGGGGGACGAGGTGCAGCTCCGCAGGTTCACACGGGGGAAACGTAGGCTTGTTTACAGTCAACCTTTTTATCATAACAAGGCGTTCGACGACGATTTTGAGCATAACACGCATGTTGAGGTACGTGACGGCTGCCTTTACACCTTGGGCAATGAGACAACGGGGGCAACCTTGAAGGACACTGTTGTGCCGAAACGGCGGGACCTCATTCTGAGATGCAAGATTAAACATCACACGGGGGACGGAGGGTGGAGGCTGCGGCAGAAGACCACGCCTCAACTGTGGTGCTACAGTGTAATCTTTAACGGGTCTAGAACTCTTTCGGTTTCACGGGTTGAGAACGATGTTTACACGAATCTGATCAGTGTTCCCGGAGCGTTGCAGCAGGATGTTTGGACGCCTGTCGAGGTTGAACTTGTCGGGGGATATGTTCACGTCAAGGTTGGTGACAACGACTATTACGGTGTGGATGATGCTCCGTATCTGGAGCCGGGGGACATTGTCATCCGTTCGTTCTTCGGCAACCAAAACAGCTACGACGAGTTTCAGGTTTGGGAGGAAACTGGACCCGCTGAGTACGGGATGATTGTGGAGTTTGACAGGGGCGGAAGCAAGGTTAGAATCGGGTTGGACCGTGTGGTTTTCCCTGAAGGTTCAATTCCGTCTCCTAAGAACCGTCCGGTTTTCATTGTCACGCCTTTCCGGGCGCAGACAGTTAAGACAATCAGCTAGAAGGAGGAAAAGAAAAGGATGAGTGTGTATGTCGGGAAACAGGTGCAGGTGATCATAACCAAGACAACTGAAGGTGACATGGGTAGCTTCATAGCGCAGGAGGTTACCTTCGAACCTAAACAGGCGGTTGAAGGCGTCGACGCGTTGAACAGCGACGAGGTCCAAGCATGGGCGCCGGGGCTTAAAACCTACGAGGGAACAATCAAGGAAGCGTTCAAAGTCGGTTCAGACGGCAAGACTATGCTTGACAGAGCGGCGCCTTTCCAAGACACTCTTGAAGAGTACACTATGAAGCTTGTTTGGGACGGAGGCACAGGTAACAAGATAACCGTGACGTTAACCGGGGTCATCTTCCCGGAGCCCAGCGTAGCCTCGCCGAAGAATGCACCTGCCTTCATAACGACGCGGTTCAGAGCTAAAACGGCTTCGGTGGCGATTGCGTAACCAGGCTGGCGGGTTTGAAGGTTCAAGGGGGGAGGCTGAGGTTTGCTGAAGGTAACCCGTGAGATTGTGTTGAAAGGCAGCGATTTGCGGATCGAGGTTTCAGCGGACGAGTACGGTGAAGGACACGTGTTTGTTGTGGCGCCTCCTGACACAGGGGACATGGCTGAGGCAAGGGCGTTACGGTTGAAACATTTGGCGATCAAGGGTTCTGCGGAGGTTGATGTTAACCGTCTCTTCGAGGGAGGCGGAATAGACCTTTCGAAGATTGATTTGGCTTCGGCGCAGAGAGGTTTGGATGAAGCACGGTTCCATCTGGTAGCCCAAGCTTTGTCGAAGGGGCAAGGTGAACAGTGGACGGTGGAGGATGTTAAACGCATCAAACCGGAGGTTTTCAGCCGCATCTGGGAAACAGTGGACACCATATCCGGGTTTTCATCCGAGGCAGAGGAGCAGATCAAGGGTTTTCGGAGAGCCCGCAAGGGCAAGAGATGATCTTGCTGCACGAGTTGGGGTACAGAATCGCGGAGAACCAGCAGTCTTTGACGCCTTTGCAAAGGAAGTTTCTGGTCTACGGGTATGTTCACCTCGTCAAATCCATCCAGCAGCAGATCAACCGGAAACTGTCTCGGTTCTCCCATGAACCTCAGGAACGGGACCTCAGTGAACTGGTGCACATTTTGCCTCGAGCTGATGGTGGAAAAGAAGGGTGAAACGTGATGGAACTGAAGGTTTACGGGCATGAAAAACTGGTAGTCGAGATTGCGGGAATAGAAGGCGTCTTAGACCGTTCCATAGCTGAAGGCTTAGCTGAAGCAGCGGAAAAGATCAAGGAGGACGCGAAGGGGTTTTGCCCTGTGGACACAGGTTCGCTTCGAAGGTCTATCAGAACGTCAACTGTCAACTCTCAAGGGCACCTTCACACGGTTTCAGTTTCGGCTGGAGGCGGAGAGGTAACCAACCCGCGGACTGGGAAACCGGTTGACTACGCTGCTTATGTGGAGTTTGGAACCTCAAAGACGAGACCGCAGCCGTTCATGCAGCCGGCTGTTGACGGAAACCGTGAGGAGATCGTGCGGATTCTGTACAGGAAGGTTCAGGAGGCTGTTTCGTAGATGCCGTTCGGGTTGACCCCGCTTTTAATTCAGGTTTCAGCGGATGTGGGAGGCGCGGTTCAAGGGTTACAGAACGTGCGGTCCCAGATTTCTGGACTGAAGGATGTTGCGAAGACTGCTGCAGGCGTTCTTTTAGGGGAGCTTGCTCACGACGCTTTAGGCGCCTTAACAACTGTTGCAGGTGAGGCTAACCGAGGCTTCATGGAGTACGAGCAGACCCTTACCAAGATCATTTCAGCGACAAACCTTGCAGGAGAAGA
>PIYB01000027.1 GCA_003601835.1 Candidatus Bathyarchaeota archaeon
AGAAGAATTTCGGAAACTTGCCCGAGAAAAATGTTCAAAAAATTAGTTTCGTGTTCTCTGTGGAAGGTGAATGGCGCTGAACGAAACAAGCGACAAACATATATTCAGCAAAGAAAGAGAAGAAAAGGTCGCGGTCAAGGCTTTCCTCGAAGAAAATAGAATCATTGTTCCTCCCTTGGAAGACCGTGAAGGATTATCGTCCAGAGGTTACGGAAAACTTGAAGACGGAAATTTTCTCTTGACTTTCTATGAAGCTCTTTACCTTCTAAGCAGAAGTATACTTGAAGTTGTGGACGAAAAAACCGAGGAAAAGGTTACGTTTCAACATCTTTTGGAAAAAGCTCGTTCAGCAGATGAAGATGCTTGGGTTAGATATCTGATCTACCGAGATTTGAGGAGTAGAGGTTACGTTGTTAGAGAAGGATTCGGTTTAGGCATAGATTTCCGCGTCTACAGAAGAGGCGAATACGGTAAATCCACGGCGGATTTTCTGATACTTGGAATAAAAGAGGGACAACCAATCGTTATCGAGGACCTTACTAGAATTTTAACTCGCGGACAAAGCCTGAAGAAAACCTTGATTCTTTCCGTTTTGAACCGAAGAGGCGAAATTGTCTATTATTCTCTTTCACGTTTGACATTCACATAGAAACGCTTCTTCGCTTCACAATCGTTGAAGTATCAAGAACCCACGTGAGAACTGGTTTTTCGCTGATCGTTACTGTGGCTCATCTCTAAAGAGACAGCTATTTATAGTGTTCGCACAGAATATGCAACTTGTGCTTGCACTGATCTACTGGAACGAGGCGTTTTGTGTTGCCTTCAGCCTTTCGTCGAACTGTCCGTGGGATGAGAGACCTACTACCTGACGAAGCTGAAAAACTGAGATACATAGAAATGAAGACGCGGCAAGTTGCGCGTTTACATGGATACCGTGAGGTCATCACTCCGGTTGTTGAACACTATGAGCTTCTCGCCGCGAAGGTTGGTGAGGAAAACCGGAAACGAATGTATGTCTTCAAAGACTTCGGGGGTAGAATGGTTGCCCTTAGACCAGAATTTACAGCCTCCGTAGCTAGACTCGTCGCAACGAAGATGCGGAGCTTCCCTAAACCTTTAAGATTGTTTTCCGTCGGTAGCCTCTATAGGTATGACGAACCGCAGTTCGGGAGATACCGTGAATTTTGGCAGGCTAACTACGAACTTTTCGGATCGAAAATGCCGGAAGCAGATGCTGAAATCCTAGAGTTAACGGACAACCTAATGAAGGAGATAGGTCTCCGCAACTATTTTTTCAAAATAGGTCACGTCGGTGTTCTAAGAAACATCCTAAGCCGCGAAGGAGTAGCTGAAAATCAACAAAATAGCATCATGCAGCTCCTTGACAAGAAGCAGCAGGATGATGCATTGAACCTTGCAAAGAACAGTGGAGTCTCCCAAACCGGCTTGAATACGCTGCGGAACCTGCTGGAGATCAGAGGGAACGATCCAAACAAGGTTATTCAGAGGATAGCTGAACGGGTGAAAAACTATTCGGAGGCAAAGGAAGCCATCGAAAATCTAAGCGAAATTATCAGATTGGCGGAAGCCAGTGGCACAGACGCAAAATTAGTTTTGGACGCTGGGTTCGCTAGGGGCCTTGAGTACTACACGGGGATGATTTTCGAGATATACGTTCCCCAAATGGATATTGCTCTTGGAGGCGGAGGTCGCTACGACCGTCTTATAGAGGTTTTCGGTGGGGGAAGCATCCCAGCTGTTGGGGTTGCACCGGGTATTGATCGCCTTGCCCTTGCTTTGGAACAGCAGGGAACGGTTCTCCATCTAGGTGAAAAACGTAAAGTTCTTGTAATTCCTGTTAACAGAGAATTGTTAGGGGAAGCTTTCAGGGTTTCTTCCTTGCTTAAGAAACATGGGTTGCCAGCCGAGGTTGAGGTGATGGGGCGTTCTGTGTCGAAAGCACTTTCCGAGGCAGATAAGCGAGGAATCAGTCACGCCGTGATTTTAGGTCCGAGAGAAGTAAAAGAGGGAAAGGTGGTTCTGCGGCATTTGAACAAGAGACGCCAAGAAACGGTTGATCTGAGCAAGCTTACCGAAAGCATAACGTAGTTAGGTGATTAGATGAATGCACGTATGGTTGCCAGTCTTCTTCTGCTTGGTTCCTTAGCTGTTCCATGGACTGTAACTTGGGGAACCAACACTGTTTGGGCTACCAGTTCAAGTTTTTACATTTTTGAGTTTCCTTTCATAGCCTATTACGTTATAGTGTATGACCTGCAAGGCACAAATTCAGGATGGAAACTTTACCAGTCAGCCCCAAAATATTTTGGAACGACGCTGGTTCTATTAGGAGGAATCATAGCATTGCTGGGAACCATGAAAAAGGATCAGAACAGTCTAGTGGAATGGGGCGGCACATCGAGCTTGATTGGGCTCATATTCTTCTCAGGTTCACGGTTCACGGAAGTCGTCATTCCATGCTCGCTTGTGCAGCGTTACATGAGTATACCCATAGGCATGTTCATACCTGCAACATTTTGGATCCTTATTCTTCACCATCCTCAAAAAGGTGAACACCGTTTTAAACGATCCCCGTTTTCAGAAACAAAGTTGTTCTGCGGCGAATGCGGACAAGAAATATCGCCGGAGTTCAGTTTTTGCCCTTTCTGCGGCACTGGAGTCCATGGAATCCTGTGTCACTCATGCGGAAGAAGGATCTCTGCAGATTATAAGTATTGTCCCTTTTGTGGTTCAGAAACCAAGATTGAAAAACATTCAAGTAAACCCCTTGTTTTGTAACCGAACTTTATCGAGAAGAATCCTTTTTGAGACGTTTTCTTCGTAAAAGCTCTCGGTGTCGTATGTCAACAGATTGCAGTCTAGCAGCTAGATCAAGTCAATAGCTAGTTTTAATAGAACAGTTCCGAATTAAAATAGTGTTCCGTGCCGGTTGGAAGGCGTCGTTTATGGGTGAGAACAAGCCGAATGTTGAAAACCTGATCAGACGCATCGATGACCTTATACGTATCTTAAAATTTCTTTCTGAAGACCTCGCTGAGATCTCGAGAAACCTTAAAGCTTCAACAAATGTTCTCACACCTGCTCCGCAGGTAAAGCCGCTTAAACCGCTTTCACCTCCAAGGTCAGCGCAACAAACGATAACGTCTGAGGCGCCATCCCCCGTCATCACAGGGACGGCGAGAACAACCGAGGATGTTCAAAAAGCCTTTCCAAAAGAACTGGCAAACATGCTTTATTTCGAGATGACCGACGAATATGTGCTCGTTAAACCAAGACAGTATCTAGGCTCAGACAATTTCAGACGCATCGCAACCATCGTTCGAGACCAGCTCGGCGGCGAATATGTCAGCGCGGGAAGAGACAGCCACTTCAGGATACCTCGAGTAACCTGAACGGAACGAGCAGTAAACTCTTAACACGCCAAAAAGGTTTTTCCGTTTGCAACCGAAAAAAATTGAGCTGAACATGCATTTACACGTTTGAGGCTTGAAGTTTACGAATCTTGAAGCTTGTTTTCATAAAAAGGCTATGAGATAGTTTCAAATCTCCAGAAGTGTTTGATAACATGTAGCCTTCTTGGTGAATGTGTTGACGAAACATTCTGTCGCCGTTATGGGTTGGACTCTCTGGGACTGTTGCGGTAAAACGCCTTCTGGCGCAGCGATGGTAACTTACGAGTTGACGAAACGGCTTTCCCAGTATTTCGATTGTGACATGATTTTTTGAAACCAGCGACCGCAGTAAAGCTGGCAGCATTGAGCAGACTGGTGAAGGGTTCAGAAGGCGTTTCATTCTTAGGTCTAAAGGCTTGTGGCATCTTGACGAAGAGTTTCTAGGCGACTATGATTTGATTCACATCTGGGATGCGTCACCCGTCTACACCTATAGGGCTTTCACACAAACTTTCCTGCCGCACTGTTACACGCTTCATTCAGCTGCCTCGATGGCTGGTTGGGTGCCATTGGCATCCGCCTTCTATGTTCCAGAACATGACATAGTCACGTTAGGCAGCAGGTGCTTGGCGAGGACGCTGAAGAGGTTCTGGAGGTTCCCCGTAGATGTAATCCCCTACGGCGTTGACACCGAGGTCTTCAAGCCGCTTGACAAGAATGAATGTAAACGGGAGCTAAAGATCCCTAAGGAACGGTTTGTCCTAGGCTATCTTGGAAGACTATCGAAGTTCAACCCGATCTTTGCCTATGAAACTATGAGAAAGGTCAAAGAGCAGACTGGACGAGAGGACATCATGCTCGTGGTTGCTGGTGGAAGCCGGAAAATCAAACCCGTTTATGCGAAAGATGATTTTCTCCTTTTAGGTTATCTTGAACCGTCGCAGGTTCCCAGGTTTCTGAACTCGTGCGATGTTTTCTTTAATCCCGTAGCTGGAATGCGTGAAGGTTTCGGGCTTACAGTTGTTGAGGCTATGTCCTGTGGGTTGCCGGTTGTCACCTCTTCTTGGAACGGGTACCGTGAAACAGTCTCGTGTGACGCTGGTTTTTTAGCTAGAACTTGCTGGGTGAACGGCGATGTTTGGATAAACCAGCGAGACCTCGTTTCCGCCTGCGTGACGCTAGTGAAGAATCCAGATCTTCGTGAAAAGATGGCTAAGAAAGCGAGGCAAAGAGTTGAACGATGCTACACTTGGGACCGTTGTGTCGATAACTACCGGCTTAAATTTGAAGAGATGATCCGTAAAGGTACACCGAAAAATTTGCCCTATGAACGTGCTCCGGACGAGATAACAGTTGAGACAACCGGTGTGACGCGGATAACATCTCTGGAGGAGATGCTTAGGAAAACTGAAGAGTTTAAAGTGGACTTTCAAGCTTTGCATGAGGGATTTGTATCTGACTTGTCGACACAGGGAGAAGGGTGGAAAAGGTTCACGTGCATAGATAACATAGTTAACCTTCCTAAGTATCGAATGAACATGAAACGAGCTCTTGTCAAGTTAGGAAACCAGATTGCTGCTAGATTCCCGAAACTGGCAAGAGCTTTAGAAACGAGCTGAACTGACGTTTCCGAACAAAAAGCGTAGGGGCGTCGGTCTGGAACTAAAGAAATTCTCAAGCATAGCATACTTCTTTTAAGTCACCAGAGCTCATTATCGTATCGGGGTTCGCTATGTCAACTGATAAGGGTTCTGTGAAGCTCGGAGAATCTGTTGAAGAGAAGATCTGCCAGATCCTTAAGAAGACCAACGCCATAGAGTTCGGGGCGTTCAAGCTTTCAAGCGGCAGGATTACCCCTTACTATGTTGATCTGAGGGTTATACCTAGTTTTCCAGATGCCTTTCACGTTGTCTCAGACATATTTATGAACTCAATAAGCCACACATTGGGAACGGAAAGCTTCGACCGGGTTTCAGGCATACCCGTAGCTGGGACCCCCTTCGCTTCAATCATAGCTTACCGTCTGAACAAGCCTTTCTTGTATGCGCGGCAGACTCGTCGGTTACGAGGAAGAGAACGCCGAGTTGAAGGCGTCTTGATGCCGGGAGACCGTGTGCTTTTGGTGGACGACTTAGTTACAACGGGTGTAAGCTTGAAGAGAGCAGCCTCCGCTATAAGGGCGGAAGGAGGATTAGTCTCCGATGCTTTCGTGTTACTTGACAGAGAAGAAGGCGGCAAAGAAAGGCTTGCGCAGGAAGGTATCAGTCTTCATTCCGTGTTGAGAATCAGCAAGGCTGCTAAGCGGCTTTACGAAATGAACGCTATTGATGAAGAACAATTGGCTATTATCCTGAAACAGGTTAGAACAAAATAATTTTGTTCTTTTTGCTTCGACATGCCTCAATAACTCGATGTCCTCTTTCGCCTGTTAGGCTTGCGCCGATTTTTCATGGCTATTTTTTTCTGATGACCGTACGAAGGATGGAAGAAATTCCTTAAAAGGAAGAATTATTATTGTTAGTATCAGCTTCGAGGGGAATCCTGCCTAGTGTTGATTCGCGAGATAATACTGGAGAACTTCATGTCTTACGAGTATGCTAGGATACCGCTTAAGCCAGGAGTTAACTTGATATGCGGTCCAAACGGAGCGGGAAAGAGCTCAATCTTGCTAGGAATATCTGTTGCCTTCGGTCAATCCTACACTGAACGCTCCAAAAAACTCAGCGACCTGATTAGACGGGGAAAAGACATAGGGCGGGTCACGCTTGTTTTAGACAACTCTATCCGGGAAGGTCGGCGTCCAGTAAGACGGATAAGGAAAGACCAGATTTACCTGACCCGAGTTCTGAGACGAGACGGCAAATACTGGTTTGAAATTGATAACGCCCACGCGACAAGAGCTGAGGTTTTAAGGCTTCTTTCACGTTTTAACGTGGACCCCGATAACATGCTCATTATTATGCATCAGGACATGGCTGAACAGTTTGTGGTGCTTTCACCACAAGAAAAGCTTAAGCTTGTGGAATCGGCAGCTGGGCTTGAGCCGTACCGTAGAAATGTTTTGGAAGCCAAGAGAAAGTTAAGCCGCATTGTTAGCCAAGAAGAATCCTTAAGCAAGATGCTTGAATCAGCAGCGCAGACGCTTAACTATTGGCGTGAACAGTATGACCGTTATCAACAGAAGAAACAGCTTATGTTGAAAAGACGCTTTTTGGAACGGGAACTTGCATGGGCAGAAGCTGCAAGTAGAGAAGCTGCGGTTTCAGACCTTGAGAAAAGGATTAGCAAAAGAAGAGAAGAATTTGAGAAGATTGAAAATAAAATCAAGACTTCTGAAGCGAAGGTGCGTCAGCTTCAAGAAGAAGCTAGGAATGTCAAGGAAACATGGGAAAGACTGTTCGAGGAAAGACTGTTACTGGAAAGAGAAAAAGCTAGGCATGAGTCTAATGTGTTGAACGGAAAAGAGATGCTGGAAGACCTTAGAAGATGGGTTGAACAAGGTCAAAAAACGGCGAAAAACATCTTGCAAGGAATCATGCTGCTTGAGGATGCGGTAAAATCTTCGAACCCGTTTTCTGTTGGGGATCAGATTTCGCAGATCAAGAACGTTTCTGAGGATCTTGCTCAATGGTCTGGCACGCTCAAGTTTAAGATCGAGAGTCTCGAGGAATCTGTAAAGAAGTCATCCCAAAGGATCAACGATTTAGATTCTCAGCTGGCAAAGGCAAAAGAGCGAACACAAGAGATCAACCTTAAGATGGAAGATCTTAACAGCCAAATTCTTGAAAAGAAAATAGACTTAGCGATTCTTGGGTACAGGAAAAATGAATTGTTAAGAGAACTCCGAGAGATAGAGAGAACCCTCAAAGCTCTAGAAGAAGATCTCGGCGCAGCTATAAGAAGAGCTGAGAAAACGGGTCCCCGCATCATTGCCTTAAGAAGCGTCGAAGAGGTTCTGGATGAGATTCGAATGGTTGACGGTCGTATAGCTGCGATGGCAGATGTTTCAGGCGAGATAGAACGCATGTACGAATCCTACTCCAACCTGTATCTGGAGCTCAAGGAGAAAGCTCGGGTTGCTGCTGAAAACCGTGAGAAGACTCTTAAAGAGGTCGAAACGCGGATGAACGCTTGGAAAACCGTAATCCGGAACCTGTTGAGACATGTGAACCTTGAATATCAGAGGATTCTTTCGCATACCGCTGCAACCGGTTTTGTTCGGCTGCTGAACGATCATGACATTGAATCCACGGGAATCGAGATTCTAGTAGGCTTCAAAGGGGCTAAGCCTGTTCCTCTGGACATCTATTCGCAGAGCGGTGGAGAAAGAACCACGGCGGTTATGGCGTTTCTGCTTGCCCTTCAGCAAAGGATCAAGTCTCCTTTCCGCGCGGTTGACGAGTACGATGTTCACATGGATCCTAGGAACCGCGAGGTGATTGCTAACCTTCTGGTTTCAGCGGTTGAAGGTGGGAAAGGGCAGTACTTGGCGATCACTCCGAATCAAATGTATTTCGAAGAGAAGGAGGTTCACCTAATAACGGTTCAGAACATCGAAGGCACATCGTTCGTCAGGGAGGTAAGCTGATGGCAACCGCCAAAAAACCGAGAAGACTTGGCAAGGAAGAACTGAGGCGGATAATCGAGTTCTGCCAGTCTGTTGAAAGCCGAGGGCTAAACCCGTTTTTGGTCGAGGTGGATGACCTCATCTCTGTCATCAAAGAATACTATCCAAACTGGGAGGACCCCGATGATCTCTGCTTAGACGCTGAAGCGTTAAACAGCATTGCTTCAATCATCAAGTTGCAGAGCGAATGGATAAAACGTCGCGCCTCCTCACTTTACCGAGACCCCTTCCTCGTCGAGGAGAAGCTTCGCAGCCTGCCGATTGAAAAAATCGTCGAGGTGTTCCAGAAAGCTTGGCATCCTGTTGTCGAGTTTGAACAAATCACGATTGGCAGCCTCGGCGCAGCGATGAAGTACTGGAACGCGCTTGCTCCTCTTGATGAAAGGTGGCGAGAAGACGAGCTGGCACTTGCAGAAACGGGGGCGACAACCCGAGAAGAGCTGGTTAAACAAGGGCTTCTGTTAAGCGAAACCTTCTCGTCGGAGCTGGAGGACTTATGGAATGAGCTCAAGTCAGCCGTCGGTAAAGACGGCAAGATCAGTTACTGGGATTTTGTTGGCGCCGACACTTACGAGGACACGGTGAAACGAGCGTATCTAACGAGTTTTCTCATAACCTACGGCTACGCAGCCTTAGAGGTGCATCCGCTTGAGGAGAAGATCTTCATTTTGCCCTACCAGAAACAGATTTCAAAGGAGGATGCTCAACCTTTCTCTTTTCCTATACCAATAAGCTTTGAAGAGTGGAAACGATGGCGGGAAGGCCGAGAAGGCTAAGACGGAAAACATATTACGCTATGAGGATGAAACGGGCGGTTCAGCTTCTCTTCTACAAAAGACACAGGGAACCCGGCGCGAAAGGCTGGGAACTAAGACGAAGACTGGGCTCCGACTACATGAAAGTTCTAGACCTGTTGAATGATTATCTGGATAAACTTGGCCTAACTGTTAAAACGGTCTTCGAGGAAGAAGCGAATCCCCCTGAAAATCCGAGCCTTGAACAGCTTGACAAAGCAAGATTTTACGTAACTCTGAAGGGCAGCGAAGGCTCACAGGAGACCAAGCTAATAGGCTGGCGCATAGATGACCTTGCAGGCTTAGCGGTTACCCTTAGCTTCATAATCTCAAAGGGCGGAAAAACTCCGCGGAAAGACCTTGAAACCCTTCTGCGGACCAAGCTTCCCGGGTGGAGGGTTGACCTGAACCTTCATCGGTACCTTAGAGCAGGATACATCGTTGAGGACGAGAACGGTCAGCTATATCTCGGTTGGAGAACACGGGCGGAAGTTGACCAGAAAAAACTCGTCGATCTGCTTCTGGAGGCAGAACCATGAAGGCTCTACAGCTTTATCGCTTCCAGCGTTGTTTATAAGTCACGTAGCCAGATAGCTTCTTCGCAGCTTATTCGTAAGGAAGATGGTTTGTTTGAAATCCGTTTCCGCTAACCCGTTCGGGGTCTTCCGAGGTCAATGTGTCACGTTGCTTAGCCGCGCGATGCAAGATATCTTTCCAAGCGTGGTAATCCAACCTATGAGTCTGGCTATTCCCCCAAACCCTCAGTTCGGTCAGCTTTCTTCCTCAGTCTGTTTTGAGATTGCCAAAAAGCTACACAAAAACCCCCGAGATATTGCGAAACAGATAGAGAAGGAAGCAGAAGCCGCGGCTTCTTCGTTCACGTTGATCGAAAAGGTCAAGGCAGAAGGACAAGGATACATCAACTTCTACATAGATTTAGCTAGGTTCTCCCAGTTAACCCTCGAATCAGCGCGAACGCTTGACACAGAATACGGGTTCGTAAAAACAAGTAAACCTGAAAGAGTGATAGTTGAACACACGAGCGCCAACCCGATTCACCCGATTCACATAGGGCACGGCAGAAACTCTGTACTTGGTGACGCCTTGACACGTATTCTGAAAGCTCAAGGACACGAGGTTTCTGCGCATTATTACGTTGACGACGTCGGGCGGCAATCAGCCCTCATTGCTTACGGATACAAGCTGTTAGGAAAACCAGAGCCGGAAGGAAAACCGGACCACTTTATCGGCGCAATCTACGCCATAACAAACTGTCTCCTAGAGATTCGTAGACTAAAGGAAAGGCTTGAAAATGCCCGTTCAACTCCCGGAGCCGAGGAGGAAGTCCGTGACCTCCAAAGGCGGCTGGATGAATGGGTCTCCATAGCGGCTGGTCTCAAAGAAAAACATCCAGACCTCTTCAACAAGCTTCTCGAAGAAATCAGCAAAGCCGAAAGCCCCGAGTTAGAGGTTAACCTTTTGCTTCAGAGATATGAGGCGGGCGAAGAAGAAACGAAGAGTCTTATCAGAGAATTCTCTCAGCTGTGTCTCGAAGGCTTCAAACAGACGCTTGCTAGAGCCGGCATATCGGTTGACTCTTGGGATTGGGAAAGCATGTTCGTGTGGAACGGTGACGTAGCCCGCTGCTTAGACGAGTTGAAGAAAACGCCTTTCGTCTTCGAGGAAGGCGGGGTCCTAGAGTTTGACGCCGAGATGGTTGCTCAAACCCTTGGTCTTAAGGAAGCGTTCGGAGTGAAGCCTGACCAGGAGATTCCTTCTCTGACTTTGGTTAGGGCAGACGGGACTACGCTTTACACGACAAGAGATATTTCTTACAGCCTCTGGAAGTTCAAGCGGGCGGACAGGGTGATTAACGTCATTGGGATGGAGCAGAAACTGGCTCAGCTTCAGCTTAAGATGGCTTTGTGTGCTTTGGGTTACGTCAAAGAGGCTAGGAACCTTATTCACTTCTCTTATAATCTGGTGAGGTTTCCAGGTCAAAGAATGTCCGGTCGGAAAGGACGATATGTGACGTTTGACGAAGTTATGGACGAAGCTGTCGCAAGAGCATATGAAGAAGTTTCTAAACGGTCCCCGCAGCTACCTAACGAAACAAAACATAAAATCTCCGAGGTCGTCGGCATAGGAGCCATCAAATACGCTCTGGTGGAAACCGATCCACAGAAACACGTTGTTTTCACATGGGACAAAGTCTTGAATTTTGAGACGAACAGTGCGCCCTACATTCAATATTCACATGCAAGAGCCTGCAGCATACTTAGAAAAGCGGGAAAACAGAACCGGAAGGTTGACGCTGCAGTTCTTAAGGAACCTTTGGAACGCGACTTGGTGCTCATGATTTCACGTTTTCCAGAAGCCTTCATCGACGCCGCTGACAACCTGAAGCCTAACATAATCGCAGATTATGCTAATGCGTTGGCTGACAAGTTCAACACCTTTTACGCTGCGTTACCTGTACTCAAAGCTGATTCTCCAGAACTAGCCAACGCACGGCTTATGCTTGTGGACGCTGTAAGGATTACGCTTCGGAATGCGTTGATTCTTATAGGAATAAAGGCGCCTCAACGTATGTAGCCTAGATTTCGTCTAGGACAAACGAAGCGAAAAATGTTCCTCAGATTCAGCCTGCTATTTCAACGGTACATACATGCTGCTTCGGCTTGCCCCGATTCCGGGTGTACCGTGTTTTACGGGTTTGTTGGTGATTGCGAACTCGCCTAAGTAGTGGCCTACCATTTCCGGTGCTATTTCAACCGGCACGAATTCTTTGCCATTGTAAACGTGGATTGTGACGCCGACCATCTCGGGAAGTATAATCATGTCCCGGGCGTGTGTTTTTATCGGCTTGTTTGTTCCGCCGTTTTCTTGGAGTTCCTTAGCCGTTCGGATCTTTTCAAGAAGCCGTCTTTGCTCTATCGTTAGGCCTCGTTGAAGACTTCGGCGTTGACGTGAAGGAAGTAGACTAATAAACTCGTCCATCGAAACGTTCTGCAATCTTTCAAGCGTATAGCCCCGGAACCTGAACTCTTTGGGCATCTGACCACCAATGCATCTGGAGCCTAAGCGACTTTTAAACCTTACTCTGCATTATCTAGGCTTTTACTTTTTCTTCTTACCTGCGCTTCTCGCGGCGATCAGTCCAACCTTCTTGCCTGGAGGAGCATTACGGGACACTGTTGTGACCTTTCGGCCGCCTCTTCTGCCACTTCCGAATGGGTGTACAGCGGCTATCATGGCTCGCCCACGTGTCCGCGGATACTTGTGGCCCTTGGATTTCATCCAATAATATTTTGCGCCTGCTTTCAAGAAGGGTTTCTCGGTGCGTCCCGTTCCAGACACAATTCCAACTGTTGCCAAGCAGAGATCGTTGACGTATCGGGTTTTACCGGAAGGCAGCTTCAACATTGTGCCTTCAGGTGTGTGAGAAACGACGGTTGCGTATGAACCGGAGGAGCGAGCTAGCTTGCCTCCGTCTCCCGGAGAAAGTTCAATATTGCACACCATGGTTCCCTCAGGGATGTTGCCTATCGGGATGATGTTTCCAACTCTAACTTGAGCCCTAGCGCCAAACTCGACTGGCTGACCTTCGTAAACCCCTTCCGGCACCACTGAATAGTAGGTTTCACCGTCTTCAAGCTCGATGTGAGCCAACGGAGACCCTCTGCCGGGATCATGGAGTAACCGTTGAATCTGGCCTTTGATTACGCTCTTCAGCTTCTCTTTCGGCGGCTGAGGATATTTGGTTGGCGCTACCCTTTTGTGGGTTGAAGCTTGAAAGGTTTGTGAACCTCTTCCTCGTCTTTGTACACGAATCCGTTTACCCAAACTTGTTCTCCTCCAAATTTTACAGTATACCCAGTCTAATGGCTACATCCGTTGCGTTGTATTCCGGTTCAAGCCTAACAAAGGCTTTCTTTTCTCCCTTCGGCGTTATGGTGACATTCACTTTTCTTACCTTAACATCGTACAGTTCTTCCACGGCGGCCTTTATATCTCGTTTCGTGGCCTTGTTGTTCACGATGAACACGAGTTTGTTTTCTGCCTCGATCAGGCGGCTTGTAACCTCGGTCATGAGCGGATATAATATGACTTTCTCAGGGTTCATGATGCTATTTGCCTCCATCCCATCTTCTGAGTTCTTCTATGCTGGATTTCGTCCACACAGCGAGCCTTCCCATATGTGTGCCGGGAGCTAAGAGCTCAGCGTTTAGGTCTTGAACAAAGGCGACATCCACACCTGGCAGGTTACGTGCCGCCTCAACAATGCCGTCGTTCTTCGAGATAACAATGAGAGGGCCAACCGCCTGTTTTCTTCTTCTTCCCCGCATCTTCCCTTTTCCAGCGCGAATCTTGATGCTTTCCTTAACCCTGTAAACATCAGGCCAGACTCCGAGGTTGATAAAAACTTCCCTGAGTTCTCTGGTCTTCTTCAAGCTTTGTATGTCCTCTGTGACAACCAACGGAAAATCCGGAACGTCGTCAACTATGTGACCGCGAGCCGCTACAACCTCCTTCAAACCTGTCGCAGCAATAGCAGAACGTAAGGCAAGCCGTTTCTCCTTTTTCGGGATCTTCTTCTTGATTTTTTTCTCAACGACCGGCGGATGGGCGATTCTTCCTCCAACGGTTCCAGGTGCAAATGCTGCTCTTCTTACTTCTTTAAGCCTTGGGATTCTGGCAATACCGTGTCCTGTGCCCCAAGATTCTGCTGTTGTCCGCTTGCCCGCCATCTTGTCTCTTCCTTGCGGCTGAAATCTGTTCGACTGGATGGCTATAACTGCCCGTTTTATGACATCAGGTCTGAGGCTTGTTTTAAAAACATCGGGAAGCCGGATTCGACCTACGTTTTTTCCTTGAAGGTCAAAAACCTTTGCTGTTGCCTTGCCCATTTTTTATTTTCCTCCCCACCATTATGCGCCTTGAACTGATTCAAGCGATATGTATGTAATCTGCGGCGCTTCTTCGCCTATTTCTTTTGGAGGGCGAGCTGGATATCTTAGCCTTATTAGACGCTTTGCTGGTCCGGGAACACTTCCCTTCAACATTATGTATGTGCTTCTGACAGGTCCGTAACGAAGGAATCCTCCTTCTGGTGTAACCTCATCGCCGTTTTTACCTATCTTCAAAATACGTTTGTTAAACTCGGTTCTTTGATGGTAACCCATCTGTCCTGCTCTGGGAACAGTATAGAGGACTCTAGCTGGTCCCCACGGCCCCAACGTGGCTATTCCCCGTTTAGTTTTGTTAGCTTTGTGCTGAAGAATTCGGACTCCCCATCTTTTGACGACACCTTGCCAGCCTTTTCCTTTGGTGACTGCGATGGCGTCAACGAATTGTCCTTCCTTGAACACTTCGTCTACCTGAACGGTTTTGCCTAGAAGATTCTTGACATATTCAAACTGCTCTTCTATGGTGCCTCCGCCTACCTTGATCTCCATGAGGTCAGGCTTCTTCTTCGGGACACCAGCCAACCGTGGCTGCGTAGCTGCCAAGACGCGGAATTCAACGATCTTCCCGAGGTTTTCCTCCATCTTCTTAAGATTTTCATCTGGCTCAGCTTTACTGGATACACCCTTGATTCTCTCAAGGTCTTTCAGTTGGGTGTTGGCCCACGCTTCGGTTAAGGTTTTCAATTCGCTGCCTTGCTTGGTGTAAGCTCTCACAGCGCAAATTGTCATCGGAGGCGCGTCGATTACTGTAGCTGGATAGGCCACTTCCTTGCCGAAGTTCGGTGAACGTTTCTTGTCTTCCACCATGAAAACATAGGTCATACCAGCCTTGTAGCCGGCGAAACCTAACAAAACAGGGCCTTCTTCAACCTCGGGCCAGAAACGTATTCTTCCTATTGGACGAGCAGCGCGTCCCCTAGGCAAATAGGCTAAGGAACCTCTTTTAGGTCCATGTTTCTTTCTATGGCCCACCGGTCTTCAACTCTTTTTTAATCGTTTATTTTTGCCGTTTTCTCAGCAGCCTTCACATGTTTCCAGAGTTTCTGCACAATATGCTTCATCATCTGTCTGCTTAACCGTCTGTTGGTTTGTGATGCTGAGAGTTTGGCAACCTTCAACATAGAAAAGGAGTAATATAAACATTTATGACCCTCTTGCCCTCAGGTTCTTCTAGGTCTTCCATGTGTAAGATTAGGTTTTATTATTCAAAACCATACAAACAAGAGTGAGGTATGTGGATTGATGAAGCCTGCTGTATGAACGGATGCTTTCGTGGAGCTTCAACCCGAGGAAGTCGTGAAACGTTTAGCAAAGATCGGATGGAAGTTCATCGAACTAGCTGACAAACATTGCCGCGATCTCGATAAGCTAAATCAGCCTGAGAAAAAATTTGAGGCGTTAAGAGATTTGTGTGAAAATCTCCACGTCTCCATCGTTCAGATGCATGGACTGATGTTCAACGTTTGCGTTGAACAGGAAAGACTGTTAGAAATGGATTTGGCGAAGCGTGCCATGAGATAGGCTCGTATTCTCGGAGTGAAGTGGATGGTTTTCCACCCAGGTAGATTACCAGACATGGTCAAAGAAGATGAGGCATTGGAAAAGGTTAGGCAGACAAACCGTGAAGTAATTATGGAGCTCCTTGAAGCGGAACCATCTTCTGAGGTTGGAATCGCTCTGGAAAACATCTTCGGTAAAGAAGCCCAAGGAAGGGCAGTTTACGGATCTACCCCTTCTGAACTGTTGTGGCTTGTCCATAACACTGATGCTAGAAGAGTAGGCGTCTGCTGGGATACTGGGCACGCGAATCTGCAAAGGTTGGATCAAAGCCAAGCTATAAAGGCTTTGAATGGGCACCTCGTAGCTACTCATATCGCTGATAATGACACCTCAAGAGACCAGCATTTGTTACTCTTCGAAGGGAACATTGATTGGAGAGGCATAATAACCGCCTTGAAGGAGATTGGATACGACGGCTTGTTCAACCTTGAGATCGGCGGCGCAGTTCACAGAATTCCCCTCAGCCTACGGGATTCATGTCTTCATTACGCCTTAAAACTTGCAGAAAGCCTTTGTGAAGGAAACTTGTGGTGATTCTGAAACAAGCTTCACATGATTGTCCAGTATCGCCGTTTTCCCCAGGCTCTCTTATGCCTTAAAGAGTGCTTATTAGACTAACGTTTTTCTATGCGTTGCGTAGCCGGCGGGCGTGGTTAACAAGAAAAACGTCTCGTTTGTCCGAGTGTTCTACGAGCTTTCTGAAAAGCGATCTGTATTGGTTCATCAGTGATTCTCAGTTTCACGGCGGTTACAGTATGTAAGTCGGCTTCTTTTCTCTGCTTCCTCTTTCCCTAAAGCTCTCGATTAAGCCTTCCGCGCTTCGGCCCGCGATCTCTCTTCTGAGCTGTCTCTCGAAGGCTTCGGCTTTGTTCTTAAGATCCGTCAGATCGAGTTTTACGTTGATGAGCTGTGTAATCTTTTGAAGTATGTTGTAGGCGGCTTTTGGGTATATTCCGCTGACGTACATTGGAACCGCGCTCCAAAGGCTAACTACGTCGATGTTCTTTTCTTTGGCTCTCCACAAGAGCTCGCTGTAAACGCTGGTGGGACCTGTGTAGTTGGTGAGCTCCACGCGAATCTTCTTCAGCTCGGATACAACGTGCTCATTGTTGGTTGAGGACGTTATGGGACTGTCGCTTGCATATGAAGGGTCCGCAAGAT
>PIYB01000028.1:0-1152 GCA_003601835.1 Candidatus Bathyarchaeota archaeon
TGTAAGACGGTGTTCGAGTTCGAGGGAGGGAAAAGAAAACTAAGCAAGAGGCTATTAAGGCTTTCAAATTGTAACGTGAGCTCCTTCTTTACATACGTGCTTCATCTCGGCTAAAATTTTGTTAGATTTATTAACGTGCTCAAGAAGCGCATAGGCACTGAGTTGACCGAAAGAAGATTCACGGAAACATAGAAAATGAGCATCAGCAACAATATCAGATTCGCTATCACAGTTAACATCTACGCCAGTATCTCCCCTTTTACGTTTTTCACAGCTGACATCAAGCTTCAAGCTATAATTTCTTCCTTCCTTGTCTTCAAAAAAGATTTAAACCTTATGCGAATATGATTCTCTACCCACCAAATTTTGAGAGATTTTTAAATAAGGATTAAACCTTTGTTTATGCAAATTCCCGTAGAGGGGCCGTGGTCCAGCATGGTCTAAGATTCGCGCCTGGGGCGTGCGAGGTCCTGGGTTCAAATCCCAGCGGCCCCACCACAAAACCTAGAGGTCCCATCTTTCCGTTTTCTGAACGGTTTGGCATTCAAAGCTATTTTCTTTGTTTCAAAACCGTCAGTGCCTTCAATTACCTGTCGCGATAACGTCCAGCAGGATATTGTAAGGATCAATCTTGGGTTCAGGAACTTCCCGTACGCCTATGCCTTTTTACCGGAACCCCACTTGACGAGAGATCTCAAATCTATTCCTTCTTTCTGTGTTTCTAATGCTCAACGCGGAGTCGAGA
Source organism: Candidatus Bathyarchaeota archaeon (assembly GCA_003601835.1). Classification (GTDB taxonomy): domain Archaea; phylum Thermoproteota; class Bathyarchaeia; order Bathyarchaeales; family DTEX01; genus PIYB01. The sequence goes on from PIYB01000028.1 coordinate 746, forward strand.
ATAACCTTCATTAGCGTGCTAGGTTTCCTAACACATCGAACTGCATCTCTCTCGGCTCGCTGATTATCTCCAGCTTCTTTTGCAGCTCAGGATCAGCTTGGACCATTTCATATAGGCGTTCCGATATCCATAGCTCCTCAAGTTCTTGGGTATTCTTTATTCTCACAACCTTAGCCGATGCAGGGTCAATAGGTCCGCTGATATGGAAGGCGGCAGCTATGGCGTCACGGTCGCTAGGTAGGAAGATCGGGGTTTTCCCGGGTAAAGGATGTCCCCCTGTCAGAGCGTTTACAAACATTGCTTGATAATCAATTTTGGACACAAGTCTTTGAGTTGTTATGTCCGCCAAACCTATTCCTATGGCGTTACCGTGAGTTTCTTCGGTAAGATCTAAAACCACTATTGTG
>PIYB01000028.1:1179-23978 GCA_003601835.1 Candidatus Bathyarchaeota archaeon
GGATCATTTTCGCCGGGAAGCCAGAATCTACCTGTGACATTAGTGTCCATGCCGGTTCCGCTGATCTCTTTACCTATCTCCTCAACTATGAGCACATCGATGTCTTTAAATGGGATTCTCGCCAACAACGCTTTGGCTTTTTCCAGCATCTTCATCTCTTCACGTTCGATGTCTGCAGGCTCAATGGCTTTCACGATAGCTATCTCATGATAGGCATTTTCCACCACAGCAAGCCCAAGAATTATTGGGGCTTTTTTCATGATCAGCCTCGCGGCTTCAGGTAAAAGCTTATGATAACCTTCAGACTTGTAACGATGGATCATCTCAGCGCCTTTCTGTTTCCCTAGACCTATCACCATCATCTTCATCAGGCCGCTTTCTATCTTGTCCTTAAAGTCAGTGTGAGGCTTCACGCGGCCCACAACTATGATTCCATCCGCTTTCAACGCATTTCTGTCCACGTAAACCGGGTTCCCGTTTTCTAACCTACCGATAAAATCGACTTCCATCGTTGCCCTTATCGGTGCTCCCACCGTTTCAGGGGTGATGCCTAAGCTTGCTAAGACATGTATCTGTCCTTCAGGCGTGGCTCCACCGTGGCTTCCCATGGCGGGAACAAGAAAAGGTTTGCCTCCAGCTTTCTTGACTTCATCCACCACTGTTGCCAATATTTCAGGGATGTGAGCGACTCCTCTGCTGCCTGCCGTTATGGCGATCTCTGCGCCGGGTTTAATCTTGTCCGCCAATTTTGCCTTTGCCAGTTCCTTCCTTATCTCTGCAGCATAGTCCTCAAGTTTAGGTGAAGGAATCTTCTGACGAACTTTCACCATTCTTGGAAAAACAATTCTTGGAAACGACATTTTTCATCAACCTGAATCAGGAGGAATCAATCCTTTCAAAAACCCCGATTTGATCAGTTGTTAATATCTGTTTAAGTTTTACGCCTAAACCCGTTTCTCGGTAGCCGTGTAGAATCATTAAGGATGGAAATATGGAGATTATCAGCATAGTTTCCCATCGTACAGTTAAAAAACCCGTATGTAGTCTCATATTTAAATTATGTGTATACTTGCTCATCAAAAACACGTAGAGAACAAAAATCAAAGCAGGAAACTGGCCATCACCCTAATACGCTGATAAAGAATCCCTAGAAAAAACGGCATAGCGCTCACAACAATCGTAACAAACACATCTCTGAACCACAACACATCCAATTCAAAGACAAAGACTTTGATGCATAAAAAATTTCCACGCAGTCTTATCTTTAAAGCTCTTTAACATATTAGTGAATCATCAAAACCAACCGTCTGTTTCCAAGCTAAACAGCCACCTAACTCATGAAACCCCTAACAAAACACAGCCTAGAATGGAATTCGAAAGAAATCGTCAGAGCCTTTCTCTTCTATATAAACGAAAAGAAAGAAATCCAAAGAACATTTATAAAGAAAAAAATTTAACAGGCTTCTCTGCGAATCGATAGATGAAGCCCTAAACATTCTTGGAGAATCAGCTAAGAAAGTGCTTCTATACTTCATAAAACAGAACTACGGAATAGAAGATGAAAATATGTATGAAGATCCGGAAACTCTGATTCAAGGAATCAAAAGGTTTTTCGGAGATGCAGGGGGAGCATTTTTAGAAAGCAGAATAATCGAGATACTACATAGACAAATGGGGCTCATATCCCCTCATGATCAAAACTTTGAAAACGCAATAAAAAATGCAAAGAAGCTCTACACCAAACAAGAATTATCCTAAATTTTCTAAAATCCTAATTCTGGAAAACATCCCAACAATCACCGCTATTAAAATCATCCGAGAAGCAAAAACAAGTTTTAATTTGGTGCGGGGGGTGGGATTTGAACCCACGTACCCCTTCGGGACGGGATCTTGAGTCTTACGCGCGTACGAGAACAACGGCGTGAATTCTGCGCCTTTAACCTGGCTTGGCAACCCCCGCGTAGATCCGTCATGTAGAAAATGTGTTAGCCGTTATAAAATTTATCCACAGTCAAATTGCCTAGTTTATATCCTGAAAAACATGGAAAATGTTCATTGACCACCGTTTTATTTCTCAATGTAACGGTATTGAACTTCACGTGAACCCTCCAACGCCTCGGTGGTTTCATAAGCGTTGACGCAACGTACACCGGCGGATGACTGGAAACCCCTCCCGTAGTGTTTTTCGGCTGTAGACTTGAATTAAACAGATTGTGGTGTTACTGGACACGCCCCGGTTGGGTTGCTCGACAAAGGCAACATGTCAATCAAAGGCTTCACAGATAAGAATTGTGATCTCATCCAAGGGAACTATGTTCATTATGTTGTCACGTGGCACGGAAAAAACGATGTTTCAAGATTCGCGGGCAAAATTGTCCGTTTAAGGTTTGAGATGCGCAACGCGAAACTGTACGCTTTTCAGTTCGTTGAGTAGTCTTCACTGAAAGCAAACCGGTTGTTTCTTACCTAGATTGTTCCAGCAAAGAAAGAGATCATCCCAAACAGCATCCAAACCAGAACAAAGTTCTTAACGCGTCTGGCGTTGCTGCGTGAATAGTCGCGGATGAGCATTATTGCTGAGCCGATGAAACCTAGGTCCGCAACAGCTACAAAGGGAATAAACCAGACGGTTACAAGGTTTAGAAGCGGCGGGACAACAGTGAGCAGGACTGCGGATAGGAAGAACGCTGAAGCCACGTAGGCAGCAACCTTTTCGCCGTGTGAAACAGCTATGGTCATCATCCCTTCTTTTCTGTCTCCTTCAACGTCAACTATGCCTTTTGCCACCTCGCGCCCAGTGTTCGAAAGAAAAGCCAAAACCGCGAAAAAGACGATTTTCATGTTGAGTCCCATTCCAACAGCAAAACTTCCATAGATGAATGGTGTGGCTACGCAAGCGCTTACCAGAAAATTTCCAGGCAATCCCGTTCGTTTCCCCTTCGACGCATACGTTAGCGATGTAGCCAAAGAGAAAACTGCGACCGCTAAAGACTCCCGGTTGGTGAAAGCGGCTGCAACCAGCCCAACAACCGCTAAAAAGGCTGTGAAGATCAAGGCTTCCTTAGGTTTTACTTGGCCACTTGGAATCGGCCGGGCAGGTTCGTTTATCCTGTCAATCTCTCGGTCACAATAATCGTTTATCGCCATCGAGGCAGCTGTCAGAGTGAAGGCGGTGACAAATCCCAGAAGAAGATTCAAGGCAGCCTCCGTAGAGAACTGGTTCGCCAACACCAAGGAGGCGCCAACGATGACCGCAACTCCCATCATAAGCCCGTTGACAGGCCGAATCAGCTTAATGAACCCCAAGATTCTGCTCATATCTCTAACACAGCAAACCTTTAACCCAAAAGAAAGTTCAAGTTTAATAATTGTCTTTCGGGAAGCCTACCGACACAAATCGAAAACCATTAGTACCACCCAAGGGAAACATCAGCCTGCTGGAGAGGCTTTAGAATGAGGGCAGCAGTTCTACATAGAATCCGCGACATCAGGTTTGAGGACGTACCTAAACCAAAAATCTCTAAGGATGAGGTCCTCATCAAGGTTAAAGCAGTCGGGGTGTGCGGAACGGATATTCACTTATACCGCGGCGAATGGAAGGTTGACCTGCCGCTTATACCTGGCCACGAGTTTTCTGGAACCATAGCCGAGGTGGGAGAAAACGTACGTGGCTTCAAGACCGGTGACCGTGTGGTTGCTGAGCCAAACATTGTGTGTGGAGCCTGTTATTTCTGCCGGATGTCTGAACGTAACTTCTTCTGTGAAAATCTGAAGGCGACAGGTGTTGACGTAGACGGAGCCTTCGCTGAATACGTGAAGACAAAACCCGAAAACGTTTACAATGTTCCTGAAACGCTTTCGTTTGAAGAAGCTGCATTGGTTGAACCGCTTGCCTGCTGCATCCGCGGTGTAGACAACGTCGGCATCAAACCGGGAGACTCCGTCGCTATCGTAGGAGCCGGGCCCATCGGCTTGTTGCTTCTGCAGCTAACCAAAATGGCTGGCGCCTCGTTTGTCATCCAAACAGACCTTGAAGAGAAACGGCTTAGCCTTGCCCATGAGCTCGGCGCAGACCACGTTGTTAATGCAACCAAAGAAGACGTGCCTGCGGTTGTCAAGTCTTTAACCAATAGACATGGGGTAGATGTGGCCATAGAGGCTGTTGGAAGCCCGGATGCCATAACTCAGGCAATGAAGGTGACAAGGCCCGGAGGCCGGTTGAACATATTCGGGGTTTCTCCTCAAGAAACCGTTTGGGCTGTGAAGCCTTTCGATCTGTACTCTAAAGAACTGACCATCACAACTTCGTACAGAAGCCCATTCACGTTTCAGCGGGCTGTGAAACTGGCTTCAACTGGAAGAATAAAGCTGAAACCCTTGATTACCCATGTTTTCCCGTTAAGCGAGGTCACCCGGGTTTTTGAAGTGTTGGATAAAAAACTGGAGAAGGTTGTAAAAGTCGTAATGAAACCTTAAGTCCGGCTTTCATTTTTCATTGTTTTCATGTTAAAACGGATACAAAAGCATCAACAAACATCCCGTTTTTAACCGGCGCAATTAGATTTATCAACGGTGCGCGCTTAAATTCTCTGTGAAACATGTTCGCTGAAAGGGAGATCCTTATCGCTCTTCTGAAGCTGACTAGGGAAGGCCCGGTTCGAAAGGTTGAGCTAAGCAGAGAATCTCGAGTTCCTGTTCAAGTGATAACGGATGTGCTTATGGGTGATAGTCGCTTAGGCTTCTTGAAGCTGGAGCAAGAATCCTTCTTTGTTACTCCTGAGCAGCGTCTAAGAGTTGCAGTTCGTGCAATAGAGCTTGGTGCTGATCTTGAGAGGGTTTGTAAGTTTCTCACGTGGGCTGAGTTTGAGGATATGTCTGTTTTTGCTTTCGAGTCTAACGGCTTCTCGGTGAGGAAGCATTTCCGCTTCAGCTGGGATGGAAGACGATGGGAGATTGACATCCTAGCTCGGAAGAAACCGATTGTTGCATCAGTTGACTGCAAACATTGGCATAAAAGCTGGAGAGGAGCAGGAAGCCGAAAAGCAGCAGAGAAACAGATCGAAAGAACAAGAGTCCTAGCTGAGGCTGCCGAGTTTATGCCGGATAAGATCGGTGTGGACCAGTGGAGACACGCGTATTTTGTGCCCATAATTTTGTCGCTTATGCCTGGAGCTTACAAGTTTCATGAAGGAGCTCCCATCGTGCCTGTGCTTCAGCTTCAAGATTTCTTACAGCAGATGCCGGTTTACATCAACAAGTTGAAGCATTTTTATGTAACTGCTGAAAAATAGCCCGATATTCTGCTTGCCCATTTTATATGTGGCAATTTTAAATTCCGCAAGCGCAGCGGAGAGACAAAAAATTAGTCCATTTTGGCTTTTTTAAACATTTGGAAAATCGGAAAAACGAATGGACAAATAATGTGTCCTAAACGTCTGTGTTGAGTTATTCGCCGAATCGAATGCTAAGACCGAATGTTCTTTAATGCCCAGATTTTTCGTGAATGAGGCTGATTTTGAGGCTATACAGAATCAATGAACGGTCTGTTTTCTCGAAAGTTTTCTCAAGTCTTTATTAGTCTCGTCTTGTTCGCTATGTTAGAAGACTTTATAAGAGACTGACCACATTTTTCGTCCAAAAAGAAGGTCAAAAAATGGCTCGAATAAGCAAAGAACTGTTAGAGATAATAAATATGTCCATGCCTTTCCCGGCGAATGTTCTGAGGGCATATTCAAGGATGGAAATGGTGTTTACGAGCGGTGATCTCGCTAGAGAAGCGGAGATTCCGAGGTCCACGGCGAAATATTACGTCCGGAAAATGATTGAGATGCACATGATCTCGAAGGTTCCTTATAGGAAAAAATATCAGAAATACGCGAACGCTAAGAATTTTTCGGATTGGCTGCAAGACTTAATTCGGCTCGCCATCCGCCCGCTGGAAGAGCAATAGCCTAGAGAGGGTCTTTTTTGTCGCTTAGGGAGCTGGCATCTGGAAACCGGACTGGAGCGAAGAGTAAAAAGCGTCGAAAAACTCGTGGACTTAGCTCTAAGGATAGCAAGAAGATAAAGAGGCTTGGGTATCGTGCGGAGAGACAGCTCGTGGAAAAACTCCGTGCAGCAGGGTTCAAGGCAGTTAGAATTCCCGTCTCAGCTCCGAGCTCTGAGCCTTTACCGGATGTTTTTGCTGTCAAAGGAGGATGCATGTTAGCCTTAGAAGTGAAGGCTACAAACGGTGAAAGGATGTACTTCAAAAAGCCGCAGGTTAACAAACTGTTCAGGTTCTTGGAGATGTTTGAGGTTTACGCCGAAAAGCGGGCGATACTGGTCGGTAAGTTTCCTCGGAAATGGGTTTTCAAGCAAGCTGAAAAGGTTGACGACTACGTTCTCCATAAGAACGATAACAGCACCTTTCATCTAAGTTGAAGAAGGAAACATGAAGGCTTCAGAATCAAGATGTTTTCGTTCAATGATTTGCTGATAGGGATTCCGACGGAAATTGGGCCTAGAATCCTTTATTTCGCAAGTAAAGAATGTCCCAAGTTCAATATGTTCAGAATACTTCCCGAAGCCGGAGCGCCAACATCACAACATCAGAGGGTTTTTGGCACATTTATGGCGGTCACAGATTGTGGAGTTCACCTGAAGCGAAACCTCGATCTTACTCGATGGATAACCAGCCTGTTCAGATAACGGTAAACGGAGAAAACGTTGAGATCCATGGACGCCCCGAGCATGCGAACTCAACCCAGAAAATCATTTCAGTGAAGCCTTTAGGCAAAAACGAGGTCTGCGTCACCCATTCGATAAGGAACATAGGCCGGTGGCCGATAAAATTTGCATGCTGGGCCTTATCGATCATGAGGAAGAACGGGTTCGCCATAATCCCTTTGCAGCCATCCAAAGTGGACGAGGAAGGGCTTCTCCCTGACCGAAGAGTAACGTTTTGGCCTTACTCGCAGCTCTCCGATCCAAGGCTGAAGCTCACAGACGGCTACATCTTCGTTAGGCAAGATCCAAAGATGCCAAATCCTTTCAAGATCGGTGCGATGGCTAATCCTTCATGGACCGCATACTGGGTTGACGGAATTGCCTTCGTAAAGAGGTTCACTCAAGAACAGGGAGAGTATCCGGATTTCGGCTGCAACGTGGAGACGTATACGAACTCGGAGATTCTTGAGCTTGAAACTTTAGGCGCCTTGAAAACTGTGGAACCCGGCGAAACAATCCGGCACACCGAGATATGGAGTCTGCTCAATGTTGGAGACTTAGCTCCTGAATCGCAAAGCGTAAAAGAAAAACTTGAGCCCCTAATGCAGGGACAAGCGTAAAGCACAATTTCGATGATAGCCGTTGCTGTTAGCGAGATAAATCCGTCTGTTGTCTTTGAAGAATGTTCATGGATACCTTATTCTCGAATGTGTCCCCGTCCGAGAACAAAGTATTTAATGGTCGTTAGATGCTGGACGCTCATAGGCCCACGCGCATGAATCTTCTGGGTGCTTATACCTATTTCAGCGCCTAAACCGTACTGGTTGCCGTCTGTGAACCGGGTGGAAGCATTCCAGTAAACAGCAGCCGAGTCAACACCTTTTATGAACGTCAAAGCCTTATTGAAGTCCGCCGTGAGAATGGCGTCAGAATGCTTGGTTCCATACTTGTTTATGTGTTGTATAGCTTCTTCAACCCCGCCTACAACCTTGAAAGCAATTATTAGGTCTAAATATTCCCGGTACCAGTCTTCCTCAGTCGCAGGGATAATATCGGACACTATTTTCCTCGTCTCTTCGCATCCTCTAACCTCAACACCGTTTTCTCGAAGAGCCTGCACAGCCTCAGGGATGAAGCGAGAAGCAACATCACGATGCACAAGAACCTTCTCAGCCGAGTTGCAGGTTCCCGGTCTCTGGCATTTAGCGTTTATGATTATATCTATCGCCCGCTTCAGATCGGCGTCCTTCTCAACGTAAATGTGACAATTACCCGTTCCTGTCTCGATAACCGGCACCTTCGCGTTCTCCACAACTGCTCGAATTAAACCTGCGCCTCCCCTAGGGATCAAAACATCCACGTAGTCACGCATCGTCATAAGCTCAACCGCAGCAGCCCGGTCGGTCACCGGGACAACCTGGATGGCTCCTTCAGGGATTCCAGACTTCACAGCTGCCTGTCTCAGAATCTTCCCAATTGTCACGTTCGAGTTAATAGCATCGGACCCGCCTCTTAAGACCACGGCGTTACCGGATTTGAGGCAAATACCAGAAGCGTCAGACGTAACATCAGGGCGGGACTCGTAGATCACGGCTACTACTCCTAAAGGAACCCTTAGCTGCCCGATGATGAGCCCGTTTGGTCTGCTCCAGGTTTTAACTATCTCGCCAACTGGGTCAGGTAGCTCAGCCACCTCTCTGAGACAGTTCGCCATGCCTGCAACTCTTTTCTCGTTGAGAATAAGCCTGTCGATGAGTGCTTCTTTCACGCCTTTTTTTCTGGAGGCTTCAACGTCTTTACGGTTTGCCTCAAGTATCTCCTCGACGTTTCTTTCCAGAGCTTCAGCCATATTGTATAACGCTTTGTTCTTCGTCTCCGTAGAGAGTTTCGCCAGCTCGTATGAGGCTTCCTTTGCTTTTTTGCACATTTCAAGTATCAGGCTGCTCATGACTTTATTCTCCTTTCTCTAACAGGTGCATACGTTTCCTGATGACGATCTCCTTCTGCCGGATGTAGCCTAAAATCTTTTTTATTTGGGATGTGTTCTTTCCCTTGATTAGGTTTACCTCTTCACTTGAATAGTTTACGATTCCCCTCGCAAACTCCTTTCCATCCGATCCCACAAGGCTGACAACATCGCCTATCTGGAACTTTCCTGAAACCCCTTCGATGCCGACCGCCAGTAGACTTGCACCTTTCAGGATCGCCTTCTTTGCTCCTTCGTTCACGTGAATCTGGCCTTTGACGCCAGCTCCGTAAGCTATCCATCTTTTTATGCCGGGTAACCCTTTTTCATCCGGCTTGAAAAATGTGCCAACAGGTTTTCCTTCCAGCACATCTAGCAGCACGTTGGGTTTTTGGCTGTTCGCAATCACGAGGGGGATGCCGCTTCGCATTGCTATTTCAGCTGCATCGATCTTTGTTTTCATCCCTCCTCTTCCAAGCCGGCTTTTTCCTTCAACAGCTTCTCTCAGCTCAGGTGTAATCTTCTCAACTACGGGTATCAGCTTGGCGCCAGGTTTTTCAGGGTGCTTGCTGAAAAGCCCGTCCACCGTTGTAAGGATGACCACCAAGTCGGCTTCAGTTGCGTTCGCTATCAAAACCGAGAGTATGTCGTTGTCGCTGAAGTTTACCTTGTACCCTTTCATCACGGGAATTATCTCGTTGGTCGAGGTTACGTCGTTTTCGTTTATTATGGGTATGACGCCCATCTGGAGAAGCCTGTCAAGAACGTTGCATGTGTGAAGATAAGACGTTCTCTCGGAAAGGTCGCCTTCTGTAAGAAGAACCTGCGCTACCTTCAACCCGTGGTTCTTGAAAAGGTCTCTGTAATGCGCCATGAGAATGCTTTGGCCTGCTGCTGCACAAGCCTGTTTGAAAACTATGTCGTTTGGGTTAGGTTTCACTCCGAGCTCAGCGATGCCTGAAGCTATAGCTCCTGAGGTTACCAGTATGATCTTGTGCCCTTTTTTCACCGCGTCCGCAATTTGGTTGACAAGCTGCTTCATTTTGGCGAGGTCGAGGCTTCCGTCTTTCTTGGTTAGGCTTCCCGTGCCTATCTTTACAACCACAAGCTTGTTGGTCATTCTGTGGCGCATCCCATTTCTAAAGGAAAGAAAACGCTTTTATCTCTTTTCATCTCAGCACATGCCGATTTGAAGAATGGTTGAACTAAGTTTGTTGATGCTTTTGTATCCATTTCCTCCAAAACCGTTCTCATGTCGAGATATATGTTCATGTTGAAAGAACTTATTAAGAAAAAGCGGTGGAATAATGCTTGGTGTAACATTATATATGTAATGTTACATGCTTTCCACGGAGGATTCCCGCATTGACAAAAACGAAAAGAAGCGTTGAAATCGTCGAAAGCTTCTGCGGATGGGACTATCTTCTGAGATTAGTCGAAAAATGCAAACAAGAACGGGATAAGGCGCTGATTTCGGCTTTATTTGAGACCGGTGGAAGGATCAGTGAAGTGCTGCAGCTAAAAAAGGACAATTTTGTTGTCCAAAAGCCTTATCTCATCGTTAAGGCTATGCCCGTTCTGAAACGTTACAAAAAGGTGGGCGAATACACGGATCGCCACGGTCGGAGAAGGTGGAAAACCGAGAGGAAGAACGCCTATAGAACGTTTCCGATTCACATGTCTGAGCCGTTGTGCGAGCCGTTTCTTAGACACATAAAGGAGTGCGGATCGGATCTTCTGTTCCGAATAAGCAGGATTCAAGCTTACAGGATTGTGAGGAGCTTGGACGAGAATATCTTCCCGCACTGGTTCCGGGCGCAAAGAGCATCGCAGCTCGCATTGGAATACGGTTTTGACATTCACGACTTGATAGATTTCTTCAACTGGAAGAGTCTTCAAACGGCGACCCACTACAGCCACATGGGATGGAAAGGACTAGCCAACAAGATGAAGCGTTAAACAATGCGGCAACGAAGAGCAGAGCTGTAATCTGATTTAGCTTTTCTGCTTACGCGGAGTTTTCTTAGCGTTCAATAATGGTGTTTTAGTCGATCAGGGCAGGTGAAAGGTGGTTGAGTGGTCACCATGACAACGGTATTACTTATGTCACTGAAGCCACTTAACCTTACAAAGTACCTTTCCAGCAGAGAGGTTTTTGCATATTTTCGCCTAGATCTGGCTTTAAGAAATGCCATCTTGAGGACGGATTACGGGTTTTGACCATTATTTTCGGATACAAAAGCATCAACATTTCATTTCCTAGACTCATCTTTGCGCTGCAGTTGTATCTTCGAAGATTCGCTGGCAACGGTTAGATGTTGATGGGTTGCCATTTTCCGGTTTTGATCGATCTATAGCACGCATCCAGTATGCAGTTAACGACGTATCCGTCTCGGTAGGTTTCCCTAGGCTTCTCATCTTTCGCTATGCAGTTTATGAAATGAGACAGCTCAGCAAGGTACCCGTAGATCTCATGTTCTCTCCACATAGGGCACATCCAGCCTTTCTTTGCTTCAGCCTTCTCCACTATGTATCCAACCTTGTCCTCAGGCGCCACTGTGAACACACGTATCCCAGTCTCACGTGTGGAGTCAATGAAGACCGCTCCTTCGGAACCGTAGACCTCAAACCTGAGATCTAGTCCGCCATGCGCAGCCCAGCTGTTCTCTGACTGTCCCAGTTCGTCGCCTTCATAGCTTACGAAGGCAACACTGTTGTCTTCAGCCTTTGTGTCGTGAACCAATGTTTTCGCCCACGCAAATGCTTCAACCGGTTTTTTCCCGATGAGAAACCTGGCGACCTCAACTGAGTGGCAGCCCATGTCCATCAAGACGCCTCCTCCGGCAAGATCTGGATTCCAGAACCACGATGAGTGAGGACCGAAATGGGCTTCTCTGCTTCTTATCCAGAAGACCTTTCCTATGGCGCCCCCGCTGATCATCTCCTTTGCCTTGGTCACATGAGGCGAGAAAACCTGGTTCTCAGCATAACAGTCTATCACCCCGTATCTTTCAACAGCCTTCAACGCAGACCGAGCCTCATCAACATTCCGAGCTAAAGGCTTCTCGCAGATCACATGTTTACCGTTCTCAGCGGCGATTTCTGAAGCTTTCCTGTGAAGAAAGTTCGGTAGCCCTATGTCCACCACCTCGACATCAGGGTCTGAACACAGTTCTTCCAAGAAGTTTTCACCGGCGTAGACGCGTTTCACCCCGAATTTTTTGGCTACTGCCGTTGCTTTGCTTTTGTTTCGTCCACCTATGGCAACAACTTCTGCGTTAGCGATCTCCATGTAGCAGGGAAGATGAAATGTTTCCTGCACGAACCCGTATCCCAAAACGCCGACTTTCACCGTTTTAGCCATACTATCTTCGTCTCCTCCATGCTTACATCATGATCTGGATCTTCATAGGATTCCCTATCTTTTTTATGTGCGCTTCAAATCCTTCTTTTATCTTTTCAAAGGGGAACAGGTGAGTGACATACGGTTCCACCGTTGCTTCTCCGTGAGCGACGGCTTTTATGGCTGTTGAGAACACGTTTGCGTACCTATGTATTCCCTGTATCTCAAGCTCTCTGGAGATGACTTTGTCCAGCGGCAACTCAACCTCTCTCTGGGGATAGCCGACCAACACAATTCTTCCGCCGGCTTTCACAATATCAAGAGCTTGTAGAACAGCAGAGCTTGCACCGGAAGCCTCAATCACTACGTCGACGCCTTCCCCGTCGGTAACCTCATGAATTCTTTGAACAACATCCTCTTCAGCCGCATTTATGACGGCGTTCGCCCCGTATTTCCTGGCATACTCAAGCCTGTAACCGATGATGTCCGTTACGTATGTCTCAAGAATCCCATGGGTTTTCACGGCTTGAAGCGCCATCTGCCCAATAGGTCCAGCTCCTAACACGGCAACAGTGTCGTGAACCGTGACCTTTCCCATCTTTGCAGCCATCATGCCGACTGCTAAAGGCTCAATCATCGCTCCTTCTTCATAAGACATCTTTTCAGGCATCACGTACACGTTTTGTTCAGGAGCCGTGACGTATTCGGCGAAAGTTCCGTCAACCGGCGGGGTTCCGTAGAATTTTACTTTCTTACAAAGGTTGTACCGTCCGGTTCGACAGTAGCTACATACTCCGCAAACGAAGCCTGGTTCTATGACTACTCTTTGCCCGACTTTAATTTTTGTGACTTTGCTGCCGACTTCAACGACTTCGCCTGAACACTCATGTCCTAAGATGAGTGGTTTCTCAATTATGAAGGATGCTATTCGCCCTTTCAGGTAATAATGGACATCAGAACCGCAGATGCCGACCCTTTTCATCCTAACAAGAACGTCGCGTGGACCAATCTGTGGAATGTTCACGTCTTCAATTCGCATATCTAACGGTTTGTGTAGGACGGCTGCCTTCATTTTTCCTTTCATCAAATCTTCCTCCGCGAATACTGTTCCTTCTTGTTATCAGATAAGTTTTAGCCCAAAAGGATGAAATTCTTCGATAATCTCCTCTATTCAAGCGGCAGATTTATATTATCTTTGGGTTACTATGAAATAATTCCGGTAGGGACTATCTTTGCAGTTTAGTCTGAGCAGAATACGTGGAATGCTCCGCCCTTCTCTCATAGCGTTTATAGCTTTGCTCATAGGATGCACCCTTACAAGCTTTGGCATCCTGCAATACACACTTTCGGCACATATTAAAGGCGACTACATACTGCTGGAAAACGATTACCTAGCATTAGAATTTCCTAAAGATTGGCTTGCCTTTTCCTGGATAGACCATAATTTAGCAGCGGGAAAAAGCTACAGCGCATTGTTTGCTTCTCCACACATCTTTTCGGTTATGATGTTCCGGGTTTATGATCAGGCAGCTACCCAGAGCTACATGCAGAAGAACAATCTGACCGATACGCTTTCTGTCGTGATATTCGAGGCTTCCAGAATATACAATTGGAGCCTTGAAAACAATAAGAATGCTACTCTTGTCTTTCTTGAGAACGGAACGATAACCGTTTCAGATCACACGGCTCTATACAGTTCTTTCCTCATAAGAGACGGTTTCAAACAAGATGGTAAGTTGTATAACTTGACATGCATGTTCATATCGTACGTAAGCAACCAAAAACTTGTTCAAGTAGTGTTCTGGGGAAAGGAAGATGACTGCAGACAAACACGTGACATATTCAACACGGTTTTGAGCTCTACAAAGGTGAAAATCTGATGAGTGAACATTCCAGCCTCGGAACCTTGGAAAAAGAAGACCTAATCCACGCCGCAATAGGTGGAGGCGTGTGTTTCCTCCTGATGTTCCTGTTAACCGAACTCGCACAGATTGGTTTACAACAGATTTTGATAAACCTAGGCATGATCGGAGTAATGGTTTTCAAGGAACCGTTTCAGATTGCGAGGCTAATCTTCGTGTTCGGTATAGCCCACTTGACCAGCGGCTTCTGCGGTGGACTATACACTGGCTACAAAGTCTTGGAGAACATGAAAATAATCCTCTTGATCCCCGGCGTAATCGGCACAGTTGGTTTCGTCCTTCTGCTTCTGATTATGGGCAGACTTGGTACTCCTGACGCGGACTATATTGGTTACGTGCTGTTGCCTTTCATCGGAAGCGTGACCGGGTCTTACTTAGGTGGATACGCAATAAACTGGTCTGTTGAGGAAGAAGAACCGGCCTTTGAGGATCTCACGTTTGATGATACTAAGAAATAAGCTGTTAATGGCGCGCCTAAAAGCCGTCATAACACTATCATCAAAGTGATGTCATTAACATTTGTCCCAGTTGGCCCTGTATGTATAAGGTCGCCCAGTTTTTCAAAGAACGTGTAAGAATCGTTGTTTCCTAAGTATTCTCTCGCGTCCATACATAAGTTTCTGGATCGCACGATTGTCCGTCCATCAACAATGGCTCCCGCAGCGTCGGTCGGTCCATCTATTCCATCCGTGCTGAAGGATGCCACAAGTATCCTGTCTATTCCATCTATCTTCAAAGCTGCAGCTAGAGCAATCTCTTGGTTTCGTCCTCCTTTCCCTGATCCCTCCACGGTGACCGTTGTTTCTCCACCTGCAATTATCCCCGCTGGAGGTGGAGCAGGGTTGCCTGATGCTAGGATCTCTTTCGCTATGCTGCTTAATGCGATGCCTACTTCTCTGGCTTCCCCTTCAAGTAGCGATGTTAGATAAAGAACGTTAAGTCCTTCTTCCTTAAGCTTGTTTCTTGCGGCTTCACATGCAAGTCTGTTGTTTCCTACAACCACGTTGTGAACCTTCGTAAATGCAGGGTCATCAGGTTTCGGTGTTTCTTCAACCAGTCTTTTTTGTCCATCTAAAAGAATGCGTCTGATTGACTGCGGAGCCTTGTCCCAGATGTTGTGTCTTTTCAGAACATTAACTGCGTCATCGTAGCTCGTTGTATCCGGCACAGTGGGGCCTGAGGCTATAACGTCAAGCGGGTCACCTAACACATCAGAAAGCAACAGACAGAGAAGCGTAGCCGGATAGGCTGCTTTAGCCAGCTGTCCTCCTTTAAAAGCGGACACATGCTTCCTAACAGTATTTATCTCCCTTATGGTTGCTCCGCATCTCAACAGCAGATCCGTCATTTTCTGCATGTCGCTGAGGCTTACTCCAGCTTTAGGTAGAGTCATCAAGCTTGAGCCCCCGCCGGAGATGAGACAGATAACCAAACTGTTCTCCTCAGCGTTGCTGGCTAGATCCATTATTTTCTGTGCGCCTTCTAGGCTTGACCTGTCCGGAATGGGATGGCTTGCCTCATGAAATCTTATCCGTTTCGTGTGATACTGGCTTGCGGTTCCTTTTGGAACCACAATGAGGCCTTCTTCTATGCGGTCGCCCAGCGTTTCCTCTAATGCTTCAGCCATTGGTCCCCCGGCTTTGCCTCCGCCTACAACGATTATTTTTTCGAACAGTCTTAAGTTGAAGGTTCGTCCGTCTACATTGAGTGTTGCGTTTGACAGATTGATCTTTGCTTTGATTACCTCTCTTGGGTCGACGGCTTTTAATGACGCTTCTATGACATCGATAGCTACTTCTCTAGCTTTCCGGCTGCTTCCTGAAAAAGCGTTCTTAAGCAGCTCCTTTTTGTTCTCGACCTGTACCATGCTCGTCTTCTCCCGCGATCGGCGCAGAAATCTTCCTCATTGATTTAGACGGTTGAACTTATAATTTTATAACGGTGAACACGGCTAAACAGAGGTTTCGAGGCTGTAAAGGCTAAATAAATTGTCCAAAAATAGAAAAAGCGGAAAAGGCGGCTGAAACAGCCTCAATTTAGGGCCAAATTTTTGTCCAATAATTTCAGCAGAAAAATTTCAGTCCGAAGCAAAGATCTCCACCAGACAATCCATTGTTTGTCTAATTCGATACGCCTGTTCGATGCATTTGTTTTTCTGAATAAAGCCCAAAAAAGGATTCCGAAAGACCTTTATCTTAAGGGTTTATTCTGTCGCCGTAGACGTTTGGTCAGACAGATTATCCATGTTTCGATATTGATGTACACATTTTATTCAGCATCATAAGGGACAATTTTTTTATCCATGAATCTGGCGTCTGTTCTTTGTTTATTCGACGGGTACTACGTGTTCTTCTCTGTAGTCTGTAATCACCCGTATGTGTCCCCGCAGTTCCCGGTCGAGCTCGGGGCTGCCTGTGTCAACCTTCAGTTTTCTGATTTGTCTAAGTTTGCTTTTCGTGGAGATGACAATTATGTTGTCCTTGCCCACTTTTCTTATGACAGCGGGGCTGATCTGTTGGTTTCCTCTTCCGAAGATGAATCCTTGTCCACCGATCGGGGTGACGATTATCTTAGCGTCCTTGCCTTCGATCAGCCTCAAGATTTGTTTCTCGTTTGCGTCGTGGGCTATGATCTTTCCGTTACGCAGTAGGTCCACGCCTAGAAGAGTCTTCTTTTGGTCAAGGAGATCGGTTATCGTCCGAGTTGTTGTGCCTGGTCCGAGAATGTAGATAACATCAGGTTTCAAAACTTCTTCTGTTAGGTAGACGGCTATGGCGGCTTGATTACGCAGCTCGTCCTCCGTGATTGGGCTTGCAATCTTCGTGGTTTGAAGAAGCCTTGGTTCGTAAGGAACCAGCATGAAACCGTACAGTTTCGCGGAGAGGCGTCCCTGTCTGAACGCTTCTTCATCAACGTCCATAACCTCCGCTTCCTTCAAAGGCAGATTATCCAAGAGAAATCTTGTTGCTATTCTGGCTGCTGACTCGGGGTTAACAGCGAAAACTGCGCTGTGCATCTTCACGCCTGTCGGTACGCCTACGACCGGAATCTTGTTACCAACCGCGTCCATAACGTCTCTTGCTGTGCCGTCTCCGCCGCAGAAAACAAGCAGGTCCACACCTCGTTTCATCAGTTCTTTTGTAGCTCTCCTCGTGTCTTCCGGGGTGGTTTCTGCTTTGGCTTCTCCAACAATTGTGCATTTGAAGCTAACGTTGTTTGCTTCGTATTCTCCCATGTTTCCTGCAGCTGCAAGAATGGCTATTTTGTCTTTGAACGGTTTCAAACGGGAAAGGAAAAGTTCTGCTCTTGCGGGGGCTATGGGTTTGGCGCCGAGAACGATTGCTTTTTCCAGAATGCGTTTGCCGTCTGTTCCTTTTAATCCTACGGCTCCACCCATTCCCGCTATTGGGTTAACGATTAATCCGAGGGTTTTCATCGTTTTTACTCGCTTATAGCTCAATTTTATTCGACTCTAGAATGGCGGCGCTTATTAACCTTTCACCCGATGCTTAGTGAAAAAGCAAGTAGTTAACCTTTGTTTTCGCTGTGCCCGTGAGGATGAAGTGTTTGCGCAGTGTTTTTTACTAATAAAAAGCTGTAATGGTGAATCTTTGGAATCTTTGTTTGGAGCAGAGAACACAAAGTTATTATTGAGGTCTCTAGATATATTCGTAAACTTTCAGGACCCACATGCAGTTTGGCTTGTATCCCCGGGATGGGAGAGACTGTCATGGTCATGAAGCTGTTAAAAAAGGAAAGCGAAAATGAGCTTCTTGTCGAGCGAATCATGTACACCAAACATTATCGTCTGGTTCTTCAAAAAAACTGGTGCATCGGATGCGAAATCTGCGGAATTGTCTGCCCCAGAGAAGCCATAGAAACGGTGAAACCCGTTAAGGTTGAAGGTGAAAACCTTAATCCGCCTAGTATCACGGTGGACGAAAACAAATGTTCATTTTGCGGGATTTGCACAGCGATATGTCCGTTCGGCGCGTTCACGTTGACAGTAAACGGCGAGAATGTTATTCCCGTTGTGGAAAAGGAGAGTTTTCCCAAGGTTATCCACGACATCACGGTTGACGAAACGAAATGCCCCGTGGACTGCATAGAATGTCAGGACGCTTGTCCGTTTGAACTGATAAAAGTAAGTGCAGACAAGACGACGGGAACTGTGAAGGTCGAGGTCGATGAAGAACATTGTCCAGGATGCCGGTTGTGTGAGGTTAAATGCCCCTATAACGCCGTCACTGTGAGAAAGATTGTCTCCGGATTCATCAAAATTAACACAGACAAGTGTCCTGAAGGATGCCGAGATTGTGTAGACGTCTGTCCAATACCTGGGGTTTTGAATGTTTCTGACGACGGAAAAGTTGAGGTTGATGATTTCTGCTGCATATACTGCGGCGTATGTCGGATCGTCTGCCCGGTGGAAGAGGCGATTCAGCTCGACCGGAGCTCGGTTCTTCACACGCCTGTTCGTTCTGGAGCTTGGAACAAGGCTCTTGAGAAGCTTACTTCAACGAAAGGCGTTACGAAAGAGTTGAGAAGCAAACTAACGGCGAAGGTTCGTGAAACGGTGAGGAGGCGTGTCGGTTAAAAAGGGGGATGACGGATGAGTCAGGGTCCACGAATAGGTGTTTTTGTTTGCCATTGCGGTCTCAACATTGCAGGAGTAGTTGATGTTGAAGCAGTAACGGAATACGCCCGTACATTGCCGGATGTTGTCTACGCTGTTCACAACCGGTACACATGTTCCGATCCCGGTCAAGAAGAGATCCGGAAGGCTATCAAGGAACACAATCTTAACCGGGTTGTTGTTGCTGCCTGTTCCCCGCGCATGCATGAGTTCACTTTCCGCAGAACAGTGTCTGAAGCCGGTTTGAACCCTTACCTTTTCGAGATGGCTAACATCCGGGAACATTGTTCTTGGTGTCACCCAAGCACGCCTGAGGCGGCAACGGAGAAGGCGAAGGACATTGTTAAGATGGCTGTTGCTAAAGCTAGGCTTCTTGGACCTTTGGAGCCGATAGAGGTTCCGGTTACCAACAAAGCGTTGGTTCTCGGCGGCGGCATCGCAGGGATAAACGCGGCTTTGGACCTGGCGGAGATGGGTTTCAAGGTCTACATGGTTGAGAAGAAGGAAAGCATCGGGGGGCACATGGCGCAGCTTGACAAGACCTTCCCGACGCTGGATTGTTCCATCTGCATTGAAGGTCCAAAAATGGTTGATGTTTCAAGGCACCCGAACATTGAGATTTTTTCTTTCACCGATGTTCTGAGTGTTGAAGGGTTCGTGGGCAACTTTAAGGTTAAACTTCGGAAAAACGCGCGGTACGTGATTGAGGAAAACTGTACGGGCTGCGGGGAATGCCGGGATGTCTGCCCTATTGAGTACCCGAATGAATGGGACATGAACATGGGGGTTAGGAAAGCCATCTCGGTTCCGTTTGATCAGGCGGTTCCTTTGATCTACCGCATCAACAAGGATTACTGCATTGAATGTTACAAGTGTGTCGATGCGTGCGGAGACCGGCAAGCCATAGATTTCAGCAGGGAACCGGAAGAGGTTGAGCTTGAGGTCGGCACCATAATTGTGACAACCGGCTACGACATCTATCTGCCGGAGGAAGGCAACGTTTACGGCTACGGCAAGTACAGCAACGTCATAACGAGTTTGGAGTTTGAAAGGCTTATCTTAGCTGCTGGTCCAACCGGCGGGCACGTTATCCGAGCTTCAGATGGGAAAAGACCGAAGGTTGTGGCGTTCATACAATGTGTCGGTTCAAGGGACATAAACAAGTATCCTTACTGTTCAGGGTTCTGCTGCATGTACACGCTTAAGCACGCGATTCAGCTGAAGGAACATTACGGGCAGGATGTTGAGGTTTACATTTTTTACATGGATGTGCGAAGCAACTTTAAAGGCTACGAAGAGTTCTACATGAGAGCCCGGGAGATGGGTGTTAACTTCGTAAGGGGAAGAGTTTCGAGAATCCTTGAGGTTCCTGAAAACAAGAATCTAATCATCCGCGCAGAGGACACGTTGCTGGGAGAACCCATCGAACTGGAAGCTGAAATGGTGGTTCTAGCCACCGCTGCAAAGGCATGCGACGACGCAGCTGAAGTTTCAAGAATCCTGAACATTACACGCGGCACAGACGGTTTCTTCATGGAAAGCCACCCGAAGCTGAAGCCAATCGACACGCCGGTTGACGGAATCTTCTTGGCTGGAGCCTGCCAAGGACCTAAAGACATACCTTACAGCGTTTCTCAGGGAAGCGGGGCAGCTGCACGGGCGGCAACGATTCTTTCGAAGCCTTCCGTGAAGATTGAACCAATAGTTTCAGTTGTCGACCCGGAGAAATGCAGAAACACCCGGGTTAAATGCGGTATATGTGCAAGAAAATGTCCGTACGGCGCCATAAGAGCTGAACCCGGGAAACCGGCGGAAGTGATCGCCGCCATGTGCCATGGGTGTGGAACCTGTGTGGCTGAGTGTCCTGCTGACGCCATAACGCAGATGCATTTCACGGATGCCCAGGTCTTTGCCCAGATTGAGGCTGCGTTGGAGAACAATCCGGAGGACAAGATTATGGGTTTCTGTTGCAACTGGTGTTCTTACGCGGGGGCTGACTTGGCGGGGACAAGCCGTTTTGAGTATCCGCCAAACCTCAGGGTTGTAAGGGTCATGTGTTCAGGGCGTGTTGACCGTGACTTTGTTCTCGAAGCGTTCAGGAAGGGCGCAGGCATGGTTCTCATTGGGGCTTGTCACCTTCCGTACGACTGTCACTACATTGATGGAAACTGGAAGATGAAGGCGCGTATGGAAGCGCTTGCCAAGATGCTGGAGAAGCTCGGTTTGACCCCTGACCGGTTCCGGGTTGAGTACATTTCAGCGGCTGAAGGCGTCAAATTCGCTGAAGTCATACGGGACATGGCGGCTAAGATGAAGGAGATTGGAAAAGAAAGAATAAAGGCGGAAAACGCGAAGCTGAAACCTTTCATCGACCGGATGTTCGCTAGGAAAGGAAGGTAGCCGCGCATTGTTTGACAAGTATGAATGTCCGTGGGTCGGCGGACTTCGCAGAGGCTCTGAAGTGTCCATAGCATCCTGGATGGTCAGCTCGAAGTGTGTCAACAACAAAAAGCAGAATTTTCTCGGTCTCCTCAACCAGAAAGTCCTTTGCTTACGGGAAGCTACGTCTCAGCATATCTCCTGAGGGTTTTCCTGTAGCTGATAACCCCAATCATGTATATCACCGCTGTTGCTATGAGAACTCTGAGGAGGCCAGGCGCCACCCTAATTATTCCAGCCTCATAGACCATTATGTCTCTTACAATGTCCATCGCCCACGTCACTGGAAAAATGTCCGCTAAGATGCGAAGCCAGATCGGCATCCAAGTCTTTGGAAACCATATCCCTGCGGTGAAGGATAGCATGAGTCCCAGTATCGTTGATAAGCTTGAGGCGGCTCTTGCACTTTTAGTTATGAGAGCCAGCAGCATGCCAAGGCCTATCGTCATTAAAGTCACTGAAAACATTAGGAGAGGTATAACCCAGTCTTCAGGCTTATAAGGACTCCATAGGATCTTTGCCTCGCAGAAGAACATCCCGAAGACTATCGATGTTACTGCTGAAAGGCTTAATATTAGCACGCTAGATATTGTTTTTCCAACCATCATATCTGCAGCTGACATAGGGGATGAAAGAAGTCTTCTAAGGGTTCGGCGCTCCCTCTCCTCTAAGATCATTAAAGAACCGTAGTTCAGCCCGCCGTATAGGATGACCATTCCAACAGCGCCTATGGTGTACCATCCGATGATGCTGCTTCTGGTCTGAAATATTTTAGGCTTGACATCTATGAAAGAGGCGTTGATCGGAGCATATATTCCTTTCATCTCCAACATAGCTCTATTCATTTCATGGATAAACATTCTAAGAATCGCTTCAGTTATCTGTGCAGTCTGGACATCTCTAACCCCAACGTAGATCTCAAGCCCAGCTTGACCTAAAATTAGGTTTCTTCCAAAGCCTTCAGGTATATTGATCCCTCCGTCCAGCAGACCGGCCTTGACATCATTAGCCATTAAAGTTTCGTTCTCGTATTTTCTTACATTAAATAGCCGTGTCCCATTATATTCGGCTATTTCAAGTATATGGAGGAATAGAGACCCGTTCATTGGATATGCAGAGTCCAGATCGTGATTTACTACACCTATGTCGAGGGTCAGTGGACCACCAGCAGCTGGAGGGATGAAGATGTATCCTGTCATGAGGATCAAGATTATCGGCCACACAAATATCCAGAATAAAGCCTCTTTACTTCTAAACCCGAGCTTTAAGTCTTTAATTGTGAATGCCCTGATAACGCTCCACCTCATTCCGAGAGCCTCCTCCCAGTAAGTCTTAAAAATACATCTTCGAGGGTCGGAGCTTCTATCCGCAAGAGCCTCAACTTACACCCATGAGACATCAAAGATGAAATTATTCTTGGGGCAGATCTCTCCGGGTTATCCACATGAACCCTAACATAATTCTCCTTAATGATCACACCTTCATTGGACGCATAACATTTAAGAATCTCATGCAAGTCTCGACCAGCCTCAAACAACTCCAGATTTATGACAGATTTAGGTCCATAAGTCCTCTTTAGATCTTCAGGATTACCCTCAGCCCTTATTTCCCCCGCGTCAATTATTGCAACTCTATCCGAGAGAATATCAGCCTCCTCCATATGGTGAGTTGCGAGGATTATGCATTTTCCTTCATCCCTAAACCGAAGTATGAGATCCCACATCGCCTTTCTGATATGAGGATCCATGCCCACAGTTGGCTCATCGAGAAGAAGAATTTTAGGGT
>PIYB01000029.1 GCA_003601835.1 Candidatus Bathyarchaeota archaeon
TCAGGTGCCACTACTGTAACAACATAATGGAAGAAAAAGACATACTTCAACAGTTCTAATCTGTCTCTTCAATCTAAAGAGAAAACAGAGGCGTATGAAGCCCATCCTTTTTGTGATTCCTATCAGTTAAACCCGTGGGATAACGTTGAGAAGGAAAGTCATTTTCTTAACCGGACAACCCGGTGTTGGAAAAACAACCGTTCTGTTAAAAACAATTGAAGAGCTGAAGAAAAGAGGCTTAACCGTCGGCGGAATGATCAGCAAAGAAGTCCGTGAAAACGGTTCTAGAATAGGATTCAGGATCACTGACCTGAAAAATGGAAGAGAAGGATGGTTGGCGCACGTTAGACAGCCAACCGGACCGAAGATTGGCAGGTACACTGTGTGCCTTTCAGAACTTGACGCTATCGGTGTAAAGGCTGTCTTGAACGCTATTAAGACTGCTGATGTCGTTGCGATCGACGAGGTTGGACCGATGGAACTGTTCTCATCTGCTTTCCGAAACGCCGTTGTTAAAGCGCTGAACAGCAACAAAACAGTTCTCGGAGTAATCCATCGCAGAGCTAGGCACCCCCTTGTAGATGCAATCAAGAAAAGAGGCGACGTGAAGATCGTTGAGGTGACAAGAACCAACAGAGGTATACTTCCTAGACTTGTTGCTGAGAAAATCTATACAGATGTTGCCAACGATTGATGCAAACATTATTCTTTGCCCAAGTTCATTAGTTGTCCAAGGTTGCATGTATGCTGATTTGCGGAGTTGACGATGCAGGCAGAGGTGCAGTCATAGGACCCCTAGTCATAGCTGGGGTGCTTGTTAACGAGAAGGAGCTAGACATGTTGATAAATCTAGGAGTGAAAGATTCTAAGGTCATCTCGCCTGCTAAAAGAAGACGCCTTGCAACAGAGATCATTAAAACCGTCAGAAACCATCACATAGTGAGACTGTCACCAGCTCAGATCGATAAGGTTGTTGAAACCGGCGGCAAGCTTCACCGTCTGAACCGGCTTGAAGCTCAGGCGATGGCTAAGGTCATAAGCGCATTGAAGCCTGACATCGCGTACGTTGATGCTTCCGATGTTGTTCCTGAAAGGTTTGCACAGCACATTGCGCAGGAACTTTCTTTCAAGGTGAAAATAGTGTCGGAACACAAAGCGGACGCCACTTACCCTGTGGTTTCAGCTGCCTCCATCATAGCTAAGGTTGAACGTGACAAGGCAATTGCCGAGATCAGAAAAGAATATGGAGACCTTGGATCTGGGTATGCTTCCGACCCTAAGACGATAAGGTTTCTGGAGAAATGGGTAGAAACCTACGGGTTTTACCCGAAGTTCGTTCGGAAATCTTGGAAACCGGCGAAAAGAATCAAAACTGAACGTAACGCATTGCAGAGACGACTGTTTTAAAGCAGCGATGTTAGTTCCTCAAGGCTACTTGTCTTGGTGATCTCGTTGTGATCGATGAATGAGATGTTATGCGAGATAGCTATCCTTCTATCGCTTAGCAGAAAAGGTTTCGCATCAATTATGCTGCTTAGACTTATGATCTCCTCTATTCGCATCTTTGAACGTTTATCCTGCCGCTTGAACAGACCCCCGATTATTTTGAGCCGGGTTTCTGGGCAGAAAGCAGCAAAATCGAATGGAGCTCTGTTCACTATGGACACTTTCAGATTGAATTGTGAAAGTTTTTTGATGACCGAGTGCAGGAGACGGTTTCGAGCCTTCATGAAATTGTTGAAGAGCCTCCGTGTTTCGGTTTTCGGAGGATCCGGTTTGAATATGTTTATTGTCTTGACGAGCGGTACACCGAGAATCTGTTCTAGACGGTATGCTGCTGACACAGAGGCACGCGTAATTTCCCGCTCGTAACTGTACAGGGAGCTCCTTGAGATTCCAGCCATCTCAGCTATCTTCCCGATTGAAAGACCTAGCTCATGTCTCCGTTCCCTAAGTTTGTTGCCGTCTATTCTTACGTAATATCCGCCAGGAGTTGCCTCAATCAACGGTAAGGAACCTCGCACTATATCTTCAAACGTCTTTGTCGTTATCGTGTAGATGCCATATCGCGAGTAAACAGTGTCATCCCTAAGTGGTTTTTCATCGTTTATGTCAGAGATGAAAAGCAAAGAACAGCTCAGGCATTCGGAGATCGTTTTCAGCCCCCAAGCGTCATTTGGACCTATGTCCCTGATATCAGGGGAAACCTTGAGAAAGACCGTTATGTCTTCTTTTCTAGCGGCAAAATCAAAGCAGCTCGGACGAGACGTACATCTCTGGGAAACTTTAAAGCCAGCTTCATGAAGCGTCGCTTCAGCAGCTTTGACTGCCTCTGCGCGCTCCACATTTTCCACCCTTGATTGTTACACGAATCGCTCCATATAAACCCATATCTTCAAGAAAACGACTTGCATCTTACGTGGCTGCTTAGTTTACGTCTTTACGTTGGAGACATAAGATGCGTCAAGGTGAGATTTCATAATGAGGCTGACGTGTTCCGTTCCAGTTTTTTCAGGCGCAAAAAACATAAAACCTTAGGTGACTGAACAAGAAAGGAGGATGGACAAGATGAATGTGATCCCTGATCATATCCGACACTTTCAGACAAGACCATCTTGGATGTTACGGAAACAAATGGATTAAAACGCCGAATCTGGACGCTCTTGCAGAAAAGTGTCCACGGTTTTCGACAGAGCTTATGTGGCTTCGTTTCCCACCGTTCCGCACCGCCACGACGTTTACACGGGACGGTGCACTTTCACATACTCTCAGTGGGTTCCTTTGCCTAGGAACGAGCTGGTTCTTTCTCAGTTGCTTCGACAGGCTGGATGCGTAACTCAGCTGATTGTTGACACGCCGCACATGTTGAAGGACGGGTTTAACTATGACAGAGGATTCGACGGTTGGCTTTGGATAAGAGGTCAAGAAAACGATAGACTAGGAACCTCTCCGAGAAAGGTGAAGATGCCGTGTGATCCAAACAAGCTTCGACATAAAGAAAGAGCCGTTACACAGTACCTGCGTAATGTTGCCTTACGCCGTTCAGAAGCAGACTATTTTGTTGCACAAACCATGACGGCGGCAGCACACTGGTTAGAGCTCAATTATGATCAACATGAAAAGTTCTTCTTGCATGTGGACACCTTCGATCCGCATGAACCTTGGGACCCGCCAAGATGGTATATGGACATGTACGACCCGGGATACGAAGGTGAAGAGGTGACCTACCCCGTTTACGGACCCTGCGACTACTTGACTGAGGAAGAACTCAAACATTGTAGAGCATTGTACGCCGGTGAGGCAATGCTGGTTGACCGTTGAGTGGGCATGCTTCTGAAAAAGGTTGAGGATTTAGGGCTCACTGATGACACAGCCATTATATTCACAAGTGACCACGGATTCTACCATGGTGAACACGAGCTTATAGGGAAATCGATCATCGCTCCTATGGCGAATGGCAGCTGCCCATTATACGAGGAGATTGCCCACATCCCCTGAGGCTTATATCCAGGCTGAATCGTACTACGGCAAACTGGGTCGACGGATCTGGTAACGCGGTAAATCACCTCCAGCGTCCGCCAGTACCCGCTTGTATATTTTTTCAGTTATCTCCGGTTTCTTTCCAGCCATTCGATGGCTTTTCCGAAGGTTCTCGCGGGGAACCAGTCTTCCTCGGTTCTCCAGTCCTGCATGTTAGCCAAGCAGCCGGCTAACCTGTGTCCAACACAGTCGTACGCCAAGTCGCATGGAAGGTTCTTCAGGTCTTCTATGTCTCCTTTAAGCGGGGTTCTGTACGGGTCATGCTCTTGACCGCGAATCCATTCCTAATGAGTAAATCCTCGGTGGAAGTTCATTGAAGGTTTGAACATGTGATAGGTTGAACAGTAAAGAGCGGTCAAGTATTTTTCATGCTTGAAGATACGCCCGAAAACCAGGTGACGATGTCCGAAAAGTTCTCATCCCGGGATCTTCACGTTATCCCCTTTCTTCGGCACGTAACCCGTGTTCGGGAATGTTCGCAGCTCTGTGTGCATTTCTTCGAACGGGGATTGTTGGAAGAGCTTCAGGGAAGGCTCGTGTGAACACAACGCTTTCTTTTGCAAGTTTGTCTATGTTAGGCGTGTGAATCTAATCGTTTCCGTAACATCCTACGTGGTCTTTTCTTAAACTGTCAAGCATAACAACGATTACATCCATCCGGCTCATCCTCATCTTGTTTAGACTTTAGCTCAAGTTTCTAGAAACCAAAGTATGGAGATAAAGTTTTCCTAGAAGAACGGATAACGGAGCGTAGATTTTCTGGTTTCAGTTAAACCGATGGTTTACTGTTCTTTGTATGTTACGAGTTCACCTTTCGGTTTCATGTATTCGATTCTTGCTTTGATTTTTTTCAGTTCCTCTTGGTGACCTCGGATTTTCCGATCTATCTCCTGTTTTTTTACTTCCAGCTCTCTTCTTCGCCGTGAAACAGCGTTCACCCTTATTTCGAGGCGGCTGTACTGATAAGGGTCACGGCATTTGCGGAATTCTTCAAGGAACTTGTTTTCTTCTTCAAGCACCGAAGCGTATTTTGCGTCAATCTCTTTTTTCTGATTTTCCAGTTCCTTAAGTATCTCCTCGATTCTTTTTTGGTCCTCTCTAAGCTTAATGAGCGGCGATGTTGCAGACATAGTTCAACCTAAATGCAAAAATCCTTTATAAGTATGGCGCTTATCCGGGCTTGGATCTCGTAATCACTGAAACAACTGTTGCCTCGAAGTGCTGCGCAGTGCGCCCAGTTTTTGTGTAAATTACGAAAAACGATGAGCAGTTTTATACCTCAAAAAATTGCTCCTGTTTGCCATGAAATAATCTAGCGGTTAAGAATCAAACGAAAAACAAGGCACATACCGTTCATCCAGCCCCTATCCATCTTATCTTTTTGATCGTTCCTAACAATCACGTGTCTTAACTCGTCAACCTAAAGACGAAACGAAGATTTCTGCTCTGTGGAATAGGCATACGAAACTATAAAAGCAAAGAAATACATACAAGAATGGGGATTTAACCAAAATGAAATGTCCAATATGTGGAAAAGAGCTCACCGACCCCATAAAGGAATGGGACTTAAGCACGAAGGTCCGCATCAAACTTTATGAGTGCTGCGGGAAGAAGGTCCGCGAGTACGTGCGAAAATAAAATGATTAGACGAAGTCGGTCAATCCAGTTTCCCTTTTTTCTTAATGTCTTCTTGCCAAGTAAAAACTGTCCGAGAGTCTGTCAAGTTGTAACCAAATAAAAAATATCATCTATGCCCAATTGTTCGTTTTGATGCTGCACTTTTTTGGATGCTGAATTGTCTCAGTTCATCATCTGAAGCTGCTTGGACTTTTATGACCCGTTCCCCTTTGGCTGTTGCGTATCGTACCCTTACGGGAATTCCGGAAGGGGCGTCTGAATATCGAACTGTGATTGCCGCTGCTTTTTGAACGGTCTCGAAATCCGGTTTTCCAAGCAGCAGAGTTACGGGTCCCATGTAGTCGGTGACTTCCATCTGAACGAAGTTTCCGTTTTGACCTGAAATTGAGAGGATCTTCTCGTTTTCCTCTTTGTTTCTTCCGACGATTACCTTAACATTTTTTATTCTGAAGTGACGTCCCAACCTTAGAAGCGCAACATCCGTCATGGTCAGCTTCTCTTCATGCGCCAAATGTTCTTTGAGACGTTCAGCGAATCTTGGATCCGTAAGAAGGCAGCCTCCGGACGGATTTAAGTATCTTTTGATCCTCAGTTTCTCCGCCAGCCTTAGCTGCGGTAGCCTGCGTCTTCCCCTTATCGCTAAGAGCTTTTTTCGGTCAATCAGGTTCTGTTTCTCCGCTGTTGTTTCAGGAAGCAGCTTAGCAGATAAAGGTCTCAGAATCTTTCCTTCCAGCCCGGCTTCCTTCTCGATCAGCAGCATCGTTTCTCTTCTCTGCGAAAAAGGTCTTTCATCCAAGACTTCGCCTGTGACCAGAAAATCGGCGCCAATCTTTTCAGCGAGATCTTTAGCTTTTCTTAATGTCAGTATTCTGCAGTCTATGCACGGGTTGAGCTGACTGCCGTAACCGTGTTTAGGTTTGACCACGATGTCGAGCAGCTCTTGACCCAGTGCAACCTGGTGAAGCTTGATGCCTACTTCCTCACAAAACTCCTTGACAAGATTTTCGTTATGGGCAGAAAAAGGGTTCATGAAGTGAACAGCCTCAACCTCAACACCTTGATCCATAACCACCTTTATGGCAAGCATGCTATCCAAGCCTCCTGAGAAGAGAGCCAATGCTTTCGGCGGCTTTTTATCTCCAGCCTTTATATGGACAGCGTGTTGCATGATATCTAAGGAGCAGGCGTTGTGTTCCTTGCAGTATGCTTCACATCGCTGTGCCCAGTATTTCTCTTTGTATAGAAGACCGCAGAACTCGCAAACGTAAAGAGTCTCACCGTGTACATGTGTTTCGCGAACCATAACCATGCTCACGCTGAACTGAATGAAAGTTCCGAGGCTTTTATCTGTTGCTCATGCGATGCCGTTTGAAAAAAGGAAACATCGTAGTCGGTTCATCCCGGGATCATGCAATCTTTTATAGTGAATGACGCTTTTCTATAAGATGCGGTGAGAACTGTGAATGTAGAGAATCTTGTCAAGAAGGCTGTTGAAGACGGGGCGGGAATCCTTAGATTAGCTCCAACGTGGGTTCCAAGAGACTTCCTTACCCCCGGTGGAAGACTGAAGCTGGCGCCACAAGATCTGTATGCTCTTGGGGTTCACCGTGGCGGCATAGATGAAAGGTGGCTGGCTTCCACAACCCACGCTGACAATCCGGGAGCGCCTGAGGATGAAGGGTTAAGCTACGTTATCGTTGACGGGGAAAACGGTGAGAAACGGAAGGTTCTCTTGAAGGATGCCATCAGCGAGCTTGGAGAAGTGTTGCTTGGAAAGGACGTTATGCGAAAGTATGGCGGTTGGACTGTTTTAACAAAATTCTTTGACAACGCGAGTCCCATCCCGCATCATCTTCACCAGATGGAGAAGCATGCTCGTTTGGTTGGACAAGCATCCAAGCCTGAAGCCTACTACTTCCCTGTTCAACTTAACGTGATCGAAGGAAGGTTTCCATACACGTTTTTCGGGTTAAACCCTGGAACAACAAAGGAAGACGTGAAACGCTGCTTGCAGAGATGGAACGAGGGTGACAACGGTATCCTTTATCTTTCAAGAGCCTATCGTCTTAAACCAGGCACAGGATGGTTGATCCCTGCGGGAATCCTGCATGCGCCTGGAACCCTTGTTACGTACGAGGTTCAGAAAGCCTCCGACGTCTTCGCCATGTTCCAGTCTATGCTTGAGGGAAGACCAGTGTCTTGGGAGCTTCTGGTCAAAAATGTTCCTGAAGAACACCGTGACGACCTAGACTATATTGTTGACATGATAGATTGGGAAGCTAACGTTGACCCCGAATTTGAAAGGCACCATTACTTGGAACCTAGGTTCACTGAAAACCCTGAGGAAACCAGGAAAAATGGTTACGAGCAAAAATGGATCGTTTATGGAGCTGAGGAGTTCTCTGCGAAAGAGCTCACAGTGTTTCCCAAGTCGACGGTTACGATAAGAGATGAGGCAGCTTACGGGCTTGTCGTCATTCAGGGACACGGCAGAATAGGCAGATTCACCGTTGAAGCGCCCACCATGATAAGATACGGAGAGCTCACCAACGACGAGCTGTTTGTAACGGTTGAAGCAGCAAAAGACGGCGTTACAATAATAAACGAAAGCAACAGAGAAAACCTAGTCATCTTGAAACATTTCGGACCAAGCAACCCGTCTGCACCAAAATCTCTCCGTTGACAGCCATCCATTTCACAAATTTTTGCAAACAACAAGCGAAAACCTTTTGAATAAGTGCCGCAGAATAAATGCGGTAAACCCCTATACAACTTAGCATAAACTATGTGGTAGGCGAGAACATGGTTGAAATTTCAGAGAGAACACGAGAACTAGGTACTGAGAACGCCTTCGTCGTCCTAAAAGAAGTGAACGAGCTCCTACGCCAAGGAAAAGACATCGTGAATTTCTGCATAGGCCAACCCGACTTCGACACCCCTGAACACATAAAACAAGCCGCGATCAAAGCGATAAAAGAAGGCAAAACAGGCTACACCCCTTCCCCTGGAATCCCCGAGCTCAGAGAAGCTGTTGCCAAATATTTTTCTGAAACAAGAGGAATCGACGTTAAACCTGAATGGGTCACCGTGGCAAACGGCGCAAAACCCTTCATAGCGTACACCATCCTTTCAGTCACGGACTACGGAAAAGGCGACGAAGTGCTATATCCCAACCCAGGATTCCCAATCTACGAGTCCCAGATAAAAGCGAACGGAGCAGTCCCTGTGCCCCTTCCGCTTCTTGAAAGCAAAGGCTACAGCTTTGACATAGAATACTTGAAAAGCAAAGTCAGCAAGAAAACGAAGCTTCTCATCCTGAACTCTCCGCAGAACCCTACGGGAGGCGTTTTTGACAAGCAAACGTTGAAAGCAATAGCAGACATAGTTCTGGAGCATGAGGATCTGTGGGTTTTCTCAGACGAGGTTTACTCGCAGATGGTGCACGACGGAGAATTCATGAGCATAGCCTCAATCCCCGGTATGCAAGAAAGAACGATCATTGTTGATGGAACATCAAAAACCTATGCCATGACAGGATGGAGAATCGGCTACGCAGCTAATGAGAAACTAGCACCCCACATATCACGGTGGATCACAAACACCGATTCATGCGCAGGACACCCGAACCAGTACGCTGCTTTGGCGGCTCTCACTGGACCGCAGGACAAGTCTCGGAAGATGATGCTTAGCTTCAAACGAAGACGCGACCTAATAGTGGAAGGACTGAACTCTATAGAAGGCGTAAAATGCTTAAAGCCCGGCGGAGCCTTCTACGCCTGGCCTAACGTCACTGAAGCGTGCAAGATTGTTGGAGCAGAGGACTCAGAGGAGTTCAGGAAGCGGCTGCTGTATGATGCGGGCGTAGCGGTGCTCTCAGACATTCATTTTGGACACAAGAACAAGGGTGAAGGCGAACATATCAGGTTCTCGTATGCTACGTCAGAAGAGAACATCAAGGAAGGCCTAGGAAGAATTAAACGTTACATCCAAGAGAACAAGGTTCACTGAACAGGTCTGTGGGTTATAGCCTAATCTTTTAGGCGCTCTTCTTTCCGGCTGGTTGGCAACCTCTTGAAGCTTGTCAGCCGTTGGGATGCTGCTCCCATCAGCCATCCAGCTACAACCACAACGGTGGCGGGAAAGAATTTGGCAAACCCGATGTTGAACAGGGCTATTTCGAAGATTAGCATGGCTATGCTTATCCAGCCTGCGACTAAAATTCCTGCTTTTCGGTCATATTTGACTGCTGTCTGCACCGCAAGCAGCCCTGCGAGGAAGATGTCACCTAAGCCGAGACCGATAAGCATCCCAGCAGGGTAAGTGGGCAACATTATCAACACAGGTAGCTTGAGCTGGATCATCTTGGTTGCCGATTCTCCCATATGACCCGTCATGAAGACTTGAATCACATCCATCACCGTTAAAAGTGCGGCGAAGATTCCGACGGTTTTCCAAGAGAACAAGCTGCTAAGATAGACTGTTATGAGAATGGCGAAAACGACAACGAACAGGTTGAAAACAAAAAGGTTCCAGAACCAGAAGTATGAAACCACAAAAGCCGCAGGCGGCAACAGCGCAAAAAACCATTTTTTCAGAGCAAGGTAAGTGAAAGTGAAAAGCATGTACGAGTAAGCAGCGATAAATATTATCTGAAGGGCTTGGCTTGGAATGAACACTATGACCGTAACCATGACCCCCATTGAAACAACCATCAACACAGCGTCCCGCGTAGTGAACTTCTTTTCCTCAAAAAGCGATGCGATGACTTTTTCGAATCTTTGATACAGAATAACTGATGCAGTTGCAATGGTAAATATTACGATAGGCAGAATTATGTCGAGCTGCATCAAATTTTCACATCCCAAGCCAACAGTGAACCCATGGTTCACCAGATACCGAAAGAAAAATCTTTCTTAAGTTCTCGGTGACTCATCGGGTTTTCCATGACCCTTGGAATCCAATTAAGCAGATCCGACGCAACTATATGGCAGCCTTTCTCGTTCACAGCGAAGTCTCCTGCCGCCCCGTTTATAAAAGCACCGGCAACAGCCGCCTCGAACGGGTCAACCCCTTGAGCCAAAAATGCCCCCACGATACCTGAAAGAACATCCCCTGTTCCACCCACAGTCATACCTGGATTCCCAGTGAGGTTCAGCTTCACCCTGAACCCGTCTGAAACCATGTCCACATGCGATTTCAACAAAACGACGGCGTCAAGATCCTGTGCTGTACGCTGAACATTTTCGATTCTTTCCTGAACGTTCTGGGAGAGCTTCGTCCCGGTTAATATTTCGTATTCTCCGGCGTGCGGGGTTAAAACAGCGGGTGACTCTATCCTGTGTTTGGAGGTTGCGAACGCTTTTAAGCCGTCGGCATCTAATAACAGGGGAATTTTCTGTGCCTCTGCTGTTTTCATAATGTTCAACACTGCTTCTTGGGTTTCTCTGTGCAGTCCTAAGCCAGGTCCCATAACGACTGCTGTTGCCTTCTCCAAAAGTCGCCTCACGACAGACATATTAGTTCCGCTTAAATATTCCCCATCGAGCTTCACAGTGATGAGATCAGGCGCCAGCGAAGAAATGGCATAAGCTGTTTCGCGTGGAGCAGCCACAACAGCTAAGTCCACCCCGGTTCTAAGAGCAGCTAAAGCTGCAAGCGCTGGGGCGCCGGAATAGGTTTCGCTTCCGCCGATTATGAGGAGCCTGCCGAAATCACTTTTGTGAGATTCAGGAGGTCGGGGTTTCACAACGATCTTAACGTCACCTGGGCCAGTAAGCTTCTCTAATTCTTCAGGGATCCCGATAGGTTTGACAACAAGTTGACCTGTGTATTTTTCCGCTTTGGACAGCCCAGGTTTCGGCTTGTGCAACGTAACGGTCAGATCGGCTTTGACGGCTTCCCCTAATACTTTTCCTGATTCCGAGTTGATTCCGCTCGGAACGTCCACAGCAACGCAGAAGGCATCAGTCTCATTTATTTTTCTTATAATCTGCGAAATCGGCGGCCGCGGCGTTCCTTTGAGCCCTGTGCCGAGTAAAGCATCAACTAGGACGTTGGCTTTCACGTCAGGAATGAGGGAAGAGTCCGAAATTTGGTGAAGCGAGACGGATTCTCTGAGAACTTGGAGGGATTCCCAGTTTTTTCTAGCTGCTTCATCGGTTATTTGTGAGGCTTTCCCGGCTAGGTACACCGTTACTTTGAATCCTTGACAGGCTAGGTGTCTGGCTGTAACGAAGCCGTCTCCGCCGTTTCCGCCCAGTCCACAAAACACGGCTATCTTTGCTTTTTTAGGGTTGAAACGGGTGGCTATCTCTGCAGCTGTGTTTCTTCCCGCGTTTTCCATCAGTTGAAGCCGGGAGATTCCGTAATATTCTGCGTTAGCATCGAGAGCTTGCATCTCTCTGGTCGTTATTACGTTGAGATTCACGGTTACGGTTCACCTTGCCAAATAAGACTTCTAGTTGGAGCATTTAAGGATAATGAACCTTAGGTGGAACCTTATGCAAAGGCTTGTCCGTTTGGAGTTGAAGGACCGTTTTGTTCATCAAGGTTTCGTTTTAACGTACTCTTCGAACTTCTGGATTTTTCCTTCAGCCTCTAACAGCCCAAGAATCAGATCGGTGTCCTCTTTGGTTAGTCCAAACTTTTCCTCTGCCGTTGAGTAGACCTCGTTAAGCATTGCTCTTTCAAGGTCTTTGATGCTTTTCAAAAGGTCGTTCATTCTTGCCGCTGTTTCAGGTTGGACCTTTGAGATAGGCCATGCTCGTTGAAGAAGGAAAAGCATTATCATCTTTTTCTCGTCTCTTTCCTCGCATAAAGTTACGAGTTTTTTCCCTATCGCCTTCTTTCCCGTTGCTTCCTCGTAGTCCACAACCTTGAAGTTGTTCAATATTGTTTCAGGCACTTCCTCAGCGTTCGCCACAACGTTCCGGCGGAGCCTTTCCTCCTCGTCAAGGTATGAAAGAGAGATAACATCGTAGCTGTAACCTTCTAAAAGGCTTTTTTGGAAAAGCATTGTGCGACCTTCCAGCTGAACGAAACCGCCTCCCGGGGGGCATTTCAAAGCTTTGATTATTGTTCTCCGCATTTCGTCGTCGTAGCAAGCTTTGAACAACCATTGCCCGGTTAAGGGATCGTTGACGCGGTAAAAGCGGACCTGCCCTTTTCTAAGTTTTCTGAGGCTCATGTCAACCCAAGAGTCTTGCGGGCGTTCCTCTATTCTTCTTATGCTTATCTTGATGTTGTTGAGAGGATCCAATGTGTTCTTCTCCTGTTAAGAATAGGTTTCTCTGGTAAAATAAGGTTATCCATCCTTTCGAATGGCGGCTGTAAGGCGGAGAAAAACGAAGATTCTGAGGTTTCGCTTTGTGTATTCTGCGGAAATGTTTAATAAGTTTGAACACTAATCCATAGGTGTACTTGAAAATATGAGAAGAGGCGCTAAACATGCCGATTGCCTTTGTTTTGATAAATGCTGAGATAGGTTCGGAAGGAGAGGTTCTTAGCGAACTTCGGAAGGTTGAGGGAATACAGGAAGCCTACAGTGTCTATGGAGTTTACGATGTGGTAGCCAAGGTTGAAGCCGACTCGATGGAAAAGCTGAAGGATATTGTGACCTGGCGCATACGGAGGCTCAACAAAGTACGGTCCACATTAACAATGATAGTAATCGATATCATGCACAAAACTTCGAAATAACTCGACAGAATACGTGGCTCAAGACGGTTTGCTTGAACGTTGGGACGGCACAAAAGAAGACCTACATTAGTTCATAAGATATTTGGAGCTGGCGAAGGAGAAGCTGGAAGCAGCCAGACGGAGAATCGCGTCGTCACAGTGAAAACGACATTATTCGGTGTATGGTAGAGAGCAAAACTTAAAAAATTCTCATAAGAACAAAAAGAGAATTGAGAATTGACAGCTGGAAGAACCATAACGGAACACGGCACGGGTTTGATGATGGCTGGGTGCACGGCGAATATGGTAATGCCTTAGAGTTCGATGGCGTCGACGATTACGTCGAAGTACGTCACTGTAACGACCTAGATGTTTCCTCGCAGTCGCCTACGCCGGCAAGTTCAATAACGATATTTGCTAGACTTAACGTTTCGTCAAATGGCACCGTTGTTGGGAAAACGGATGGAACGAAAACCAACTATCTGCTCCACGTACAGAAGAATCAGCTGTGCTTTAATTTCACCTCTAACGGCGTCGACAAATCAATCAACGCTTCAATTGAATTCAACAAAAACGTTACCGTAGCAGTCACTTACAACCAGACTGATCTAGTGCTCTACATTAACGGGTCAGTTTCAGCTAGCAGACCACAAAATGCTACTTTGGATTCCTGCACTTCTCCAGTGATTATTGGAGCGTTAAACCAAGGTTCGTGCCACATCAAAATGGTGTTGGATGAATTGTGGATTTACAGCAGAAGCCTGAAGCCTACAGAAATACAAGAACTGCATCAAAAGAACAGGTCGGTGAAGCAGTCAAGGCAATCACGAGGGCCCTCGGAGACCTGCGCATTCTCCTCTTGCTCGCTGTCGTGATGGCAGTTCTAAGCTATTACTCCTTGAGACGCCCACGCTAATTTCAGTGTCTTCTCCAACCAGTATCCCTCAAAAACGGTGAATATCACTTTCTTCGGATGAGAAACTATAAGCATATGTTTATACTTGAGTGAAACGGTAGAGTATACAAGGAGGAAAGAACGTTGGCGAAAATCAAAGCCTATGTCATGTGCAAGGTGAGTTCAGGCAGCGAAAGAGAGGTTTGCAAAACAATTGCGGAGTACCCGTTCATTGCTGACGTTAACATAATCTACGGCGAATACGATATTATAACGAAAATACAGGTTGAAAACCTGCAGCAGCTCGACTACATAATTGATAAGGTCCGCATGATCCCAAGCGTCACATTCACATCCACCGTGATTGTAGGTAGAGAATTCAAAGAACAAGGCAAGATGGTTATAGCAGGGTCGGGCTGAGGAAGCGTTGTTCCGTTTAAGAAAAATGATGCACCGTTAGCCTTTTTGCTTTTAGCTATAAGCCGAGTTCCATGATCAGCATTTCCGAGCGGAACAGCATAACGGTCTCGTTTATTCCCGTGATTTTTCGAACTTTCGAAGACGAATGCGTCAAGTTCTTTTGTGCTGTTAAACTCAACTTCTATAAGCAGATCGTAGGTGCCATAGGCAGGATATACCTTTCTCGTTTCCCTCAGTTTCTTGACTTGGGATTCTCTGTTTTTCCGCTTCGATCTTGCTGAAAATGAAAGGCAACATCCTTCTCTCCGGTTTAGGGTTTCTCTCTGGGCATACATCTTTTTCTACTTCAGTGAGAATATCATTTAAGGCGCATGCAGAGATTAATGTTGCAGACTGTTAACTGCATTGTACTGCCATTATGTCCCCTTGGGCAAGCTTTGCAACAACGGTTAGCGTAGGGTCGATGTAGATGACCTTAAGTTTCCTCGTGTTCCCAATCACGTTCTTTGTCGGCTTCCTACTGGGAAGAAAAATCCACGGGACAGTAGGGATAGCGGCTTCGGTTGTCGCTGGGGCCGCAGTCTACATCGCAGGTTTGATCGGTATAGCGGGCGCACCTTCGGTCTTAACCTTCAACCTCCTAACGCAGATTTTAATGGCGGCTTTCGGAGCATTGGCATCGGTTTTCGGCTGGTTCATCGGGGTGAATCTTGAGCTTTTAATAAAAACAAAATCTAGATGAGGCTATGTGCGATTCTCATGTTCACTGCTGCCTTGTGAAGCATCAACGTTTGAAACAAAGTTTTAATTATTTGTTCAAAAGTATGCTTGTGAACTGCCGATGAAAATCATGGTGTGCGGTAAGGGCGGCGTCGGCAAAACAGCTCTCACAGTTTTAGCGGCGAGAATTCTGTCAGAAAGATTCAAGGTTTACGTGGTTGATTCTGACGAGTCTAACATGTTACTGCCAACGTTCCTAGGCGTGTCTCCGCCTAAGCCTCTTGTAGAATATGTCGGCGGAAAGAAGGATGAGGAAGAATTCGAAAGAATGGAACCGGACATAACTAAGGCGTTAGCTAAGGCAAAGGAAGGCGTAAGATTCGACCTGTTGCCTTCGGAATACGTTTCTGTTTCCGATGAAGGAATAGGCTTGGTTGTCATAGGTAAAGTTAGAGAATACGGCGAAGGCTGCGCTTGTCCCTTCAACATATTAACAAAGATATTGCTGGGCAATCTAGCATTAGAAAAAGATGAAATAGTTCTAGTTGACACCGACGCAGGAGTTGAGCATGCCGGCAGGAAACTGGAAGAGGTATGCGACGGCTTAATAACGGTTGTGGATCCCACATTGGAATCTTTGGAGCTGGCGTTGATGCTGAGGGAGATCGCCTTAAACCTGAACAAGAAATTCTGGGTCATAGCTAACAAGGTTGAAGGCGAATCGGAGAGCCTGCTGAAAAAAGAGGCGGAAAGAGTAGGCTTGAAGATTGATGAAACAGTAAGGTTTGACCAACGATTGTTTCTCTCATGTTTAAGGAGAAAACCCTTAGAAGCGGACATCGCATTAGCGGATCTCAAAGTAACACCGAAAAATCTAAACATAGCACCGTAACGTAAGCTGTTTCTGTTATGGTTTTTATAGGTTTACGTGTTTAGAAGATATCAGTAAGAGAATTGTTTAGGTGAAAAGCGGTTAAAAAAGAGGAACT
>PIYB01000030.1 GCA_003601835.1 Candidatus Bathyarchaeota archaeon
CGTTGCGGCTTAAAGCGTTATTTTTTTATTTCTATTCGTGAATGCTTGTCTCTTTCAAGTTGGGGTTAAATAACCCAGCTAGACATAACATCACTATGCGTACCGTGTTACAGGTTACGGTATAACCGTCCAATCATGTGCATTAGAATTAAGTGAAGAAGGGATATAGTTGGATTTACCTAACATTGACTTACATACGCACAGTGTCCATTCGGATGGCAGAAATTGTATTCGAGACATGATCAGGCAAGCAGAAACTAACGGGCTTGAAGCCATCGCAATAACAGATCATTACCACGAAATCAAGAACCTCTCCGGATATGTGAATGAGATAAGAGAAGAAGCGAAAAACTTTTCCATCCGCGTTCTGGTAGGATTAGAAATCCACCCAACCGAAAATCTCACGCTGTCCACTATTGGAAAAGAAACACATGACATTGATCTTGTGCTTGCGGATCCTCTGGGAAAAACCTCTTCTAACCTTAATCAGCTTAACAAGAAAGAGATACTTGAATACTTTGCGGACATGCATGAACGCATATGCAGAAACCCCGAAGTTGACATTATTGCCCATCCTCTTAACCTCGGTCGCTTTAAAGCCATCAAACTATTCAGCGACATCGACTCTTGGCTCTTAGAACACCTAATAAAAGAAGCAAAGAAAGGAGGAAAAATTCTTGAAGTAATGAGCGGAATGAGCTGGTGGTATCCCAAATCTAGAGTCGACCAATTTACTCAGGAATATTCTGCTTTCATCAAAAAGGCTTTAGATGAAGGATTAAAATTTTCCATCGGCAGCGACACGCACTGTGTACACGGCGTTGGAAACATATCATGGTCTCATAACGTTCTAAAGAAAACCGGAGCTACCGGGAACGACGTGATTAATGCTGAGCCCCATTAACGCATCCAACAGATACCGCAAGCCCCCAGCACCTTCACAAAAATCACCCGTCAAACCACGCATCAAAACATCTATAAGCCTCACCCACAACCCTGAAAAACCCAACCTGCCAAAAAGAAAGAAACGAAAGAAAACCAAAGAACATTTATAAAGAAAAAATTTTTTCTCCGAGCGCACCGCAACAGCGAAAAACAGAAGGGCAGAGAGAAACTGAGATGGCTGATGCTTCAGAAGTCTTTTATTTTTCTGTCGTTGTTCCAGCAGGTATAGACAGGTGGAAGCCTTAATAGCTGAGGCGTTCCAATCAAAGATGAGGATCAGCTAGCTGTGAAACCTTAGGGGACACGGAACCTCTTTTGAAAAAGGCTTCAACCTCGGTGCTGCGGCTGTTAATGACATGTTTCTTGTCTTTATTGTTTGGCAAGATGGTTCTATGAGTGGAATCTTCGGCGAGCTGCCTCCAGTCCTGCTCCTCTTTCGAACCGGTATCCTATCTCAGCCAACGCGTTCTCCAAAGCATTGATTGTCAGCAACGTTTCGGTTTCCGAGATGACGCCCATGCACCCGATTCGGAACATGTTTTCTCTGAGTTTACCTGCGCCGCCAGAGACTGTGACATCGTATTTTTCGTTCATAATCCTCCGCACTTGACCGACGTTGATGTTAGCCGATTTTTTGAACGCGATAACAGTGTTCGACCGGAATTCCCTGTCAGGAAAAACCGGAAGCCCCAGCGCTTCAACCGCATCGTAGAAAGCTTGAGCACAGAGTTTATGCCGTTTAAACCGTTCTTCCAAGCCTTCTTCACGTATAATCCTTAAAGCCTCATCGAGCGCAAAGAAAAGCGGCACCGCCGGCGTGAAAGGCGTCTCCTTCCTCTCGCTGAACTCACGCATCTTGACCATGTCAAAATAGAACGGTCTCCTCGTTTTCTCAATCGTCTCCCACGCTTTGCTGCTGACGGAAAACAAGGCTAACCCCGGTGGGCAAGCGATGCATTTCTGGCTTGCCGTAACACAGATGTCAACCCCCCATTTATCAACCGGAAGCTCATCGCCGCCTAGAATTGAAACAGCGTCCACAATGAACAGCAGATCATTCTCCTTGGCGATTTCACCGATCTCCGGAAGGTCACGAACCGTAACCCCAGTAGAGGTCTCGTTATAGACCACTGCTAAAGCCTTAACATTCTTCTCCTTTTCCAAAACCTCTCTAATCTGATCCGATGTCGGGGCAGCCCCCCACCTTAAAGCCAGCTCAACAGGTCTGCCGCCTCTCCGCACAACAGCCTCCCTCAACCTTTCGCTGAAAAGACCGAAAACGGGAATGAGAACCTTGTCACCCGGGTTCACCGTGTTGCCGACGACACATTCAACGCCTCCCGTACCGGAAACCGTTAAGACATAAACGTCACCGTCCGTTTGAAAAAGATACTTCATGCTCTCGGTCAGCGACTCGTAAAGAGCTCTGAACTCCGGTCCCCTATGGCTGATCATCGGTTTGATCATAGCCTGCATTACGCTGTCCGGAACGTTAGTCGGCCCCGGAACCATCACCAGCTTCTTTCTACCCAAATCTTATCCTCTCGTCCAGTCAAAACAAGCCAAACGTTACGGACTACGACATATTAAGTCTTACCTATCAGCCTTCACGTAATGATGCATTCCGCCGATAAAAAACGTAGGCTACGCAAGAAACTTCTTAAAGAACTGGAAGGCTTTCCGTCCTGAGAAACCATGTCCACCGGCTATATCTAGCCTCCTAAAAAAGCCTAGATATATAAAGATTCAACGCCTTCCATAAACCGAAGACAAGCAGTCTCAACCGTATATATGGCTTCATGAACAAACATTTTCAGAGGCACCGACGATGCGGGACACCCCGATCATAACGCTGACATCTGACTTCGGCCTGAAAGACCCGTACGTAGCCGAAATGAAAGCCGTTCTCCTCTCAATCTGTCCAAACGCAACGA
The DNA here is from genome assembly GCA_003601835.1 of Candidatus Bathyarchaeota archaeon. Classification (GTDB taxonomy): domain Archaea; phylum Thermoproteota; class Bathyarchaeia; order Bathyarchaeales; family DTEX01; genus PIYB01. The sequence goes on from PIYB01000030.1 coordinate 2,880, forward strand.
TTGTGGACATAAGCCACAAAATCGACAAATTCAACATACGCATGGGAGCCTTCGTTTTAGCGCAGGCTGCCCCGTACTTTCCAGCCGGAACCGTTCACGTGGCCGTTGTTGACCCAGGCGTCGGAACTGAACGTAGACCCGTAGTCGTCAAGACGAAACGGAGCTTCTACGTGGGACCGGACAATGGGCTGCTTATGCTTGCCGCGGAAAAGGAAGGAATAAACAGTATCCACGAAATCTCGAACCCAGAATACATGCTCAAGCACATCTCAAAAACGTTCCACGGCCGCGACATATTCAGTCCTGCTGCTGCTTATTTGGCTAAAGGAGTCTCATTGTCCAAGTTCGGACCGGAGATATTTAACCCGGTTACCCCCAGCTTCGTTAAGCCCCTTGTTCGAGACGAAAAAATTCACGGCGAAATTCTCCACATAGACGGGTTCGGCAACATCATCACAAACATCACAACGAAAGAACTCAGAGCGGTCAACGTTGAAAACGGGGACAGTCTTGTTCTCAAGTTAGGAGACAAACATGCGAAGCTAAGGCTTTGCGCAGCTTACGGTGATGTTCCGCCGAAAACACCGCTTGCCATCGTTGGAGGCACAGGGTTCCTCGAGGTTTCAGTGAACCAAGGGAACGCTTCACAAACCTTCGATGCTAAGGCTGGCGGCAACGTAACAATACAAAAATATGCTCAGAGCAGATGAAGACTTCTAACCGGCAAGGTTAAGCTTAATTTAAGGTTCAATACGTGTTTTTAGATTTATTAGAGTTCAAAACGATAGGTAGAACAGCAGTTAGGTGGATGTGTATCTAGATGTTCAAGTTAGGCGTAATAACGGATGAAATCTCTCAAAACGTAGAAAAAGCCGTCGAAGTATCCACGCAACTCGGCTTGGACTGCATTGAGCTGCGAGGATGCTGGAACAAAAACATAAAGGACCTTACGGACCTCGGTGTCCGTAGAATAAAGCAGCTTGCCGCATCAGCAAGTCTCGAAGTCGTCTGCTTAGCATCCCCCTTCTTTAAATGCCACATAACAAACCAAACCGAGGTTCAAGAACACAGTTTTCTCAAGTCTATTTTTCTGGCAGAAGAGGCTTTAAGACACCGTTCATCACTTTTCATGCTTTGAGCTGGGACGGAATTTTGTACGTCCATGCTTTTTACTCTTCGAAGCCTTGATGGGAAACCAATTGAAAAGTTAAAGAAAATAAGAGTGTTCCACGGGTTCAAGCTTCAAAAGATGAAGCTCAAAGGAAAGATACGTCTGGCCCCTAAGGAGGTAACATTCAAGTTTTAGTGCCGGATAACAGTATGGTTAAGGAAGACTGGTTAATATGTCTGGATCTGAAACTTTGATTCCTTACATCAGGAAAGACCGTGATGTGAAACAGCCGACAATCATCGTTGACAGCAGAGAGGCAAGCGGCGCCCCCAAAATCATCAAAGGCTTAAGGGAACACGGAGCCAACGTAAGAGTGCAGTTTCTCGAGAAAGGTGACTACGTGATCTCGGATGAATGTGCGTTTGAACGGAAAACGGTTCAGGACTTTGTTTACACGCTTACCCGAAGATATCTTTTCGACCAGCTTTTCCTTCTGAAGGAAGCATACCCGAAACCGTTCATTCTGATTGAAGGATATTTTCCAATGATCTACAAGTTCAGCAGAATAAACCCCGCATCCGTTTGGGGAGCAATGTTCGCCCTAGCCAAACAAGGCATAAACATGATTCACACAACCACATGGAAGGAAACCGTGGACTTTCTTTACACATCAGCCAAGCAGGAACAGATAGTTGAGAAACGGATTCCGGTTGTCCACCCCGTCAAAAAAACTGAGACGCTGGCTGATGCACAGGTGTTCTTCCTAGCCAGCCTCCCCAACATTGGAAGAGAGAAAGCCCTAAGCCTGCTGCAATGTTTCGAAACACCCTTCAACGCTCTTGTGAACCTACCCCGCTGGGCAAAAGACGTACACGGCTTAGGACCGAAGATAACGGAAAAAGTAGAGGAAGTCCTTCACACCCCCTACTCGGAAGCAAAAGGAAACTCGGTCACGACCGAATAAAGAAAAAAGATTGTTTAAGAAAGCTTTCGAGATTAACCTTTTATGACGGCTAACGGCACCAACCTAGCTACCTTCGTAGCGATGCCTAATGCGTCGCTGACCTGTGCAACCCGGTCCACATCCTTATACGCCAAGTCCGCCTCTTCCGCCAGAACAACGGCGCTTGCAGACCTGACCACTATGCCTCTGCCTTCAAGGTTCTTTCTTACGTCTCCTCCCCAGAACCTTCTTTTAGCGGCGGCGCGGCTCATCATTCTTCCTGCACCGTGAGCAGTAGACCCGAACGAAAGGTCCATGGCTTTAGGTGTACCAACAAGCACCCATGAGCTTGTTCCCATCGAACCCGGTATCAACACAGGTTGACCTACATCCCGGTATTCTGAAGGCACAGAAGCGTGGCCAGGTGGAAAAGCTCTTGTAGCTCCTTTCCTGTGAATCCAAACTTTCACTCGTTTGTTGTCAACGTCGTGTTCCTCAATCTTCGCAATGTTGTGAGCGACATCGTAAACAAGGTTCAACCCGATCTTCTCTGCAGGGCTTTTGAAGACCGCTTCGAAGCTCTGACGCACCCAATGCGTTATCATCTGACGGTTCACGAAGGCATAGTTAACTGCGCACGACATAGCCTTGAAGTAGTCTTGACCTTCGTTGCTTGTTCCCGGAGCGCACGCCAGCTCACGGTCAGGAAGCGTGATGTGGTATTTGTGGACAGCTCTCTCAGCGACACGCAGGTAGTCTGAGCAGATTTGATGCCCGAACCCACGTGATCCACAATGAATCATGGCGGTAACCTGGCCTTCATGAGTTAATCCGAATGCCGCGGCAGTCTTTGGATCGAATATTTTGTCCACCTTCTGAATCTCTAGGAAATGGTTTCCAGAACCAAGAGTTCCGATTTGTGTTAACCCACGTTTCTTAGCTGTGCTTGAAACCTTGTCAGGGTCCGCCGTATCCATGTGCCCGTTTTCCTCGCAGTGTTCAATGTCTTCCGGCCACCCGAATCCTTGGTCAACTATTCTGGGAACCCCTTCGCTGATTATGCGGTCAAGCTCATGAATGGAAATCTGGAGGTTTTTTCTGCGGCTGCCGAGTCCAGACGGAACGTTGTTGAAGATTACGTTAGTGAGGTCTCGCAGCTTAGGTTGAATGTCCTTTACTGAAAAGTTTGTGGTAAGAAGGCGTACTCCGCAGTTTATGTCGTATCCGACGCCTCCTGGACTGATGACTCCTTCCTCGTAATCTGTGGCTGCCACGCCTCCAATTGGGAAACCGTACCCTTCATGTCCATCAGGCAGCGTGATGGCGTACTTGTAGATACCTGGCAAATGTGCTACATGTACGCATTGAACCAGGGTTCTGTCAGTCCTCATCTTTCCTAACAGCTCATCATCCGCGAAAACCATTCCCGGTACACGCATACCCGGTTTGTAACTTTGAGGAATACGCCAAGTGTACTCGTTTATCCTTTCAAGCGGCACGCTCATCTCTCTTTCACCGCCTTATTATTGAAGAGGCGTCTGATATAAACTGTTTTGGCGTTAACGCCAATAAGTTCTTTACGTTTTTCCAGCTTAATGACAGCGAAGAAAAAGACGAGAAAAAACCGGCGGGCGATCAAAATGTTGGTGAAGGTTCTCAGAAGGCTGACCCTTGAAGAAGTAGAGGAACAAATGAAGAAACTTGAGAAAACCTACGGCATGTCCTTCGATGAATTTGAGGAACAGCTGTTAACAACAGGAAGAATGGAAAAATCTGTAGACGCATATTTCAGGTGGGCTAGGCTAGTCCACGCCTACCGCGGATACATGGAAGACGGCGAACTTCACTGCGTAGTTGAGGAACTACGCGACTTCAGCTCGGATGAACTTAAGGCGTTCACACCTAAACGTTTCGAACTGCTTTGCACACTGTCTAACCTCCGCGTTGAATCGATAAACGACCTGGCGCGCAAGCTCCACAGAGATGTAAAGAATGTCTATCAAGACCTTAAGGTTCTTAGGAAACTCCGTCTCTTAAAGTTGAACCAAAAAAGAGACAAGAAGATAGTCCCCGAAGTCCTCGTTGAAGAGATAACCTTCGTAACTCAGTAGAGCCCAGTTTTGTTCCTATGAAAAACGTTTTAAACTTTGGTTTCAACATGTGAAGGCGGTTTGTATGGCAAAAATAACCTTTATTGGAGCTGGAAACGTCGTCTTCGCCAGCCGGTTGCTCGGCGACATCATCAGCCATCCTGAACTCCGCGACTCCACAGTTTCTCTCATGGATATCAACGCGGAACGGCTTAAGCTAATCACAAGATTCGCACGGGTAATGACGGCTAAATATGCTCCGGAAGCACGGGTTGAGTCCACTCTGAACCGTAGAGAAGCATTGGAGGACGCGGATTACGTGATAATCATGATTCAAGTCGGCGGGCTGGAAGCCTTCGAGAAGGACATCTACATTCCGTTGAAGTACGGGATGTCTCAAGAGGTCGGTGACACTCTTGGCCCAGGCGGCGTATTCCGGGGCTGCGTACAATCCCGGTTCTCTTGGACATCTGCCATGACATGGAGGAGCTATGCCCAGATGCTCTTTTGATCAACTACGCGAACCCTATGGCTATGAACTGTTGGGGTATGAACAAGGCGACCAAGATCAGGAACGTGGGGCTTTGCCACAGCGTTCAGGGAACGGCGATGCAGCTAGCTCGTTACATTAACGTGCCTTACGAGGAGGTTTCCTACTGGGTTGCCGGAATCAACCATCAAGCCTTCTTCTTGGAATACAAGCATAAAGGCGAAGCCGCTTATCCACGTATCTGGGAAGATATGAAAAAGAAGGAGATCTACGAAAAGGACAAGGTTCGGTTCGAGATGATGAGGTATCTCGGCTACTTTATCACTGAATCCAGCCACCACCTAGGCGAGTATGTTCCTTACTTCCGCACAACTGAAGAAAGACGTGAAAAATACTGCACGCCCAGATGGTTCTATCTTGAGATCTGCCAGAAAGCGTGGAAGCCGCACTACGAACGTATAGAACGGCAGATACAAGGCGAGGAACCCATCGAGATAAAACGGTCTCACGAATATGGAATTGACATCATCCATTCCATGGAAACCGGTGAACCTTGCCGTATAAACGGCAACGTAGAAAACGAAGGGTTGATCACTAATCTGCCGGAAGGATGCTGCGTAGAGGTTCCATGCCTCGTTGACAAAAACGGAATCCACCCATGCTACGTGGGCAACCTTCCACCGCAATGCGCCGCCCTGAACAGAACAAACATAAACGTGCAGGAACTCGCGGTTAAAGCCGCCTTGGAGAAGGACAGATCCGCAGCGGTTCAAGCAGTCATGTTCGACCCGCTTACTTCCGCTCTGTTGACACCTAGAAAGATCGAGAAAATGGTCAACGAAATGTTCAAAGCGGAAGCCCAATGGCTGAGTTTCTGATGAACAGTTGCGAAGAACGGTTTTTCCTTCTTTGTTTTTCAAAAGGAACCTGTAATCTTTGACCCTTAGGTCTTCAGGAAATCTCTAAACAGTTCTTTTATCTTTTCATCATATCAGCTTCATGCGGAACGTTCTCGGATGCCAATCAGTATTTATTTGGGATCCACAGCTATATCATGTCGGCTGTGCCTAGAGGAAACTGGAAGGCGGCAAAAATGTGGGATAAGGTTGCAAAATGTTTGGAGGGCTATCCTGAAAGGCTTGCTGTCGCTAGGATTCTTATAAAGAATGGTTTAAGCGTACGGAACGGCAGAATCTACTGCGGCGAGATCGTGATTCCAACCGTGAGAATAAGCCGCGCCGCAGGGGTGGATAGAAGAACGGTAATGCAAACCGTAAAGATGATTGAGGATGACCCTGAGCTAAGCACGATATTCAGAGGAATCCGTCCCGCAGGCACCTCTCTCCGCGAGATCGCACGGTACCTAGACCTAGGCGTTATAGAGATAACTCCGGTTGACGCTAGGATGCCGGGAATCCTCGCATGTTCCGCGATGCTTCTCGCTGAGAAGAACATAAGCATACGGCAAGCTATTGTGGATGACCCTGAGTTGACGCCTGAGCCTAAGCTGACGTTAATCGCTGAAAAGAAGATACCGGGAGAACTTATACCTGAACTGTTGAAGGTGAAAGGTGTTTCCAAACTTTCTGTATACTGAGGGCTTAGAAGGAAGAGGAAGACAAGGTTGCTTAACCTCTTGTCTCTTGCCGCACTGTCGTTTGTGGTTGCTCTTTCAGGCGCCGCTGTTCCGGGACCGGTCTTTGTAATCGTTGTCTCCGAAACCCTTAAAAAAGGAAAGAAAGCGGGACCCTTAGTTGTGTTCGGGCATCTTTCAATCGAAGCCTTAATTATTCTAGCGGTCTTGTTAGGTCTAGGCGCCCTTTTCGCTTCGCAGGGAGCAAAGATTCTTATCAGTTACGTAGGGGGAACAATTCTCGTCGCCATGGGTTTCTATCTGATAAAAACGGTGAAGAACATAAAAGGCGATTTCCTGTTGAATGAAAACGCAAAGTTTGCTTCTCACGGTTCTGTTGCAGCAGGGTTCTTAGGCAGCGGCTCTAATCCTCAGTTTTTTCTTTGGTGGCTTGCCACCGGCGTTCCAACGATGGCTCTTTGTTTGGCTTCTGCGGGTGCGGCAGGATTTATCGCATTCTTGGTTGGACACGCAGCGGCTGACTTCTTTTGGTTTGGCTTGATAAGCTATTCGGTTGACAGAGGACGAAGCCATCTCAACCAGAAGATTGTTCGAATTTTGTTGATAGGAAGCGCAGTCTTTCTCATATCCTTTGGTCTGTTTTTGATAATATCCTCCGGTTTACCTTCCAGCATGTTCAGCCTATAGAAAGCACGTTCTTTACGTCTCGTGGGGCATACAAAACCCTTTTACGATAGAGCCCGCCTTATTTTCCTGTTTTGAGGCTGGTTGACTGATCTTTGTTTGGCGAACAGGAACAGCGAGAGAACGTTTTCGAGATGCTAGTGCGTCCCATACGCAAATTGATAGAGGAGAGAAACTTCCAGTTTCCAACCGAGCCTCAACAGAAGGTAATCCCTAAAATCCTCGAAGGCAAGAATGTTCTCCTCATTTCACCCACCGCAACCGGGAAGACTGAAGCGGCGATGCTGCCTATTTTAAGCCAGCTCATCCAGGCGCCCAGAACAGAACCCGGCATCAAGGTTCTTTACATCACGCCTCTGCGGGCTTTAAACCGTGACATGCTGGAGCGGCTGGAATGGTGGTGCAGCAAACTTGACATTAGGCTGGCGGTGAGACATGGTGACACCGATGTCCGTGAAAGAACGAAGCAGTCCCGCAGCCCTCCTGACATATTGATAACGACACCTGAGACTCTTCAAGCCTTGCTGTTCGGCTGGGTTATAAGGCGGCATCTTCAATCCGTCAAATGGGTTGTGATCGATGAAGTCCACGAGATGGCTGACAACAAACGTGGAAGCCAACTGTCGTTGGCGCTTGAGAGGCTTAGAGAGTTAACCCGACAAGATTTCCAGATGATAGGTTTGTCCGCCACAATCGGCACCCCGGAGAAGGTTGCCCGGTTCCTCGTGGGAAACAACCGTCCAGTTGAGATCGTGAGAGTTCCAGTTGCAAGAACGTTAAAGCTAAGAATAATTTATCCTAAGCCTCAGCCGGAAGATTTCACCTTGGCGTCAACGTTGTATACGCATCCGGAGGTTGCTGCCCGGTTACGGGTGATCAGGGAATACATTGAACAACACAATTCGGTTCTGCTTTTCACGAATACCCGTACAATCTCTGAGGTTCTAGCCAGCCGGTTCAAGGTTTGGGACATAAATTTTCCAGTTTCCATTCATCACGGGTCTTTGGCGAAGCCTTCTCGTGTTGCAGCTGAACGTGGATTGAAGCAGGGTGATCTACAGGGGCTGATTTGCACGAGTTCTTTGGAGCTCGGGATTGATGTTGGAAGAATCGATCTGGTCATTCAGTACATGAGCCCTCGGCAGGTTACACGTCTCATACAGCGTGTAGGCAGAAGTGGGCATCGAATCGGTCGGATGGCGAAGGGCATAATTGTGACCATGGATTCTGATGACACCTTAGAAGCTATGGTGATAGGGAGAAGAACTTACTCAGAGGAACTGGAGCCTGTTGACATTCCTGAGAAGCCTTATGATGTGTTGGCTAACCAGATCGCGGGGCAGCTGATGAAGAGGAGACGTCTCTACTTTTACGAGATATACGAGTTGTTCCGAAGAGCCTACCCGTACAGAAACCTCACCTTGGAAGATATCGAACACGTCGCAGAATACATGCACAGCCGATTCCCACGTTTCGCATGGGTCTCTGAAGAAGACAAGCTGTTGATCAAGCCTAGAAGAAGCAAGCCGCTTTACGAATACTTCTTTTCTAATCTTTCGATGATCCCTGACGAAAAACATTACTTGGTGGTGGACCGGCAGACGGACACCGCCGTCGGGTTGCTTGACGAAGCTTTCGTGGCTGAGTATGGAAAACCCGGCGTGAAATTCATAATCCGCGGGAGTCCATGGAAGATTTTGAACGTTTCTTCGGACAAAATCTACGTCAGATCAGTTGACGACCCAACAGGCGCCATCCCCAGCTGGGTAGGTGAAGAGATCCCCGTACCGTACGAGGTAGCTCAAGAGGTCGGGGCTGTCCGTGGATTCGTCGAAACGAAACTCAAATCTGGACTGAAACCCGGAGAGGTTGCTGACGAGCTGTCCAGAAGGTATCCTGCTGACAGAGAAACGATCTTGTCAGCTATCGCTGAAACGGTTGAAAGCGTGAAGAAAGGCTTTCCTGTTCCAACCGACAGGCGGGTAACGTTCGAGAATTGGGAAGACTTCGTCGTTCTACAGGCAAACTTCGGCTCCTTAACAAACCGTGCATTGGCTCAGCTTCTGGGGCACGTGCTTTCAGAGCGTACCGGGTACTCGGTTGCCGTTCAACACGACCCGTACAGGATCTTCATTCAGACGATGGGTGAGATAAAAGCCAATTCCATCATGAAGATTATTGACGACCTCAAAGATGCGTCACCGGAATTCATTAAGGAAACTCTTACAAGGGCATGCGTGAAGACCGGTATATTCAAGAGACGCATGATACATGTTGCTAGACGGTTCGGCGCCCTAAAGAAATACGTTGACTTCAGCAATGTAAGCCTTCGAGGCTTGATTAAGAGCTTCGAGGGAACAATAATCTTCGAGGAAGCCCTTAAAGAGGTTTTCACGAAAGACCTCGATTTAAACGAGCTGATCAACGTTTTCCAGCGGATCAAAACGGGAGACATAAAACTCGTTGAGGTTGAAACGATAGATGAACCTACACCGGTCGCGCGCGTAGGAATTGAAAGGGTAAGCATGAAAACCGACCTGATTCCACCGGAAAAAATGGATCGCATACTTCTGGAGTCAGCTAAAGCCAGGCTTCTCGATGAGGCGCGAACCTTCATCTGCACCGACTGCTGGGGATACACTGAAACGCTTACGATGAAGGAACTGCCGGACAAGCCGTCTTGCCCCCGATGCGGCTCATTCAATCTCGGCTTGCTTCCCGTTCAAGAAGAAGACACGTACTCTCTGATAGACAAAAAAGGTGAGAAGCTAACCAAACGTGAACGTAAGCTCAAGAGAAGAGCCATGGAAACCGCTAAGCTAATCTCGAACTACGGAAAATCAGCTGCCATCGCCCTTTCCGGAAGAGGACTAAAAATAAACGATGCAAAGGAGATCCTTAAGGAGGAACCCCGCGTTTCAGACAGACTTTACAAGATGGTGATCGAGGCGGAACGCAAAGCCCTCAAAAGAAGATTTCTCTAGACAAAAGAAGCGTAATGCAGAAATAATGGTTCTGTTTTTCTAGAACAGAAAAAAAGGGTGGCGGTTTTGATGTTCATTTCCCCGTTTGTCGCTTCGCCTACAGCGGTCATCCGAAGACTCCTGACGCTTGCCGAGCTGAAACCCGGTGAGGTTCTCTTCGACTTGGGCGCTGGCGACGGAGGACCAATCATAATGGCTGCACAAGAGTTCGGAGCAAGAGCAGTAGGCATAGAGCTTAGACGGGACCTAGCGAGGAAAACAACAAAGAAGATTTACGACCTAGGGCTTCAAGACAGAGTAAAGGTGATCAACAGCGACATTTTCAAGGTTGACCTGAGCCCTGCTGACGTCGTGTACCTGTACCTGACCACAAGCGCAAACGAGAAGGTTCGACCGAAACTGGAAGCTGATCTGAAACAAGGAGCAAGAGTGGTCTCCCACGACTATGAGATAGTCGGCTGGAAACCCGTTAAGGTAGAACGGTTCTGCGAAAACCCCCGGCTTGGATTCCCAACGCACACCCTGTACTTATACAAAAGATGACTCTCTGAACCTTTCGTCAACATTTATTAAACCTTCGCCGAGAAAAAACGATGGGAAAAGCATCCAACTCGGCTGGTTGGGATGCCTATGATGCCTGTTCCTTGGAGCCACGTCAGTTATTGGCGATGCACCGGCTGCGGTATTTGCTGCAAAAAATTCGACGTAGTTCTGAAGTTCGATGAATGGCTGAGGCTTGTCAAAACCTACGGAATAGGAGTAACCACTGCAGGCTTGAACAAGTTTTACCTAAACAAACGACCTGACGGCTCCTGCGTGTTTCTCACCCAATCAGGCAACATCTCTTTCTGCGGGCTACAGAACATGAAGCCTTTAGCCTGCAAACTGTGGCCCTTCAGGATCCTGGACAAACCAAAATACGGCAGACCGAATGAGGCTGCTTTCAACTATAACGGGCGGAGGCTCTACGTCTACATCGATCCGCTTTGCCCTGAAATACTCTGGGGGAAACCGACGCCGAAGATGGTTTACAAGGTGATACCGGAGTTCATCGAGATCGCCTTGGGGCTACGAGAAAAACAGTTTTACTCAACCGCTACTCCGCTTTACAGCTTGTACCCGAAGACAAGACGAAGATACCGAATAATCTAAAGCCGCACGGACAGAACAGTTTCCAACCCGCAACAAACGGATTTTTCAACTTAACATTTTATATGGAAAAACATTTATTCTATGATCAACTGTTGACGGAAAACAAGCTTCACCGGAATCGGGCCGGTCGTCTAGCTTGGTTAGGACATCTGCCTGACGCGCAGAAGGTCGCCGGTTCAAGTCCGGCCCGGCCCACCATTTTTGGGTTCGGGTTCCTTACATATGAGGAGATTCATTATTTTTGGTGTTTGGGCTTCTTATGGCTTCTAATGTTAATGCTAACATTAAAAGCGTTGACATAGGTAACATAATCAGAGAAGCCGTAAGAAAGGCAGGGTTCAACTGGAGACCCTACGTTCTACGAGCCTATTTCGACACGCATCTAACGCAAGCCGAATCGGGGAGCTTGTCCTGCGAAAGTACAGATAGTTCTGGATGGGCATAAAGGCGATATAGAAGACAGATACACGACGATGATGCTGGAACATAGCCCGCATCGCCGAGCCTCAAAAGACGGAGAGAGATATGTTCCATAATGGCGTCCATGTGGCTCGCAGTATCCCCGTCTTTGCAAGGAAGCCATTGAATAAGCGAATTTCCAGACATTCCAAACAGACTGTCGCGCTTACCAGTGCAAATGAGCAGTGAGCGTAGTATAGCTATCGTTATGGTTATTAGGAAAGATGTCGTAGGATTCTCTTTTCTCCCCAAATTGCGATTGCTATGAGTGCTACTGTGGCGAGAGCGGCTGTGAGGTATATCAAGTCTTGTTCGAGCAAAGTTATTTTTGTGCCTGTTTCCTTGTAGATGCTGGATTTCACCGTTAGATTTGTCGACCGGCTTGTTTTCCACCGTATCAAAAGTAATTCGTCCCCACGCTTAACCGTATAATCCAATTCGGCAGTTCCATTCACGCTCTTGATAGTTGAGAACGCTCTCGGGACGAAGAGGTCATATTCTGTGCGTTCCCTGTTGCTTGTGAAGAGATAAAGTAGAATAGTGAAATTATCTCCTGCAACATTCAAGTGCACTGTGTTATCCTGCATATTCGTTATGTTCAGTATCGTGGATGTTTGGAATAATGGAGGTTCGAGTTGAAGTGTAATAGAGCCAGATGCCGGTTGAAGCTCAGATACAAGTAGCACTCCTTCCCCAAGGCTTCTTGAAGTCGTTTCTTCGTTGGAGACTACTATGAGATATAAGCCTGTTTCGTGTATTTTAACAATTAGAGCTTCCGGTTTCCCTTGGCTTTCAGCTGATACGGCTAAAAGCTATCCGTCCACGTCGGGAAGGTAGGGGTTAAGGTCGCTTGTTGAGCCTACAAAGGAACCGTACAGTAGAATGATATATGTTTTTCCTTCCTCAAGATTGTACTTGGCTGAAACAGCAGAGCCCTTGGATAGCACGCCTGTTGAATATGGAATTCCAACATAGTGGAGCCCTTGGACCTCTGAAAAAGCTTCACCATACCATGCCTTAGAATAAATTTCAAGGCTGCTGGTGGTTGTCGGGGTTAAACTGGCCTTTAGCTCCTCCACTGTGCCGTCTGACTGGGATGTAACTGTGATCTTGAAGGGTATTTTTTCGTCTAGCGTGAAGTTTGATGGAATATTCGGGATACCCACAGCAAGGGTGACTGCCGCCGTCTCTCCTTCTTCCAAGTATATTGCTTGGATGTCTGTGTTGTCTTTAAGGAAGGGCCATTTGAAGACTGATGGTAGCCCTATGAGTGAAAGCTTAAAGACTCCGGATAGCCCCCTATTGATTATAGTTAAAGGATAATAGACCGTGGTGCCGGTCCAACCGTCTCCATAGTGCTGTTTCCAGGCACTGTTGAAGCATTACCTGGAGCAATACTGCCGTAGTTTG
>PIYB01000003.1 GCA_003601835.1 Candidatus Bathyarchaeota archaeon
CGCTCAAGGCCTGCGCTTTATCCGCTCAGCCACCCCGGCGTCTGGTTTGTTTTGGTTTCGTTTGACGTAGAATAAACGTTCTTCTGTTTATTTGAATCTTTTTCCTTTTCTCCTGAGCTTCTTGGTTTGGTAAAACAGAAAAGAGGGTTTTTCTTTTTGGTTGAGCATAAGTCTAACAACGTGTTCGGCGGGTGGTTTGTTTGAGGCTTTTGCTTGATGAGATGTATGCGGGGCTTAAGGAGTACTTTGAGACTTTAGGCTGGGAGGTTCTGACCGTTCAGGAGGCGGGTTTGCAGGGAGCGAAGGATAAAGAGGTTGTGGCATACGCGAAGAAGCATAGTTTGCTGCTTGTCACGCAAGATCAGAAACCAGCGGATCTGGCTGAGCTTTCAGGCGTAAAATATATGTTGATATCTAACGCATTGATTGCGAAGATAGCTGATGAGAAGATTAGACAGAAATATCCTGACACGAAGCCAGAGTGATATAAAACAGCAAGCCGTCACGCTCTAGGCTTCCGTGCCTGCAGCCTTGTTTCACAGTTGTCTTCCTGTCAGTCTTTCCACAAGAAAATCTTCAAATGCTGAAAGATCCTTCCATTCCGTTGCGCAACGAACGGTTCTAGCCTCATCGTCAATTACGGTGTAGCCATCATCTGTCACCTTGACGCCGAGCTCCTCCATAACAAGCAGGTCCTCTGAGAAAGCTAGGTAAACCGCAACAGTGTCGAATAGAATCGAGCTCTCCGTCTCCCACGTTTTCCGCCAGCTTTCGCTGCTGCTCTTCAACCAGATTCTATAGTTCTCCATCAAAGCTTGGACAAGAGGATCTCGGCATTCCCATACGGCTTTGTATTTTTCTTTCCGCAGCTTAACGAAGCTACAGGTGTCCAACGGCGTAATAGTTATGTCCCAAGCGGCAGCAAAAACTTTCTGCAGAGCCTTTGGATCCGAACGAACATTGTATTCGGCTATGACATCACCCATATGTCTTCTCCGTATACAGCCGTGCATACCAACAAATCTGGCTTTCTCCGCGATTTTTGGTTCACGAAGAAGAGCTGCAGCGATGTTAGTCACTGGACCGGTGCAAATGAGGGTTATAGGGTCAGGTGAGTTCATTATTGTTTCAATCAAGGCTTCTACACCGTCTGAGTAAACGGTTCCAGCGTAAGAGTCTAATTCGTAGTTCTTCACCCATTCGTACTGACGGCCTCTTCGGTTGCTTTGGTGAACCCCTATCCCGACTGAAACATCTGTTCTTCCCGCGATCTCCAACATTTTGGCGGCGATCTTTGCGCGGTAGGTTGTATTGCCCGTGTCTGAAACCACGAGTTTAACGTCGAGTTCAGGAGACTTGAGCAACATCGTCAACGCCCAAGTGTCATCTATGTCGCTGCCGATGTCGGTGTCGAAAACAACCGGAATCTTTCCTTCTGCACATGTTTTCATGTTTCAAATACCTCTAACCTGTGTGATAAGCCTCTATACGGTTTCCCTAAAAGATTATGGTATGGAACCTTCTCTATCCTGCCGGTTTTCGAGGATTTCTCCGCTTCCTCCATGACGGCTATGACTCTTGCTGCTTCTTCGGGTTTAACCTTTAACTCGGCTCCACGAAGAAGATGTGCGGCTATGTTCCGATAATACACGGGCCAAATGGTTTTCTTGAACCGTACCTTTTTTTCTACCGGTTTTCCGTCACTGAATGTTACGACCTTGAAATATTTCCTGCCGGGTTCAGAAACGATTCCTCCCCGGGTTCCCAGAATCCGCCAACGAGGTTTACGTATGCTCGCAATGTTGGACAATTGGACATCTGCAACGGCGCCAGATAGAAAACGGATAACAGCCTCCACTTGGTCTTCATTCGTTACCTCTTTCCACACAAGTTTATGGAAGAAACCTGCCACACCTACAATTCTTTCCGGAATTATGTTCAGAACCTAGTCCATTAAATGAGAACCCCAATCGTAGAAGGCTCCACCCGAGATTTCCTTGCTTGAACGCCACCAAGACCCGGGCGAACTATAGCCTCCCATGAACGCTTCTAAATGGAAAACATCTCCGATCGTTTTCTTGTCTACTGTTTCCTTCAACGCTCTGAAGTCGCCGTCATACCGCCTGTTGTGAAAGACTGAAAGCATCAAATTCTTCTTTTTCGCCTCGTTAATCATACCTGTGGCTTCTGCGGTCGTAATGCACATTGGTTTTTCGACAATGACATGTTTTCCAGCTTTTAAGCATTGAATAGCTAACGGGGCATGAGCGTTGTGAGGGATCACTATTGTTACAAGGTCAACATCTTGTTTCTCCAGCATCTCACCAAGATCGTTGTATGTGCTGATCCATGGAAAATCCTTCTTCGCAACCTTGGTTCTTTCCGGATTCAAATCGCAGACAGCAACAAGGTCCAGCCCCTTGGTGTCCCTGATACATTCGCATTGAAATTTGCCCACGTCAAAGGAGGAGCCGTAACCCACAACGGCACACTTGAACAAATTTTTCTTTTTAGATCTTCGGGGCATGACAAACCCGCACCTGAACAGGTCATCACTTGAATCCAGAGATCTTCACCCCGCTTTTAAGCCGTCTCTGGTGTTTCGCATATTTTATGATGTTGAGAAAGTTTGTTGGGTTAAATCAAAGCCTTCAGAACTGGAACACGATGTCCACCTGACGATTTGACAAGCCAAGCGGCGCCACAAGCCAATTGAACAGGTTTTTAAGTTACGATCGTAAAACTTGTTTGTTGCGTTTACATATCCGGAGAAGATGAGCAAGTCTTGAAGTGCCAACACTGCGGTGAGAACGTTGACCTTCCATTTAAATGCCCATTCTGTGGCGGATACTTTTGCGCAGACCACAGGCTGCCAGAGAACCATAACTGCTCAGAACTCGCAAGAGTAAGAGCCCGCAAACCTCCAGTAACCAAGAATAATCGTCAGCTAGAGGCTGAAAGAGAGGCAGCGCCGGTTTACCCTGTCAAGTTTAGAAAGGGCCTTCAGACAAGCTCCACCGAGATCCTTCACTTAGCAGCAGCCACATTCATAGTTATGGCGGTGGGACTGTCCATGTACGGAAGCGGCGTGAGCTGGATATTCATGTTTTTCAGAAACCCATTCAAGTCACTTGTCTCAGGACTTGTGTTTGCCGGGGTCTTTATCTGTCACGAACTGGCGCACAAATGGACTGCTAATCATTACGGATTGTGGGCTGAATTCCGTTTAAGCTTGATGGGCGTCGCTTTCACGCTTATCTCAATAGCCTCAAACCTGTTGAAAATAGTTTCGCCTGGAGCAGTGATGATATCAGGCGTGGCGAACAAGAAGATATTAGGCGTCATAGCCCTAGCAGGACCCGCCATAAGCCTAACAATCTCATGTTTGCTCTTTTCGTCATATCTATTCCTGCCAAAAAGCCCGTACAGCTTAATTGCTCTTCACGGAGGATTTATCAGTGCTTGGATAGCGATTCTTAACCTAGTTCCATTCAGCGTGTTGGATGGAGCAAAAATCATGTGGTGGAACAAAACGGTTTGGGCTGTTGTCTTCATCGTATCCATTGCACTGAACATCTGGGCTATTTTATATTTCCCGCTAGGTTAGCGCAAAAATCTTCTTTTAAGACAACGAGAAACAGAATCTTAAACCGTAAAAGATGGATGGAACATTCGAAGATTCTGCTTGTTACTTTCGTGTCAAACAACCGAAAAAGGTCAGATCAGCTCAATGCTGATGAAAACTTCTTCTGGAACCCGCATCCTCATAATGCGGCGCATAACCCTTTCTTCCGCATCGATGTCCATTAGACGTTTATGAATGCGCAGTTCCCACCTGTCCCATGTTTTTGTTCCTCCCCCGCAAGGAGTCTTCATAACAGGGACACGAAGCCGCTTCGTCGGCAGCGGGATAGGACCGTTCGCTTTAACCCCGCTTCTCTGGGCTATGGTTTTCAGCTCGTTGCATACGTTTTCGAGCTTCTTGTAGTCGGTGCTCGTCAATTTTATCCTAGCTTTTCTCACCATGCCCAGATCACGTCAATTTCGCTAACTTTTCCAACCGCATTATTTAAAGGCTTTTGTTCAATCATTCTCGGCTGGGGCTAGAGTATTCTTTTCCGGGTGACTTTCTTCGTTCGCCATGAATATCTGTTTATTCTAGGCGATTCGCCGTAGCCACATGCAGCGCATTTTTTCTTTCTTACATGGTATGATCTTCTGCCGCAGCGTCTGCAGCGGATGTGAACTGTTTTTCCCATTCGCTTTCCAAAAGAAGGAGTTCCTTTACCCATCGGTTATTTCACCTTGGTGGAGGAGAGATCATTACAACGTTATCTCCCCGAAGTATTATTAGCCCCAGTTTTTCTACATTGTTGGTGTCCGTGACGTCCTCAGCCTTCTCTAAGACGAGGTTCAGATGCTGATCGAATCCCCGTAGCTGTCCCCGTATGCTTTTGCCACCTCTCAGTCTTATTAGCACTGTTTTGCCGAGGCTTTCTTCAAGGATTTGAACCGCCATTGTTTTCGACATTCCTTGCTGGTCTGCTGATGCTTTCTTCTTGTATGAAGGACCGCAAATTTATATGTGTTACGTTCCGATTTACTCATATGCACAGAATTGTACGCCGATATTTCCCTCGGAGAAAAGAAAAAAAGCTACTTTTAGAAAATATTTCTAGAAGTCTTGGAATAAACGTTGAAGACATGTTTAAGTCTAGACCCCGAGTAGAAATAGTGGAAACAGCCAAGCATAGAATATTTGTGTTTGACGACTGTCCCTTAATCGCGGAATCTGAAGGGCAGCTGTTTCCTACGTTGCTGTTCGAGGAATACCTTTCCGACCTACCGAAGATTGTGGTAGATATGGGAGCTGTGCCTCATGTATGCAACGGGGCTAATGTAATGGCTCCAGGGATAGTCAAGATTCAGGGAACATTCGCAGCGGGAAGCTTAGTTTTGGTGCTGGATGAAAGAAACCAGAAGGCTTTAGCAGTAGCCCAGGCGCTTGTTGACTCTGAAATGGCTAAAACGTCTAAAAAAGGTAAACTTTTCAGGAATCTGCATTACGTGTCCGATGATGTCTGGAACGCAGCTAAAGAGCTGTGAGAAGAAAAAGAGTTAAGGGCTTTACTAAGATATTTAAGATTGTAATGCGTCAGTGTTCTATGTTGAGGGGTGCACCTTTGGCAGATTTAGGCAAGATTATTGAAAGAATAATCGGCAAAGTTAAGAAAGAAGAAGAATTGGCTGAGGAAGCTCCAGTCGATATCCCTGCTACCTCTGCTTCTTCAGCTCCGTTCCCTGTTTCTGCTTCCATCCCCGATAAAAAAATTCCAGAAACCGTCTACATCAAAGCCTCCACATTACATTCCCTTGACGAACTGAACGGAATCAAGGATGAAGTTGAGTCAGGAAACATCATAATAGTCAAGGTTGGTCCTCTAGCCCGTAAAAGCGTGGACGATGTCAAACGTGCCGTCAGTGAACTCAGCGAATTCGCAGAGAATATCGGCGGCGACATAGCTCGCTTGGGTGAAGAACGTGTTGTCGTAACGCCTTTCTTCGTCAAGATATGGAGAGAAAAAATGCCCAAAGAAGAAGACGAATCTTCTAGCGAAGCCGAATAGTCTCAAGAATATCCGGGGCCACAGCGTCAATTTTGTATCTCGCCCGCAGGTAGTCAGCGAGACCGATGCATTTGGATCTTTCGCCATGACATACGATGATATGTTCGGGTTTCGATGCGAGTTTACGGATGTATCCTATTATTTGCCGTCTGTCTGAATGCCCCGAGAACCCTTCCACCGTGTGAACCTCTAGATTGCATTTTATGACTTTTATCTTTCCTTCAGAGTTCAATATTGAGACTTCTGGCACACCTTTCTGCACCCGTCTTCCAAGAGTCCCCTCAATCTGGTAACTGACGAAAATGATTGAGTTCCGTTTATCATGCGCCAACCGCTGGAAATATTCTATTATCGGTCCTCCTTCAAGCATCCCTGCCGTTGCCACAATGATACTTGGCTCCCCCTCAATTATGTCGTCCCTAGCGCTCGGATGCTCCACAACCGTGAAATAGTCAGATTCAAACGGGTTCACTCCTTGATTAAGAATAGTGTTCCGAACCTCTCTTGCCAGGTACTCAGGATAAGCCGTGTGGATAGCGGTTGCCTCCGAAATCATTCCTTCTATGAAGACCGGTGCCTCTTTCAGCAGTCCCCTCCTCATGTAGTCATCAAGAATCAACATAATCTCCTGCGCTCTGCCAACCGCAGGCACCGGGATCATGGCTTTTCCACCTCGACTAAGCGTCTCATTTATGACCGTGACAAGCTTTTGTTCAGCCTCTGCTCTTGAAGGCATGATGTCTCCTGGAGCACTGTATGTTCCTTCCGTTATTATTGTTTCAACCCTCGGAAAGTCTTTGGCTGCTGCTTCAAGCAACATCGTTTTCCCATACTTGAAGTCGCCTGTATAAACTATGTTGTGGTAGCCTTCACCTATGTGCAGGTGGATAATTGAGGACCCAAGGATGTGTCCTGCGTTATGTAAAGTCAAACGAATATCTGGCGCTATGTCTGTTACCACCCCGAAACGTAACGGAATAGTATGCAGCACGCTTTCCCGTACATTCTTCTGGTCGTAAGGAAGAGTCAAGCCTTGCTTAGCTAGAACATCAAGGTAATCAAGCTGAAGAAGAGTCATCAAACTTAAATTGGGCACAGAACAGTATGTTGGACCGTTATAACCATATTTGTAAAGGAATGGAAGAAATCCGCAATGATCTAGATGTGCATGACTTATGACAACGGCATCCAGATCCGCAGGGTCAAACTGAGCAACATCAAACCTTGGGAAAGCTTCGAAAGGCCTAGTCGAACCGGGGTTGATGCCGCAGTCAAGGAGAACGTGGCTTTCTCTTGTCTCAACAAGAATAGCGGACCGTCCAACCTCTCGTGCTCCTCCCAGCATTGTAACTCTGACATCTCCGACCTCATAGATCAGGGGACGATAGATTCTTTCACCAATATTGCGGAGAACTCTTTCCCGATCCTTGCTTCCCGAATACAATGAATGCCTAACATGAGCTATTATCTTAGACTGTTTCGGGGGGCTTCTCAAGACGCGTGGTATCCAACGTGTTTTCACAACAATCTCTTGAAGGGTTACACCGTTCTTACCTATAGCGAGCCCCGGTTTCTTCGCTTCTATTATGACTTCACCCAACGTTGGATCAAACAGAACATTTGTAACCTCTGCTTCTGACGGAATTATGTTCGTTATAACCTTACGCGCTTCGGATTCAGGTATTCTAACCGAAGGATCTGAACGTATCACTATTCGTTTCTTGATTAGGTTAACGATGTCCGTGATAACACGGCTGTGCGTAACCCTGATCTCCGGTTTCTTCGTGTATATTGCTAATGAAGGCCCCTCGAACTCGATCCGAGTGATCTCTGCTTCCTTCGGTATGTGGCTTAGTATCGTTTGCCTAATCTCAACTTTGTTTTCTGGCAAGGTCACACCCATCTACGTGCTCCTTTTGTGAACGTTAGCTTAGAAAGCTGCAAGGATCTTTTCTTTCTCTTCAGCGCTTAGCTCGCGGTATCCTTTCTCATCGATGACTGAAACGTCGAAGCTGTCTCCGCTCGCCGCATCTCTTTTCATGGCAGAGGTTATTGACTGCACAACTATCTGTAACACTTCTTGCAGAGGGAGACCTTCCCGATACTTCTGCTCGAGAACGCCATAGGCTATGGGTGAGCCGGAGCCAGTTGCGACGTTTTTTTCTTCGGTTATGCTTCCGAACGGGTCTATGGTAAATATGTGCGGTCCGGAAGAGTCAACCCCGCCAATAATTATCTGGGCTACGTAAGGAAAAAAACGATTTGAGAAGAAAAGGTTTGCAACTAGCCGAGCTGCTGCGCTTACTGGCATCGGAAATTTTCTCTCAAGACTATACATTTTTGCGTTCGTCTTAAGTATCTCCACCGTCCGTTGTGCATCTGCAACCACTCCTGAAATCGTCATAGCTAGGTGGTTGTCTATTTTGTAGACCTTCTTTCCCCTTTTATGAACGATAAGGGAACCCATAGTCACTCGGGTGTCTGAAGCAAGAACCACACCGTCTTTGCTTATTGCTCCCACGGTGGTTGTTCCTCTAAATGCCATTTCGTTTATTTTCTTGTACATCTTTTTTGGTTCTCCGAGAATCACGCTCTTGCAGGTGCAAGGTTCTGCTCGTCTTTAACAAGAGAGTGCAAGATACCAGGGAAAACTAATAATTCGGAGGTTAGATTTAAATCGTTCGGATTTCTGACCTAGACTGGAGAACCAAAACGGTTTTCACGGAGAAACGAAGAAGGCTTAAAAGAAGTCGGAGAATATCTCTAAGCTACACCTAAGAGAGGACAACCTTTGAGCTTGAATCTTCACCGGATGCAGCTCCCCCGAGAGATAATAGTGGGAAACGGAAGCTTAAACTTGGTGGGTGACGTCTGCGAGAACTTGGGGTTCTCGAAAAGCGCTTTGATAATCACAGGCCCAAAAACCAAGCAGATTGCCGGGCAGAAGGTTGCCGATTTACTGTTAGATGAAGGCTTAGAAGTTAACCTGCACGTGATTTCTTCCAACGCTTCGATGCTTAGCGACGTAAAACATTGCGAAAAAATTATCGGTAAACTGAAGCCGCAGGTGGTTTTCGGGGTTGGAGGGGGAACAAAGATCGACATTGCTAAGCTGAGCTCCGCTCGTCGAGGTGTACCTTTCATCAGCATTCCTACTTCCGCTTCACATGACGGTATGGCAAGCCCGTTCGCATCCATAAAAGGGTTGAACAGACCCTACTCGGTTAAAGCTCAGTCACCGATGGCCGTAATAGCCGACACAGACATCATAATCAAAGTTCCTTACCGTTTCATCGCAAGCGGATGCGGAGACGTAATATCAAAGTTCACCTCCACACGTGACTGGAAGCTTGCCCACGAAAAACGAAAAGAATACTACGCTCAGTATACAGCCAGCTTAGCTCTCATGAGCGCTCAACACATCGTTGAAAACGTGCATTTAATCAAACCCGGCTCCGAAGCCGGCTTAAGAGTTCTCCTAGAAGCCCTTGTAAGCTGTGGCGTAGCGATGTGCATAGGAGGAACGAGCAAGCCATGCAGCGGTTCTGAACATCTTTTCAGCCATGCGTTGGATCTAATCGCGCCAAAGCCTGCTCTTCATGGGGAACAATGCGGTTTGGGAACTATTATGATGGCGTCCCTTCACGGGATGAATTGGCAGATCATACGGGAGACCTTGCGGAGAGTTAAAGCTCCAGTTACAGCTGAAGAAGCAGGAATAGCCAAGGAACATGTTGTTAAGGCTTTGGTGAAGGCGCCGGATATCAGGCCTGAAAGGTACACAATCCTCAGTGAGAAACGGCTTAACCGTAAAACTGCGTATGAATTAGCTCGGTTAACCGGCGTGGTGGACTGAAACAAAATGAACACGTCAACCGGCATATTAAGAGAAGACAAAGAATCTACGTTTCCATCTTATTCTGTCGTGTTGTTTGTTGTGGACGGTCTCAGACCTGACGGTATAGAGGAATCTTCGACACCTCAAATTGACGGTTTGATGAAAAACGGGGCGCACACGTTTAAGGCTCGAACAGTTATGCCTTCAATCACCTTGCCCTGCATAGCATCGATGTTTCTGGGAACGGAGCCTGAACACCATGGAATAACCACAAACACGTGGGTTCCTATGGCTCGACGCATCCCAAGCGTAATCGACATCATACATTCAGCAGGAAAAACTTGTGCTTCATTTTACAATTGGGAACCACTCCGCGACCTGTCAATACCCGGGTCGCTGGATGCAGCTGTCTTCCGAAGAAACTGCGATGCTCCTCAAGGCGACCGTGAGATAGCAGACGCGGCTGCACAATACCTGTCAAACAATAATGTGTCCTTTGTTTTTGTCTATCTTGGCTACACGGATGCTGCTGGACATGCCCACGGATGGATGAGCGAAACTTATCTGGAAGCCGTGGAGAACGCAGATGCCGCAATTGAAAAGGTGATTGACACTTTGAAGAACAAGGGACGTCTAGAAGACACGTTCCTTATTGTTACGAGCGACCATGGAGGACACGAAAGTACGCATGGCACCGATCTGCCTGAAGATCTGATCGTCCCTTGGATCATCAGCGGACCGGGAATACCATCCGGTCTCACGTTAGAAGATGATGTTCACATTATAGATACTGCTCCTACTGTCGCCGCTTTGTTGGAAGTTGAGATTTCGAAACAGTGGACAGGACGGGTCATAAGCGGATTAGTCCAGCCTGCTCGGAACATACCGACAGTTAACCGATAATGTCGGCAGTTAACACAAAAGCGAATGAACCTATTCTTTATTCTTGGCAGAATATCTTCTTAACAGAAGAGAAAGAGCGACGGTGAGTAACATATGAGCGGGGAAGTTGAACGTTGGGGAATCTTCGAGGCTACACTGGAAGGACCTGAGAAAGGGAACCCCTTCGTTGACGTGAAGTTGGGCGCCGAGTTTAGGAACAAAAACAGGGTTGTCGCGGTTGATGGTTTCTATGATGGAAACGGCGTATACAAGGTTCGTTTATGCCAGACACACCGGGGTTATGGACTTTCGTCACCCGGAGCAACTCTCATAAATTGGACGGAGTAACCGGTCAATTCATATGTACTGAACCGTCACCGGGGAACCATGGACCTGTAAGGGTGAGAAACACGTATCATTTTGCATATGAAGATGGCACGCCTTACTTTCCTGTGGGAACAACGTGTTACGCTTGGATTCATCAGGGAGAAGAACTTGAAAAACAGACTTTGGAAACCTTGAAAAAGACGCCGTTCAACAAACTCCGCTTTTGCGTTTTTCCGAAACATTACCTTTTCAACGAGAATGAGCCGGTTTATCATCCGTTTGAGGGAAGCCTTTCCGAAGGATGGGATTTCAGCCGGTTCAACACAAGGTTCTTCCAACATCTTGAACAGAGAGTAGGCGATCTGCTTGAGATGGGAATAGAAGCAGACATCATATTGTTTCATCCTTATGACCGGTGGGGATACGCTACTATGGATGCAGCGGTTGATGAAAGGTATCTACGGTATGTTGTGGCTCGGCTTGCTGCTTACCGAAATGTTTGGTGGTCTCTAGCGAACGAGTACGACTTTATGTCGGCTAAAACGATGGACGATTGGGACCGGTTCTTCCGCATCGTGCAAGAAAGCGACCCCTACAACCATTTACGGTCCATCCATAACGGCAAAAGGTTCTACGACCACAGCAAACCGTGGGTTACACATGTGAGCATACAGCATCAGCGCATGGACTTTTCGGATATAGCTAAATGGCGGAAACAGTTCAAGAAACCAATAGTTATCGACGAATGCGGATACGAGGGTAACGCCCCTTACGGCTGGGGAAACCTGCCGCCGCAGGAACTGGTTCGGCGCCATTGGGAAGGGTTGTCGAGGGGGGCATACGTTGGGCATGGAGAAACCTATCTGCATCCTAAAGATGTGCTCTGGTGGTCGAAAGGAGGGGTCTTGTATAGAAAAAGCCCTGAGAGAATAGCGTTCATGCGACGAATACTAGAAGAGGGATCTGCTGAAGGATTAGAACCGATTGATTTTGGATACGACGTAGCCTGCGCGGGGAGAAAAGATGAGTATTACTTGGTCTACTTCGGGGTTCATCAACCTGCACTTCGGTCTTTAAACCTCCCAGAAGGACACAAATATAATATCGATGTAATCCATACTTGGGGTATGATGATTAACACTCTTGAAGGAACATTCCAAGGAAAAGTTGAAATCAAGCTTCCAGGCAAACCTTACATAGCGCTGCGAATCCGAAGCGCGAAGGAAAAGCCTCCTGACTGATTGCTAACCGAAAAAAATCTTGCCGGCAACTCATCCTTGTGCATGCAAATGCCGAATCGTTTAATCAAGACGCCTTGAAAGATCATCATTTCAGAGGAAGAATTCCTTGAAAAAACGGATCGTTACACTTGTAGGGAAAGGACAAGCCAAACCGGGAACCGTTTTCATTCATAGAGGACCCGGTCTAAAATGCAATGATTGCAAATATGCTCAGGTCTGTGTTAAAAACGTGGAATCCGGCCGGGTCTACAAGGTCGTCAAAACACGCAACAAGACTCTGCCTTGCAGCCAGTATGAGATGGAGATGAAGGTTGTTGAAGTGGTTGACGCTGAGATCCAGTCTTCACTACCTGCTAAACAAGCCATTCCCGGCGCTATTGTGACCTTTCAAACACCAGAATGTGAAGAGGAAGAATGTGAAAACTACGAAATCTGTTTTCCCGTCGGCTTGAAACCGGGAGATCGATGTGAAGTGCTGGAGGTCACTGGGAATCTTCAGTGTCCTGAGAAGTTTCCTCGGAAGAAGGTTGTTCTTCGACTGGCTCCGGCCTGCTGAATTTCTCCACGAATGTTACGGTCTTGATTTTTGGGAAGAACTTCTGAACATCAAGGAAGATGCCTCTTTTCGCTATTTGCAGACCTTCTATGTAGAAGGCTTCCTCAGGTATTTCCACGTTGAGAGCATCCTTTGTTATTTTGACGAAAAACTTCTCCACTTCAACCTGCGGTATCCTTCGATGTATCAGAGCCGTAATCTTCTCTTTAACGGTTTTCAGCTTCTTCTGCACGGTGACCTCGTAAACCAAGGTTTTTCCAGCCAAAGGCGGGTTAAAGTCCAAAAGAACCCTGCCCGATCCTACGGTTCTAACCGTGGCTAGCCGCCCGTCAACCTCAACCCTCATTCCTATCTGGGGGGTTATTCCTTTAGAAGTTAGTTTTCTTAACGGGTATAACCTGATTTTCTCAGGATCACGATTACCGAAAGCCTTTTCAGGAGGGATCTCGATTTTCTCGGTCTTTTTTAGCTGAAGGTTTGGCAATGCTTCATCGAGAGCTTTCAGAACCCATCCTTCTCCCACGGCGACCAGAATAGGTTCGTAGAGACTGCCTTCTTTGTAGATGCCCGCTTCTTTTGCTACTTCTTCAATTGTGGTGTCAAAGGTTTCTCCAGTTTCGGATACTTTTGCCACATAATCAACCAGTATTAGGTCACCTTTCTTGAACGGCATGAATTCATACCTCGCAAGAGCTAAATTTGTTCATCATCATAAACCGTTTAAACAGACGGATACGCGTTAACATTGGTTTCACTTACGACACTTATCCAGTTGCGTTGTCTAGTGAAAAACAAGTTCAACGTATATATGGATTACGGAACCGACCATGTTTTCAAGTGCACTCAAACATGTGCATATTCAATTAAAAACGGGGACAACAATCGCCCCCGTGAATGTAGCTTCAGGACAAGAATGTTGATAAGGAAGAGATTTTTCAAGATTGCTAGTTAGCAGAGCGAAGTCAAGGTGATGCCGTGTGGAGGAGAGTTCACGTGGAAACCCTTTTGTGAAGCTGTTGGCTTTGAGCTTAGTTATCAATGTCCTGTTCGGGTTTCTAGCATGCTACGCCTTGTGGCAGTGGTCAAATCTAACCGTTCAGTTTAGGGATCTTTCAGCTTCTTATGTGAACCTGAAGCAGCAGATGAACTTGACAAGAACCCAGCTCGAGTACTATAAGCGACAGGCAGAATATTATTCAGGTCTTATGGCGTCCGGTAACGCTTCAGTCGGCGTCATAGGTCACACAACGGTTCCCATAGTAGCAGTGCAGTCCATTCAGAAGGGTTTTCATGTTGAGTACAAAGGGGTCGTTATGTTAGCTGATGTTGAACTAAGAGCGGGAAGCGGAAGAGTTCTAGTCAACACAGTCCCTAAAATAGGAATAGACATTCAAACAAGCGTCAGAACAGGCGTGAAAGTCGCCGAGGAAATAACGGGCGTGTCTCTTGGAAAAACAGATGTCATACTCACCATAAAGGCAAGCCAGAACGTGGAGATTGTGGACGGCCCTAGCGCAGGCGCAGCCATAACGGTCGCCTTAATAGCGACAATAAGACACCAAAGTCTCAGCAAAGACATCTACATGACCGGCACCATAAACAGCGACGGTTCAATAGGAACCGTAGGAGGCATTCTAGAAAAGGCTCTAGCAGCAGCTCAAAACGGTTCAAAATATTTCTTTGTGCCCAAAGGACAGGCCAATATCGTTGTTTATGTGCCCAAGGAAAGCCATCCTTTACCGGGATGGACTGTCATTACATACGAACAAAAACTTGTGAACCTTCAAACCTATCTCAAAGAACGAGGATATTCAGTTAACGTTGTCGAGGTGGGAACAATCGAAGAAGCTTACTCATTATTCTCCAACCGAGATTAGAAACATCCAATCAAAATGTACACACCGCTCGGCGACCCTTTTCATCATCATGCAGCATCCACAGACAGCTTGCAATTACAGCAAACTGAATTCTACTTTGATGTCGTCGCCGAACGTAGCTTTGGCATAGTTCCAGTGTCTCGCGGAACCGGGGTTGACTAGTATTGTGCCGTTGATGCGGTCTTCTCCTTTCGCCTCGTGAATGTGCCCGCAAAAAACGACAGAAGGCTTCCGTTCCTCAATGAACCTGCGAACGCTTCTGCTGCCAACATGATGTCCGAGAAAAACCTTGTCCAGTTTCGTGTTGAAAGGAGGGGCATGCGAGACCAGAACAGACCAGCGGTCAAATGACAAGTTGTCTGCAGCCTTGTTTAACGTGTTCATAATCTTTTCTTCAGTCATCTCGAACGGGGTGCTGAAAGGTGTCGGCGGACTTCCTCCGACGCCTAGGAACCTCAAATCGCCGTATGCAACGTTTTTCCCGTGGATGCATCGGGCGCCTTCCACATCTACGCCGGTTAGGGAAGGCGGGTCGCAGTTGCCTGGGACGAAGAGAACGGGTATTCTAAGCCCTGTAAGCAAAGACAGGAGGTTTTTTGCTTCTTGTAGGCTGCCGAAATGCGTTATGTCACCGCAGATAACCATAACATCCACGTGTTCTTCCTCAGCTTTCAAAGCGAAGGCTTCGAAAGCCTCCTTGTTTCCATGAAAATCGGTGCCCACGAGAACCTTCATGGGTGTGCATCCCCTAGAATCTGAGCGTTATGATTCCATAAGGTGAAGCGGCAACCCTGAGGACCTTTTATTTTTTGGTCCCGCGTTTTGCTCCATCTTTTCCCACGCGCTTTTCGCGAATGCAACGGCTTTCTGTGGGTATTCTTCAACTTCGATCTCAGCTATGATGGGGAAGGGTGTTGGAACAGCAAGTCCCCACAACATCGCTTCGTGGTCAGCCAATCCGGGAAGGTAGTCTTTGAGCCTTTCGGAGCCGTATTCAGTGTACTGTAGGATAGCGTCTTGGTCGTTTCCGCTTTTCAGCCTGAAGCAGGCTACGGAGTTACATTGGGATATTGTGCTTTTCAGAACATAGGCTGGCCTCTGGGTCATGAGGATTAAGCCAACGTTGTATCCTCCGGCTTGGCTTGCTGTTTCAATCATTGAGGCTTTCACTTGGGATTGAGCGCTTGACTCCCGCATCTCCACGCCTCTTTCCGGAGCGAAGTATTGGGCTTCTTCGATGGCGATGATGCATGCAAAGTCGCCGTAATCCTTCCTCTCCATGGCATAGTTTCTCACATGGTCCAGAACGTACTTTGCTGTTCTCTGCTGGGCTTCGATGTCGGCGTCAACTGAGAAATCGAGAATTAACGCAAAGTTGTTCTTTATCTCGTTTATCACATCCAGCGGCTTGGATTCTTTGTCGATGAACGCTCCCTTGTTTTCCAAGAACCAATTGATGCTTGCAAGAGCCTTCTTTTTACTGGTTTCAGTTTTGTAGACAACGCCTTGTTCAAGTATTTCCCCAACTTTTTCAAGGATGTTATCCCGGTTGACTGGGGTGTCTTCGGACTGCAATGAACGTACGGCTTCGATGACAAGATTTCTTTCCTTCCCTTTCAGGTCAAGCTTGTCAGCGATGGTCTTTGGGTCGGATATGCC
Source organism: Candidatus Bathyarchaeota archaeon (assembly GCA_003601835.1). GTDB lineage: Archaea > Thermoproteota > Bathyarchaeia > Bathyarchaeales > DTEX01 > PIYB01. The sequence goes on from PIYB01000003.1 coordinate 16,008, forward strand.
TGGTGTAAACTTGGTGTAAGGAAGCATGTTGGCGCCGTATCTTCTAAGCCCGTTGTATTCTCCTCTTATGTCGAAGATGACAAAATGAGGTCTCGGCTTCAGACGTGACGCTTTCGCCACAAGGTTTATGATGAAGCTTGATTTTCCGGACCTCGTCATGCCCGCCACGAACATGTGTCCTTTCGCAACGGCGTTCAAGTCAATATACACCGGTATGTTTGTCCCACGCGCCTTCCCTATCTCAAGCATAAGCGCGTCGCTTTCCATTTTTTCCGGAATGAAAAAACGACGTAAAGCGTCTTCATTCGGTTCATAGACGTAATCCCACGGTGACGGAGCCATCTCCATCATCCGCCACCTCCCTTTCTCATCATAATAGCCGAGGATCTCAGCGTATGCAATCGTGTATTCCAGACGTTTTCCGTAGTCTGCTCTTCTTCCCTTTTTCCCGGCTAATGGACCGGTTCGTCCCGTAATCATCTCAGGATTGTATGGTTGTGTTCGGAAGGTTCGAACAAGAACCTGGGTACCGGGTTTAACCGGGTGGTCGATAAAATAGAAGTGGTTAACCTTAACCCTAGCGTCTTCCATCACAACGAATCTCAGGAAATCGTGGGTGCAGCCGGACAAAGCGTAACCCACAGGAGTAGCGTCCAGTTCGGACATTTATTACACCTCTCTATTCTCCGGATGAAATGCTAGATAAGTATTCCCCGTCATTGATCGCCCAAGGTTCTCCGTGTTGCAGAGCTAGAAGCCTTAGGTCTTGCATGTCCATCTCGCCTTTTCTGACAAGGTCTAACGCCTTAGAGTATATCATTAAGGTCCGGATGTTAGAGACGCTTGTTGTCACCTTAGTTAGACGGTCAGCCTCGTTAAGCGCAAAGGGCATTCCATTCGCCTCTTCAGAGGTTGTAAACAAAACCGTTCCAATCTCCTCTAAACGGTCAAGACAGTATTCAGGAAGCTCAAGCCGGAAAGGAGTGGTTAACCCGGTTCTAATGTAAGAAGAATAAAAGTTTGTGATTTTAGGAATTTCATGGCTTGGCACACCAAATTCTTCGGCTTTTTTCCGGTAGTTGTTAATGACATAACCCCTCGTAGGTTTATGTTCTGGTTCAGTGCATTCTCCAAGATTGAGAACCAAGTCCATAAGAGCCGTGTCCCTCATCTTAGGATCACCGAACTTTCTGCAGAGATGGTTGACCCTCGTTCTCTTGGCGAATCCGACAATCGGGATATCCCTCATGTAACAGGTGTTAAGCAGGCTCACAGCGGCTCTTAAGGTATCTCTTGAATCTTTGCGGTAGTCACCTGTTGAACCCTGGATGGGCAGTAGCCAAAAGTGCATAGCTAAAGTGCCGTCGAACACAACGAGCTTTGGTTCCCACCGCTCTACTGCTTCCTCAGTGATCTCATACTGTATCTTAGCAGCCAAGAGGGACTCTCTTTCTTTTGTTCTAAATTCATCGGTCCAGACGGCGGGTTCTCCAGCTTTGAAAACAGGTTCACCGATAATTTTCCATCCTTCAGCTGCAACCGCCGCGGAAGCATAAAGCGGCAGGTATGCTGATCTCAGGTCCACGCCGTTGTTGCCTGCGTCAGAAGCTACAACACGGATTCCTGCTGCTTTCTCGTCGTACCTAAGCTTTATGATCTTTATCTGTCCACGGATTTTTCGCATCATCTTCTTTCGACGTTGGTTGTACACCTTCAACTGTTGGACGATCATGTCCGTTCCATCATCGATAAGCCTCTGATACAGGTCGGAGTGAAGCGTTTCAGGCTCAGGGCCGGCAAACAGGGAGAAGAATCGTTCCCGAAATTCCGGCGGCATTTCCTCTAATGTTCTTCTTCTTGTTTTACTCAAACAACAGGTCCCTCATAATAGCAAAGGGACAGAACCATTTAAACTTACATAATTCAGAAAAACCGGGAAGACTGGAATTTAAGGACCGCTGTACCCTTTTTCCTTAAGGTACCTGCTGTATTCTGTTCCTTTGGCATCCCTTGGTTTTGCCTGAATCTCAATGGGGATCAAAGCCTCAGCGTCCGCTCCGTAAGGTCCCTTCGCAATCACTTTGCCGTCAGGACCCACTGCCAGAGAGCAACCTATGACCTTTCTTCCCCTCCAAGGACCCGCAGTGATCCATCCAACGTTGCTGACGCCGACAACTGTGATTCCGTACAATCTGCAAAGCTCTGTGTAAGATTTTCTCCAGAATTCGCCGTAGGGTTGCTTTGTATTGTCATGTTCAGCCTTAACCGCCCAGGAAGATGGAGAAAAGATGAAATGGGCGCCCATCCTCGCCTGCACATGTCCGATTGCGAGAGAATTCATAAAGTTGTCGGCGCAGATGTTCACGCCTATTGTGCCGAGTTTTGTCTCGACGACTGAAAGAATGTTCCCTATGCTGTACAGGTCTTGCGCGATTTTCAGAACGTTGATCTTTCGGTGTTTGAGCAGGATGCTGCCTTTTTCGTCTATAAGAATTGCTGAGTTGTAGATTTTCTGGTGGCTACGCTCAGTTATTCCGGCGACAACCATGATCCCGTTTTCAGCTGCTGCTTGGCAAAGCCTGTCCGCTGTTTCTCCAGGTATTTCTTTAGCTAGTTCCTTGGCGCTTGGATGGGTCCAGCCGGTGTCCAGACATTCCGGCAGAATTATGATTTGGCAACCGTTCTCAGCGGCTTTTTCTATCATTGTTTCTGCTCGTTTGAGGTTTTCTTCTACTTTTCCTCCTTCAACCAGCATTTGACCCATTGCAAGCTTGAACTTCGGAAACAACGTGATCATCTTACTCGAAGGCTTATGTGCACTGTTACGTCATCTCAAGAATGAGGTCTAATGCTGTTTTGTTGTCCATTGCTGCCTTAATTGGGTGACCTGGATACGGAGAGACCTCTACGTTCAGGAATCCGTCGTAACCTATCTCTCGTAAGGCTTTCATGACCTCTCGCCAGGGAACATCTCCTTCAAGCAACGGTTTGAACTGTAAAGCTGACCGCTTGAAGTCTTTAACGTGGATGCAAGCAACGAGGTCTGAAAGATGACGGATCCATTGCTGTGGAAAGCCGAGAAGATGGATGTTTCCGACGTCGAAGTACGCCTTTACGTTAGGATGGTTAATCTCCTCAATGTATCTTCGGAACTCAAGCGGGCTGTACAGGAATCTGTTCCAAACGTTCTCGATTCCGATGACCACGCCGTGCTCTTTGGCTGCTGGGGCGGCTTCTAAGATAGATTCTGCGGAAAGCCGCCACGTTTCTTCGTACGGAATTTCTGGAACAGCGACGGCTGGAACCACAAGCAAGACTGATGCTCCTATGTCAGCCGCAAACGAGCATGCTTTCTTGATTATCTCCGTTCCTTTTTTTCGGATGTTTTCATCAGGGTCTGCAAGATTAAATTTCCAGAACAATCCTGAACATAAGCTCGGCAGCTCCAAGCCGAGGGATTCCGCCTTTTCAGCTATGGCTTGCCGTTCCTTTTTCGGCAGTTCCAAGATTTTTTCGTTAAGGTTCAGTTCAACCCCGTCATATCCTATTTTGGCGGATGTTTCCAGAACTTCGTCAAAAGTGAAGTCTGACGGGTAGATCCATGCATTTGCACCTTTTTTCAAGCGGTTCATCCTCCTACGTTAATGGTAGCTTTACAGGTTTACGGGTTTCCATGGATTTTCTAACGGCAAGGGTGAATTCAAGACTTTTGGCGCCTTCTTGGATGGGAACCCGGGTTTTCTCATCTTCCAATACTGCCTTAATCAAATCTTTCGTTTCAAGAAGGTATACGTCTCTCTCTTCTGTCGTTGTTGTTTGTTTTCCCGGAGTCTTTGTTGAGTAAAGAGTCAACGTGTGAACGTTCTCAGACTGAAACGTATAGTTTTCTGTTGCCATCAACCATCGGAACCACCATTGCGAGGCAGCTCCCCACGTGGTTACAGCTATCGAACCGATGGCGCCTGACTTGAACCGAAACGTTGAGCTGCTTACATCCTCCACGGTTAAACCGGGCACATCGGTCCAGAATTTTCTGTTCATCTGCCCATATACTTCTTCAACGTCACCGCATAAGTAACGAAGCGCATCATAAAGATGCGTAGACTGTTCAACAACCTGCCCGCCGCTTTTGCTTTTGTCTCTCCACCACGTTCCGCCGAGAAAATGACACCAGTACCAGCCTATGGCTAAACCCGGCTCGCCGGCTTCACCGCTTTCGATAAGCCGCTTAGCTTCATCAACGGCATAACTGAATCTTTGGCAGTAACCAACCTGGCTTTTGACACCGTTCTTTTCAACCGCTGCAATCATCTCTCTGGCTAGGCTCATGGTCAAGGCTATGGGTTTCTCGATGAAGATGTGGATTCCCTTCTCCGCGGCTACCATAACCTCATCGGTGTGTGCGAAGGGTGGAAGACAGATGTAGACAACGTCCAGTTTTTCCTTGTCCAACATCTCATGCCAGTCTGAATAAGCTTTTCCACCATATGTCTCAGAAAAATTCTTAGCTTTCTCTACATCTATGTCGGCATACGCCGTCATTTTGGCCTCTTCCAGAGTGCTGAGCCTTTTAGCGTGCATCCTAGCTATTCCGCCGCATCCGATCATGCCGATGCTTAATTTCTTCATAAATAACACTTGCAGTCCTACGACTTTAGGTTGAAGAAAGGGTTCAATACTGGAGATATTAAGACTTTCGCAAAATTCTCGAGGCAAAAAGGTTCACGGCGATGGATGGTTGCCATGAGCTTCTAAGATTCAAACTTCGGCTTGATTTTTTTGTGTTGGTGTGAGAGCTCGTCTTTTGCCGTAACGCTTATATGTGTTAAGATTCGTAAAAAGCCGATATGCCCAACTAAGCATAAAGGGTTGGCAGATGAAAAACAGAACAATAACCGAATTAATCATTCTCTTCTTAATCGTTAGCCTGCTAATTTCCGGCACAGCCTACTATTTAGGGGTTGGTCCTTTCACAAGAAGGAGAACAAAGCTTGTGGTTTCAACTACGACCAGTCTCTACGATACAGGTCTTCTCGACGCACTTGAGAACAGATTTGAAGCTGAATATCCAATAGACGTTTACTTCATCTCAGCAGGAACCGGCATAGCGATAACCTATGCCCAGAGAGGTGACGCAGACATGATACTTGTGCATGATCCACCGAAGGAGAGAGCTTTTCTAGAAGGCGGGTTCGGAGTTTGTAGAAAGATCATAGCATATAATTTCTTCGTCATAGTGGGTCCGAAAAAGGACCCTGCGGGAATACACGGACTCTCCTCATCGGAGGCGTTAACCAAAATTGTAGAAGCCGGGAGAGCGGGGAAAGCATGCTGGGTTTCTAGAGGCGATGATTCGGGAACTAATGCGAAAGAGAAGCGGCTTTGGAGAGCTGCAGGTTTCGACTGGAAAAGCCTTCGAAACAAGAGATGGTATATTGAAACGGGGACGGGCATGGGCAAAACGCTGCAAATTGCAAACGAGAAAGAAGCTTACACACTATCCGACATGGGCACATATCTTAAGTATTATGCTGGAAGGTTGATCAACTTAGTGATTCTCGTTAGCCAAGGAAAAGACCTTCTCAACGTGTACAGCGCCATAGCCGTCAACAAAACCTACAATTCGGAGGCGAACTTCGACGCTGCGATCACGTTCATCAAGTTTCTTGTCTCCGAAGAAGGCCAGCAGATAATCGAACAGTTTGGGCGGGACAAGTATCCTCAAAAGCTCTTTTATCCTGCAGTTGAGGTTCTGAACGGAAACACCAACCAAACCGTTAAAGAATGGATAAGAGAATACGCGTATTTTGACGGCGGCGAATGTCCAGAGAAATATCAGGACGGCCATAAAGAAATGTACGGCTAGGATATTATGCGGATGGGAATAAAAGATGAGCGTGGAAACGGAGATCTTTGAAATTGCAGTCAGAGCCGTGGTTGTTTCGGGGTCAGCTACTCTTCTTGCGTCCCTATGGGGATTGCCCGTTGGAATCCTGTTGGGTCTTAAAAATTTTAGAGCTCGGTCGGTTGTGAGAGGATTCTTTAATGCTATGATGGGAATGCCAACCGTGAGCCTAGGTTTGATCTTGTACATGCTTTTTTCAAGAGCCGGCCCCTTCGGTTTCATGCATCTTCTGTACACTCCTTGGGCCATAATCATCGGTCAAGCGGTTCTCATAACCCCGATAGTCATAAGCTTCGTTTCGAACACGGTTGAAACCGTCGACCCTGAAGTAAGAGATTTAGCCAGAACTTTAGGAGCCACAGAGACTCAGGCTGCCATGGTAGTTCTGAAGGAATCTGTGAGCGGAGTCTTCCTAGCCATAATCGCTAGCTTCAACCGAGCTATTTCGGAGCTTGGGGTCGCACTTATGCTGGGCGGAAACATTCGAGGGGTCACCAGAGTTTTGACTACCTCTATCGCTCTTGAGACCACGAGAGGAGAACTGGTTCTAGGAATGGTTTTGACCGCAATACTGTTGACAATAGTTTTCACGTTGAACTTGGTGGTGAACTTCGCTCAGAAAAGGAGAATAGCGTTGAGATGATAAAGTTCAAGAATGTAACCAAAATGTTCGGGGACATTTGTGCTCTTGAAAACATCAATCTAGAGGTTCAAAAGAGCGAGGTCTTTACGGTTATAGGTCCAAACGGTTCTGGGAAAACCACGATGTTGAGGATAATGGCGGGCATCGAAAGCCCGACAAGCGGCGAAGTATACTTTAACGGAGAAAGAATGGACAAGCAGAACTTGATTCAAATGAGAAGGAACTGTACCTTGGTTTTTCAGCGAACCGTCTTGTTCAACACCACCGTATGGAAAAACGTGGCTTTCGGGCTGAGACTAAGAGGATACGCTGAGAAGGAGATCAATCGAAGGGTCAATGAAGTCTTGGGCGTTGTAAAGTTAACGGGATATGAAAACCGGTGGGCAAAGAAGCTTTCAGGAGGAGAACAACAAAGGGTTGCCTTGGCTAGGGCGCTGGCATTGGATACGGATGTTCTGCTTCTGGACGAACCTACGGCGAACCTTGACCCGAGAAACATGTCCATCATCGAGGAAACCGTGTCATGGGTTAACAAGGAACGGGGGACAACGATAATCATAGCAACTCACAACATGTTTCAGGCGGAAACCCTAGCGCATAGAGCTGCATTGCTTATACGCGGGAAACTTGTGCAGGTCGGTTCACCCCAAGAGATTTTTGCAACGCCAATGGAGGAGCTGGCAAGCTTTGCGAGGCTGGAAAACGTGTTCTCAGGGGTTTCTGCGGTTCAGAAGACAGGAACCTCCATGATAGATTTGGGGAACGGTGTGATAATGGAAGCTGCTGTTAGACGGGAAGGAAAGGTCACGGTTTTTGTGAGACCGGAAGACATAATTCTGTCAAGAGACCAGATAGTTTCAAGCGCGCGGAACGTGTTTAAAGGTGAGGTTACAGCCGTCTCTGATCTTGGGGACACGGTGAAGCTCAAGGTTAATGTCGGGAAAGATTTCATCGTACAGGTAACCCAGCGTTCCTTTAGGGAGATGGGGCTTAACATTGGGTCCGAGGTGTTTATTGCGTTTAAAGCCACGGCGGTGCGCATAGTTTGAGCCGAAAGGAAGGAAACGGAGACGACGAAAGAGAGGCAACTGAAAAACAGAAAACTCTAGGTAAGCTTAAGCCTACGTACAAGCTTTGGCTTGAAACAAAAGAGGGCTACGTTTTCGGAGAAGGTTCTCTTGAGCTCCTACGGAAGATTGAGGAAGTGGGAACCTTAAGCGGGGCTGCTGAGGCTTTAGGCATGTCTTATCGGCATGCGTGGGGTGTTATCAAGAAGATTGAAAACCGTATCGGTGAACCTCTGCTTAGGACGCGGAAGGGTGGAAGAGAAGGTGGAGGCGGCGCTGAGCTAACTGAGACGGGACAGAGGCTCATAAAGGAGTTTCTAAAGCACAAAAAGGTTTTCGACGGGGCGCGCACAGATGAATTAGGTTGGGAGGGTTTATCCTTGAAGATCAGTGCGAGGAACAGGATAGAGGGAAAGGTTGTTTCGATTGAGAAGGATAAGGTTTCAGCGGTTGTCAAGATAAGGATTGACACACCGTGCGAGGTTACAGCTTTCATAACTCGGGAAGCTGCTGACGACTTGGGCATTAAAAAGGGTGACAAGGCGGTGGCGGTAATCAAAGCCACCGAGGTTATGATCTCAAAACAATAGCGAAGTTTCAACCGAGTTTTTTCTTTGATGTTTCTTGAAGATTTAAATTTGTTTTGAACGATCTGGTTCATCGTTGAATAACTGGTGAAAGATATGGCGGGAATCGTGATCGTTGGAACCCAATGGGGTGACGAAGCTAAGGGAAAGATAACGGATTTCCTCGCGGAGAAAGCTGACCGTGTGGTAAGATATAACGGAGGGGCAAACGCTGGGCACACTGTTGTTGTTAATGGAAAAAAGTACAAGTTTCACCTTGTTCCTTCAGGTGTGCTCCGCGGCAAACCCGTGTACATAGGTAACGGTGTTGTTTTGGACCCTGAGGTTCTTACTGAAGAACTTGAAACCTTGAAGGCGGAAGGGTTCAAGCCAGACTTACACATCAGCGACAGAACCCACGTAGTTTTCAAGTTTCACAAAATCCTAGATGGGCTTCAAGAAAAGTTTAAGGGCAACCTTCGTGCTGGAACCACAAAGAGAGGTATCGGACCCACGTATTCTGATAAGGCAGCAAGGTTCGGGATCAGGGTTGCCGACCTGCTTGAAGAAAAGGTTCTCAAATGGAAGATGGATGTACTTGTGGACCTGGCTCAGAAGCTTATCAGCCAAGTTTATGAAGGAGACGTTTTGCTTGACAAACAGCAGATAATTGATGATGCGTTGCATTTCGGGCAAACAATAGCCGACTGTGTTTGCGACGTTTCAGCGGAGATTAATGATGCTTTAGACCGAGGAGAAACCGTGCTCTTTGAAGGTGCGCAGGGAACGCTTCTGGACATCGACCACGGTGTGTACCCTTATGGAAGCTCATCCAGCACCGTTGCAGGAGGCGCATGCACAGGTGTCGGGGTTGGCCCTACAAAGATCGATAAGGTTATAGGCGTCACGAAAGCCTACACTTCCCGGGTTGGCACCGGACCGGTTCCCACGGAACTTACCGACGAGATAGGTGACAAGATAAGAAACGTAGGCGACGAGTACGGAACAACCACGGGAAGACCTCGTAGATGCGGGTGGCTGGACCTCGTTCCGGTGAAGTATTCTGTCAGGTTGAATGGTGTAAGCCAGCTGGTTGTGACGAAACTCGATGTTTTAAGCGGCATCAACCCGCTTAAGATCTGCATCCGCTACAGAGTTGGCGAAAAAACGGTGGACACGATTCCGGCAAACCTTGGGCTTTTCGAACTATGCGAACCTGTCTACGAGGAACTGGAAGGGTGGCCGGAAAACGTGGATTGGCGGAAGGTGGTTTCGAAAGGATACGATGCGCTACCTGAGCAAGCGAAGATCTATCTTGAAAGAATCGAAGAACTTGCCGGGGTGCCCATAAGCCTAGTCTCCGTAGGTCCAGAACGGCGGGAAACCATAGTCATCAACGATTAGGCGCAGGGATGATTCAAGGCTGCGAAACCTGTATTGAGCGGCGTTTAGGGCTGTAATCCTGAAAGCACGCTTAAGGGAGCCAACATTGTCGTTACCGAAACTTTCGGTATCAGCGGTCATAAGTAGGTCTGATGCCGATTCGCAGGGAAAGTTTCGCATCTTCCTTAACTGAGAAGGTGGGGTCGTGGTTTTTCGCGAGTTATGACAGTCTCGACGCTCTAGGCGTCGATTACGTGCCTGAACGATGGTACACTTTGGTGGTACGAGGTTTCACTTCTTCGCGTGATTTTGTGTTGAAAAAAGGTGTCTCAATCTATTTGAAGGGTGAAGTTGTGAAACGAGAGTTTTCTTTTATCGACAAAAATCTCTAAACTGTTTCTTCGCTCGGCTATAAGATGCGCAGAAGCCGAGGTGATGAAAACAAATATGAAAAACGAAGGAAGAGATGATTGAGAACTGAGATCAGTTCCTCTAAAGGGTTCCTCTCTCTTGTAGCTAGAATGTAAGCAGAGGAAAATCATATGTTATGTGGTTGATGAGAGGTTGTCTGAGGGAAGGATGAGAGATCCATGCTTGGACGTGGAGATAGTTAACGTTTAATTTAAAAAGCTTAATATGTGCGAAACAGCGATTGAAATAAATAAATTCAGGAGCGAACGCGATGATGAGAAGAACAAGCTTCGGGTTGAAGCGGTTTGTTTTTGTATCTGTCATGTTTCTGTTGACGGCGGGGTTTTTTGCGGTTCAGAAAGCAGACGAATGCTCCGCGCAGCTATTGGAAGAGTTTGAGATTAGATGCCAAAATTATTGGCAGGTGACCTATCCTGATTCCGTTGTGACCTTCAGTTTGACTGTTGAGAATCCGAGTTTTTATGATGACAGCTTTCTTGTTGGAATTCGGGGTTCGCTTCCTGAAGGGTGGAAAGCAGACTTTTATCTTCAGAACAGGAGAGTGAGAGGGTTTGATGTTGCGGCTCGAAGGTCGGTCAATCTAGAGTTGAAGATGGAAGTTCCAAGTGATGCTTCTCCCGGTGATTACCAGTTTACTGTTTACGCTCAGGGTAAAGAATCGGCTAGCTCGCGTGTTTTGATTGTTACTGTTGAGAGTCTTCCTAAGGTTTCCTATGACCTTGAGTTGTACTGCCCGCTTGCTTGGCAGGTTGCTTATCCAGGGGAAAATTTAACCTTCACTTTTCATGTTAAGAACCCTGCCCCGTACACTGACAGTTTTCTTGTTTCTGTTGATAATCCTGCGTTGCCTAAGAATTGGACCGGTAGATTCTACGTTGGAAACAGGGAGGTTAAGTCCTTCAGCGCGACGCCAGGGGAGACTGTTACCTTTGTCCTGTACGTCGGTATCTCTGAGACCGCTGAGCCCGATGACTATTTGTTCCGCGTTCAGGTTGCAGGAAACTATTCAACGGGTACGCGTGGGCTTACTGTGACTGTTAAGAGGCTTCCACGGGTGATCAGTTTGTCTTGTCCGTTTCGGTCGCGGACGATACTGACTGGTCAAGAAACGTATTATGTGGTGAAGGTGTCCAATGGAGGAGCGAAAACCGAGAACGTGTTCTTGGAGCCGGTGAAAAGTTCTGAGACATCGACGTGGGATATCAGCCTATCTAAAAGCCAGTTCACGCTTAAACCTGGAGGGTCCGCTTGGTTGACGTTGAATGTGAAGCCTCCGGGGATTGTTGAGGAAAAAGAGTACACTGTTGGAGTAAAGGCGGTCAGCGAGGACGGTGAACTTGAGGCGACAACTAATGTTTCTTTGAAGATTGTGGCTAACTACCTTTTGGAGATAAGCGGCATTCAACCGATTAACCCGCAGGTTTACCAGGGAGAAAGCATCTATGTGGTGGTGACTGTTCGGAACATGGGGGAGTCGCCTGTTACCGGAGTTAAGTTGAAGGTAAACTCAACTGCAATCCCGAACATACTGGTGACGCCTTTGGATGTGTTGGCTCTTGACCCTAAGAGCAGCGCTGACTTTAATGTTCGCATCGCTCCTGACACCAATCTGGCTCCCGGAGACTACGTTATAACGATTCAGGCGGAAAGCAGTGAAACTAAAAGCAGTGAAAGAGCGATCGCTGTATCCGTTGCGTCGCCGATTCCATGGTTCTGGATCAGCATAGGCGTCACGGTTATAGCTACAGCTGTGGCTGTTATCGCGATCGAACGGGTGGTTTCCAAAGTAGGACTGAGGATCAGAATTAGGAAGTAAACCCAACTACGGCAACCTTTTTTCATTGTACAAAAACGCTTGTCTGTTTTTCTGCAAGCTTTAATGTCCATTGTTTATGTGCAGTGCGCAGGGCAAAAAATTTTTTTCTTTATAAATGTTCTTTGGATTTCTTTCGATTCTTTCGTTTTCGTTTATAAAGAAAAATTTGGGCTGCTAATAATTGGTTTTTTAGATTTCAAAGTTGTTTGTGGCTTTTACTAAGACTTCAAGAACCTCAGTTTTCTTCACGAGTTCTGTTATACCTGTCGATTTCTTTTGACTATTCGTGGAATTTCTTGAGGATGAGTTTGAGACCATGTTTGGTTCACTCGAAGTAGCCGTTGAATTTTCATATACGTTCCAAACTGCTCATCCTTACATATATGTTGGAGTGTTTAATCTCTAAAACATCTATTTTTCTTATCGGAGAACCGGAAAAATCTTCGATCTAAAAGAAGGATTACCTTTAACTTTCTTTCCCATTCGACATGCATAATTTGTGGTATAGAACCCGTTTTATTCTGCTTCACTCTACATTTGTATCCGCAAACAGCGTTATGCTCTGTCTTACGGGTTCAATCCAAGGTTCTGTTAAGAGCAACAAACAGGATTTGCTGAGAGTTTACACCTCTCTCACGGCATTGATATCTTTGATGTCAATTGCGATTTCTGTTGTGTTGTCTGGTGACATCATAGAATCTGCCTACAAGAGACCGATCCTAATCTGCGGCTACGGCTTTCTGGCAATATCCTCCTACAGTCTAGGACGCATAGACGCCATATTGGAAAACCATCTTGAAGTAAAAGCCGCCTGTTATATATTATCAGGAATATTCGGGTTATTCCTTGGAATGGTAATCTCCTAAGTCCGCTCACACCTTATTTCATGTTTTCTTTTTCTGTTCAGCTGCTGATGATCTTCAAACTGTTCACCGCTAACAAATATGTAAAGGAACTGGAGCATGCTCTGAGAGGCTAGAAACCAGATCATGCACTCTTTCAAAGTCCCATTAAACACACGGACGAAGCGATAGATTTCCTCTTTACACCTCGATACCGCGCCTACATCCATATGAGAAATAAGCGAAGGAACTGAACCGGAAGTTTGATGCGGCCGCCGGGATTTGAACCCGGGTCGTCGGCTTTCCTCTCTTTCAAGAACGGGAGGCCGGCGTCCTAACCATGCTAGACTACGGCCGCTTGAACTCAATATTCCGAATGTTGCTTTAAATCTCTTATGGGCTCTGATGTCACAGGTGAAATGGGATGCTGGAACCGCTCGTTTTTCTAGATGCGGAACCATGTTTTCCCGTTGTCTTCGTATGCCCCAAGGATGAAACTCACAAAACAATTATTGGAAACATAATGGAGATGAAGGCTCGAGGAGCATCCATAATCTCGGTTGTTGAGGAAGACGACGAAGAGATCAAGAACCTGTCCGACGAATATTTCGAGGTAGCGGGCAGTCTACCTGAATCTTTGTCGCCGATAGCCTTCATTGTTCCTCTGCAGCTTCTAGCTTTATGGCAATCAAGAAAGGTTGTAACCCGGACAAACCCCGCAACCTAGCAAAATCTGTTACCGTAAAATGAAAACAATGTTTTCACACAGCACAGGCATGTTGACTAGGCACGCAGCAAACATTTACGGTAGTTCAGAAAACCTTTCTTGTGCACACATCTAATTGCTGCTTCGTTTAGTTTCCAGCAGCAGCGTTAATGGTTAACCGGGTTCTGATCGGAAACCATATTATACGCATAATAAGTATTACTCACTGGAAACAATGGTGGAACCGATAAAAGGGGGTTGCCGTTGAGAAGTTCGTGGGAAAGACTTATCGAGGGCCTTGTGAGAAGCCGCATACTCAAATCTGACCATGTCATTAGGGCAATGAAAATGGTTCCGAGGCACATCTTCCTTTCGCAAGGCGACCGGTCCTATGCATCTATTGACGCGCCGCTTCCAATAGGCGGGGGGCAGACCGTTTCAGCGCCACTCGGTTGATCCATGCGGTTAACCGGGCGAAACATGGTTTCAATAATGAATGAAGCCCTCAAGCTGGAGAAAGGACTTAAGGTCTTGGAGATTGGGTCTGGATGCGGCTGGCATGCTTCAACGATCGCTGAGATTGTTGCGCCGAGCGATGCGCATAAGGAAGAATGGGGCCATGTTTACACGGTTGAGATACTGCCGGAGCTCGCTGAGTTCGCTCGGAGGAACATAAAACGCGCTGGGTATGATGAAAGGGTAACCGTTATCTGTGGGGATGGGTCTAAAGGTTATCCTCCGCAGGCGCCGTATGACCGAATCTCAGTGACGGCGGCTGCGCCTTATGTTCCTCCGCCGCTTAAGGAACAGTTGAAGCCGGGGGGAATAATGGTCATTCCTGTTGGAACGGTTGGGTTTTATCAGACGCTTTTGCGGCTTACGAAGGTCGATGACAAGTGTCTGGAGGAGGATTTAGGCGGGGTTGCTTTTGTTCCACTCGTCGGAAAACATGGTCATAAAATCTATTAACGGTTGATAAACCTGTTCAGGCTTGCTTTTAACAAGCGGAACGGCATAAATAGAGTTATTAAAGTGAACCGCCAAACTAATGATTAACACCAAACACCGATAAAAAAGAATTAGTAGCACAATGAAGGTTATTTCATTCACGTTGAATGGTTGAGGGAACAGTTGTGAATTCTGAGGTGTTGCTCGGACTGGCCATCGCTCTGGGTGTCATCGTCACAGCTTTAATCATACTTTTGCTTATGGAACGTGAAAAAAGAAAACCGTTGACAAATGAGCCGTTGGAGCCAAGCCGCAGTCGAACGTTAAGCGATCTCCCTTTTAATGTAAGGAGAACCGTCACGGAGGACATGTTCAAAGAGGCGCGGGACAAGCTGCGGCTGCTTGGCTTAGAAAGAGAGATTCTCAGCTACGCCATCAGAAGGCTTTACGAAGCAAGCGCAGAGGGAAAGATAACTGAGGCGGAAAGAGATAGGCTTGCCTTAAAGTACAAAATGGACTTGGCAAGGATCAAGGAGGAGATTGCCAGAGGCGAGTCAATCGTTGCGTTAAATGAGCTTGAGAAAATGCAGGAGGAGTTCATCCAGCTGTTCCAAGAACGGTTCGAGGAACTGAACAGAAGAATCGAAGAACTCAGAGCAATCTCAGGTTTCACAGCACCCAAATCAGAAGAATCCATAAAACCCGAAGAACCCAAGAAAACAGCAGAGGCTTCTACTGAGGAGGCTTTGGAGGAAAAAGAAACAGAAGAGGAGAAAACTGAAACCAAGAAGCAACCAGCTGCAAAAAAGGCTTCCCCTAAGCCGAGAAGAAAGACGGTTAAGGTTAAACCACCTCCTGAACCTGAAAGAGGCGACGCAGAAGAGAAGGTAGCCCGAATCGTGGCTGAGGTCGAGAAGGTTCTAGAAAAACTCGGCCAGATGGAAGTTGAAGAGTAGATGAGCTGGAGAGAAGAGGCGAAGAAAAGAGCCGCAGTTGAGGCTGTGAAACACGTTAAAAACGGAGACGTTATAGGCTTAGGCACAGGTTCGACGGCGGCATACGCCATCAAAGAGATCTGCAGGAGAATAGCTGAAGAACAACTGCGGGTTCTCGGTGTCCCAACCTCTCATCGCGCAGCTCTCTTGGCTAGCGATTGTGGAATCCCGCTGACAACGCTTGACCAGCATCCCGTTCTAGACTTGGACATAGATGGAGCAGACCAGATTGACCCAGAGCTTAACCTGATAAAAGGCAAGGGTGGAGCTCTAACCAAAGAAAAGGTTGTTGCAGCCGTTTCGAAACAGTTCATAGTGGTGGCTGATGAAACGAAGCTCACCGATGCTTTAGGAAAAAAACAGCTGTTACCAGTGGAGGTTCTGCCTTTCGCCGTGTCTTTAGCTAAGTCAAAAATCAGAGCCGCCGGGGGGCAACCGGTTCTCAGAAAAAAGGAGGACAACTCTGGACCTTACGTTACGGACAACGGCAACTTCATCTTGGATGTAGACTTCGGGGTTATTGAGGACCCTTATCAACTGCAACAACAGCTGAAGGTGATTCCCGGCGTCGTAGAAACAGGGCTTTTCCTAGGCATGGCGAACATCGCTTACATAGGCACCAAGACAAACCTTAACGTAATGAAAAGAACCAGATAGGACACTGACAACCGCAACATTTTGCGTTTAAGCCAAAGATGTCTATTATTCATCAGCTTGTCCCAGCTTTTAGTTGAACTAACGTTGATACGATGACAAATAGCTTTAAATTAAGCCTTTTCAATCAAGATAACCTAGAAGCCTAGGGCTGGGGTAGCCTAGCCTGGCTTGGGCGCCAGACTCATAATCTGGAGAACTCTCCACACGTAAAAAAAGGGTCCAGAAGTCGCGGGTTCGAATCCCGCCCCCAGCACTTTTACATAGATCCCCGGCAAAGATGTTCGATTTTTTCTAAGACGGCTCTTCTCTGAAGGTTTCTGGGTTTTCCTTCGGTTAACTTTAGCTCTTCAATGTCACTATTCTGACAACCTCAACATTTCCGCCTGCAATCTTCAGCGTCTCAAGGGTTCTCTGTTTGATATCGAGGTCTTTAACGGTGACAACTTTGGAAGCAGATATATCTAAACCACTGTTCTCTTAATCAGCTTGTGACCTTGAGCTATGTCCTCTTACGTTCACAGATGATAATAACTATTGTCCTAACCCCTCTCATGCTTGTGCAATGCTCAGTTTTTCTGTTCAAAATCCGTTGCTTGAATGTTGACAAACCTTTTCGTTTAATTATTCACACATCATACTGCTGCATGCTGGGCGCCAAACAAACTGGAACCGAAAGCACACGTGGATTTTCTACCGGGTGTAGTAGACCGCATTCTCAGTGAAATCCGGGTTTTCAATCCACCCGTCAAAGGCTTCAACCTTGATTTTTTCATCGGTTACCATCTGAACGATCAACGTGGCTTTTTGCGCGTAGTCAGCTCCCATCTCAGGCGCTCCGTAAAGCCAGTACACAACCTTCCCAGCGTCAACCGTGACATCCGCAGGGTCAGGGGTGTTCCCTTGCACCGCGTAAACAGCCGCCTTTATGTTGAGGGTTCCGCCGACTCCAATTCTGATGCTGTTTGGTTCATACATGTAATAAACGAATGATAGATGTTTGTCCCATTCGGATAAGGGATCAGACTCATCGATTCCTTCCAAGAACCAGTTGCCTACAAGTTTGCCAGGTTGATCAAAATCAAACTCGCCTTCAACCGGCGGCACTGTTCTCTGCACGCGTTCCGCAAGTTTCGCTCTTAAATCCTCGCTGCAGTAGGTTAGGAAGTGAGCTGCGTGAGCCATCCGAAAATATTTTTCAGGATGAACGAAATGCGTTATGTTTCTGTCGTAGACTCCCCAGTCCATTCCCATCTGGGTTTTCGGTCTTCCCCCTGCTAAGCCTAAGACATCACCTGCCTTGACAGGTATCTCCACCCTGTTCATTCCAACCTCTAGGGTTCCCGCCTTCTCGAGAATCGCCTCATCGAGCTTAGAGACGTGGTCAAGATAGCTTATGAAGGTGCTTGTGTGAGCGATGACGATCTTGTAATCATCGTACTCGCCGGAGAAGCCGCTTTCCTGAGGCCACTGGTTACGTCTCCAATGGATCTCCACGATTATTCCGTCCGCCGGAGCCCTGACAACGTAGGAAGGCGGGTATGCATCAGGGTTTGCGAACATGAAGCCCCCGTGATCCGATGGAAAAGTGTGTCCACCTTCCGGATTAATGTTACCAAGCGGCTCAATTGAGCTGAAATCGTCGAAGTCTAGGGGACAAATCTTGAATGTTACGGGTCCTTCTCCTAGCTCGGGGTAATCGTAAAATTCGGAGAAAACTTCTTCCCCGGATGTTTCACCTTGAACGCTGAAGGGATCAAATCCTTGAAGCGTTAGCCAAGACCCGGAGGCAATTCCAAGCACAACTTGGTTTTCAGGCATATCTTGATCCTTCATGACGAAGATTATGACTGCGTTCTCGCCGCTTTTGTAAAGATGGTAGCCCATGCTTGTGCCTCTTTCAGGGTCTGAGGAAGTCTCGTTTTTCATCAGAGACCAACCGGTCATCTGGTTGTCGTACCATTCCAAGATTTTTTCCATAGATGCGGCAACCGTGTACGCTTTGCGGGAGGCTTCACTAGGGATGCCCATATCCGACCAATCTTGTTCTGGAAACCATGTGGACACGGCTCCGGGATACAACGGTACAGTTCCTTCCTGGAGTTCACCTTCAGACGTTCCGTGTTCAACATGTCCAGAAGAGAAGAATTCTGCTACAACCTTCTCAGCTGGCTTGTTAATTATGTCCGCGAAGATCTCTTCTTCACGGAGGTTCCAGTTCATTATCATTACGCCGTATGGTCCTTTTGTAACGGAGGAGTTGACGGATTTGATTATGCTGAAGAGCGTCTTGAAACAGTCGGCTTGCTTCTGAAGTTTCTCTTGGGTTACCGGTTTATCGTCGTAAAACCATACCTCGCTTACGTACCAAGTGTTGTTGTTCTTTTCGCATAGGGTTCTCATGATTTCTATCTTCTTCATCATGTCGTTTCTGAACCGTTCCTCGTCAAACCATGAAATTTTGTCTCCCACAAGCATACCCACCATGTCTACGTCGGACAGGTCATAAGATAAGATGCTGTCCTTGAGAGCTTCGAACACGTCCCCGAGCTGCGTGACAAGTTTTCCGTTGAAGACCTTCCGGGCGGCACTGAAATATTTTGGGTAGTATTCGTTGAGGATCTCCACAATTGTTTCTTCAGGCAATCTCAGTCCTGAATCAACCCTTAGAACATGATCAAGTTCCCCGCAAGGATTGAAATACTCAAACTTGTACTTTTCAGCTAACACTGCGACGTCCGCAACCACGTTTTCCCAAGCGTCCAACGCTTTGCGCAGCTCCTCAACGCTCTGGAACCCGTTTTCAGGGAAGAAACCAAGGGCAAGATTAACCGCGAGCCCCGCCTTTTTAGCAAGCAAACCGTCAGTCATCACAGATCTGAGGAAAACATCAGTGCTCTCACCTTCCGGACCGGGAGGCTGGAACCGACCGTTTCGGTAAACAAAGGACAGCCTAGCTTCGTAGACGTTTGCCCCTATTCTGTTTTTCATCGCTAGGTTTTCTTGCAGCTGAGATTCATTTATGGAATCGGTGGGTCCGCTGTAGAACAATCCTGCTGAAACTGCGCCTTTCAGGAAATCAAGTTCAAGCCTGGTAAGGTTCATGGCGGTGTTGTTCAGCACGTCCCAAGAAGGCAAACCTTTGCTCCAATCGTAATTGTCAAGGGTTACCAAAACGGACTCGGTTTTATGTTCTTCTTCTTGTGGAGCCGCCGTTTCCTGGGCCTCCTCACCGGGCATATTTAATCCAGGTTCTTTATGCAGAAACGGCGGATTAGTTATTCCAACAAGCAAGCCGGCAGCCAAAATGGCTAGAACCACTGTTACCACTACGATAACCTTACTGTTCATGACGGTCACCGAACATGGTTTTTCACGTTTAATTGTTAACACTGAAAATCTTTTTCATACTGATTTAACGTTTATGAACTTATGATTCAAGAAAACAGGATTTGCCAACCCATAGAACGGGTTACCTGAAACCCTCGGTTTCTTGATCGCCACACCAGATTCCTCTAGGTACCGTTTTGGCAGGTTTTCAAGTATTCTTTCAAAGATTTTTTGACGGCGTTGGAGAACGTCAAAGCATCTATGACGGAGTATTCAATGCCAAGTTTACCGCAGAGAATCCGCAGTATCCTCTCTTCGAAGATGTCCGCCATCCAAACTCCTAGAAGATCCTCAAGTTTTTCAACGAAGAGCTCCGGCTTCTCCGCTATGGAGTCTCGTTTAACTTGAGATTTTAACTCTAAGAACCGGAGGACAACCTCTCCGAAGTCCAAACCTTCAAGAATGGACTCTACAAGCAGCTCATTGAATTTCTTCTTAGCTTCGTTTAAGGAGGCGTCCCCTAACTTTTTCTTTTGGTTGGTCTGCTTTTCGCTCATCCCATTCAGCTCTTAAATTACGGGTGTAAGTTCCGGAAGGGGATAGCCTTTAGACACATCCATCTCAACGAAATGAAGCATAGTTCTCGGTTTCAATCCGTAAAGAAGCGAGGCTCCGTGTTCTCGAACTATTTTCAAGTGGACATCAGCTATTGCGTTTAACGGTCCAGATATCCCAAAGTAGGTGGGTTTAAGCAGAAATATGCCCAAGGCTCCGTGTTCTCTGATTGTTGTGACGCTCAAGTTAAGTATCTTCATCGTATCGGTCCGCCCATAATAAGCCAACAGCGTATCAACGCCAAGAATGTGCAGAATGGGTCGACCGGTTTGCTGCCGAATCTCAGCTGCAATCTTAAGATATCTCTCGTAATCTTCTTCGATGCTTTTTCCTTCAAACTCGACCACGTGAGGGTCTTTTGGAGTCGTTACTGACCGAAAGGCGCAAACCCTCAGCAAACGTTCGATGGTGTCTGATGGTAATCCTGATTCTGCTGCTCTCTTTTTTATAAGGCGATAATCGACTCCTGAAGAAGGAGTAACAATGACGCATGCGCCTTTTGCCAAAAAGTTCCATACCGTAGGAGACAAGATTAAGTGATACTGCAGGATTGACACGTTTCTGCCCATCTCAAGCAACACAGTTGAGCCCTTTGGATATCCTCCGTCCAGAAGACTGTCCAGCTCTGAAGACCCAGTAGAAAACTTTGTGGCAGAGTCTGGCAGCGGTCGGAACCGCTCCTTTTTCTTCGGCAGTCTCACTTCGAAGCTTGGAAAGGCTTTAAGCCCGTTTTTGAGTGTGAACGGTATCTTGTCCTCCAGTATCTCGGCGCCGCGCATCTTCTTGACCATTATGTCCCTGAACAGTCTTCCGTCTAGCTCGTCTGCTCTGAACAATAGCACACCGTCCGCAACGAATTCTTCCATACCCAATCCTATTCTTTCCGTGCCGAATGGAACTTCAACAATCATCAAGGTTGTGCATCCGGTTTGCCGGGTAATCCGGCTTAGAACTGTGTGAATCACTATTCTCGCGTCAAACGGTTTCTTGAAGGCTTGAGCCACAGCTGAGAAAGAGTCTATCACAAGCCGTTTAGCATCAAGCCTATGCGTCTCTTCAACAATCGTCTTTAAAACGGAAGAGATTGACTCCTCTCTTACGGCAACCATGTCGAGATACCGGAATCTTCCTTCACGTTCAAGCCGTTCAAAGTCAAAACCGAAGGCTTTCATGTTCTTATGGAAAACCTCACTGTTCTCCGCGAAGCTAACGTAAACCCCGTTCTCCCCACAGTCAACGGCGCCGCGGTAAAGGAACTGAGCTGAGAACACTGTTTTTCCAGTTCCAGCGTTGCCAGCTACCAGAATCAACCCACCTCTTGGAAAGCCGCCACCAATCGCCCTGTCCAGCCCTTCGGTTCCAGTCATAACTGTCTCCTGATGCATATCCTCCCTTCCCACAGATACAAATCACGAAGCTGTTTCTCTAAAAGAAGAAACAACGATAAAAACGTATTGCTAGCCTAAAAATGAGAAACTCGTAGATATTCGCGCTGCAGAAACATTCAATCTCAAACCTACCATGACAGAGGACTATTAGAAAGACTCTTCAGAACCTCGGAAACAAGAACATGTTGGAACTAACAGTCCGAATGGTTACCAATCTGCTTGCATAGAAAGGGCGAGGAACCACCAAGGGATGTGAAACATGAACTTCGTAAACCACTACTGCGTCTTTCCTGAAACCCCGGATTTGGAAGCCTAACTGAAGATAATTAGAACCCTCAACAGGCTTATTGAGATGATGAAGAAATACAGAATCAAAAAACCGTCTCGTTTGCTCCTTTGAAGGAATGAGCTTAGCATCCGCTCAAGCATCAACCTCTTCTACTCGATGACATCGCTTATGCTTTTCCAAGGCTAAAAATAGTAATAGAACACGTTGGAGGACGCCGTTTTTACAATCAAGCAACGACATTGCCGGTGGACAAGAGAAACGTATACGCCAAAATTTCCAGCTGCCTTGATGAAAACAACAAAAAATGGTTTCTCGAACCAAGAAAAATCGAGGAGACCACCTCTCTTGTTGACTGGACGGATAATCTATGGAACCGATTTCCCATACAACGACAGGAAATGTATCCGCAGCGACATCGAGACCATCAAAAACTCGAATTTGACTCAAACTGCAAAGGAAAACGTTCTTGGAGCAAGCTTGGAGAACCTATTAAAAAATATCCGCAAACAAGGCTAGACCACATGGAAATGAAGCTCCAGAGCAATCTATGCGACAGAAAGTTTTGTTACAGGCTGGATTCCGTGTCCAGTCTTCTCGGCGTCACCAGTTTCAAAATCGGTCTTTCCATCAAGATTGCGTCGTGTCTCTGAGCTAGTTCAATCGCCTTGTCAAGTCTTGCCTCAGAGCTAGAGTAGATTGTGTAGAGTTTTTGACCTTTTTCCACCTTGTCCCCACGTCTGACCCAAAGTTCTATTCCAGCCTGTTTGTCTTTGGGAGCTCCCGCAACCCGTGCAATCGAAGTTAAGGCTTGATTATCAAACCCATAGACCACGCCGCTTACGGGTGCACAAACATCAAATTTGCTGTCGCCGGGAGACAGGTCCACATCTAGGCTTCCGCCTTGGGCTTCAACGATCTCGTTCAATTTCTTCAAAGCTTTGCCTGACGTTATTATCTTGGTAGCCAGTTCTTTTCCGGCGCCAGGCTCACATTTCCCCGTGAGTTCAAGCATTATGCCGGCTAAAGAGGTTGATTTGTTTGCTTTCTCACCCCATTCCTCGTTTTTCAACGTTCGAAGCAAACTTGCAGCTTCAAGGGAGACACCTAACCGGCTTCCTACAGGTTTGTCGCCGGGAGTTATGGCGCATTCCACCTTCAGATTTATGCTTTGACCCACCGCTGTGAAAACTGTTGCAAGCCTTTCAGCCTCGGATATGTGCGCTGCTTTGGCTTTCTTGCCGGTTGGAATATCCATCAAAAGATAGTCCACGTCGAGGGCTGCTGTCTTCGCAATTATTGAAGCTACCATCAACTGTTTCGGGTCGATTCTCAAAGATGACACCGCGTCAAGCATTTTATCAATAGCAGGCGCCAAACCAACAGATTTTCCGGAAACTATGCAGCCGTTTGTCTTTTCGACAACCCGTTTCGTTTCTTCAGGACTAAGCTCAACCGGACAGAAGATTTCAGCCACATCAAGGGTTCCACACGGCGACGTGATCGCGTGGGTTGCAGTTTTCGGAATCGTCAAACCCGCAGCCGCAATTATGGGAACTATTATGAGCGACACCTCGTTTCCCGGGATTCCGCCGATTGAATGTTTTGTAATCACAGGATGCTTTTCAAACCTCAATATGTTCCCAGATTCTCTCAGAGCCTTAGTAAAGGCGATCATCTCTTCCTCTGTTAAACCGTTGGTTGCAAGGGAGACGAAAAACGCCGTAAGCTCAGTCTCACTGAATTTGTCATCGGAAATCTCGTTCACTATGAGTGAAATCTCATCCTCGGAAAGGGTTCCTTTAGCTATTTTCTTATGGATAAGCCGCAAACATTCTTCAGACACCATTTTCTTAAACCTCTCGTTACATCATTATCATCATCTTATTCGGTGCACAAGAGAAAACGTAACCAGTTCTCTAAGAATCTATGTGAACACAACATAATAAGAATTATTCGAACGATAAACACCAATCATGCAAGGCACCAGCCGCAGAATAAAAGGGAAGAACCGCAAACATAAAGAAAACATTCGGTAGCCAAGGAAAGATGCATGTTCACGAGCGGAAATGAACGTTAACTGTTAATTATATTAATGCGTTAACGAATGCTAAGAAAGCAAAGGAACGGTAACAAACAGGAAGGGGGATCTTCATGAGGCTTGCCCTTGGCTCAATATATGAGCTTACGGATGATAAACTCGTATTTGCAAAACAGCTCGGCGTAGAAGACATCATCGTCCACGTTCCCGTAGACCCATCACTAGCACGTGGACCAGGCTACTATGAACTTCTTCCTCTTATCAGGCTTAGGACAAAAATCGAATCTTACGGGTTAAGACTCGTCGCCATCGAAAACATACCTTCAAAATGGTACATGAAGATAATGCTAGGCCAAGAGGGACGAGACGAGCAAATAGAGAACTTCTGCAAAACTCTGGAGAACATGGGGAAAGCCCGCATTCCAATCTTAGGCTACAACTTCAGCCCAACCGGGGTGTGGCGAACCTGCACTGATATGCCTTGGAGAGGAGCCCGAGTAACAAGCTTCGATTACGAGCTCGTAAAAGATGCTCCAGCTGAACTGGGAAAACTGAACGACAAACAAATGTGGGATAACTTCACCTATTTCCTGAAAAAGGTTGTACCCGTCGCTGAGGAAGCCGGTGTTAAGCTAGCGCTTCACCCGGATGATCCTCCGGTGCCGTCTCTTGCTGGGATAGCGAGAATTTTCCGGAACGTGGAAGCCTTCAAACGTCTCATCGATCTTGTTCCAAGCGACTTTAACGGCATCGAGTTTTGCCAAGGCACCTTCTCAGAGATGGGAATAGACGTAATCGAGGCCATACGCTATTTTGGCTCGAGACGAAAGATCTTCTATGTACACTTCAGGGATGTTCGTGGAAACCCGTACAAGTTTCATGAGACTTTTGTGGACGACGGACAGACAGATATGCTGAAGGCGATGCTGGCATACAAGGAGGTGGGTTACGACGGCGTCTTCATCGACGACCATGTTCCCCGCTCTCCAGACGACACACCGTGGGGTCACAGAGGACGCGCCTACGCCTGCGGCTACATCAAAGCCCTCATCGAAACCGTGAAAGCCTTAGAGTAAAAAACAACCCATTAAGATTTGATCTTTGTTTTTTAAATTGAACACATGCAGATCTATAAAAAATGTTCAGGACGTAATTCAACAATCTTTGCTACGAGTCGTTCGTTAAAAAAGAAAAATCATGAGAACCCCAAACTGGAAGTATAACAGCCTTGTCCACTCCTGCCTCAGCTAATCATAAATTGGGGTTCTAACATGCTTTGTTTAACGGTATTATGGCATTCCCTAACAAATCGGCAGATGCGTATTTCATCCATTCTTCATCGTTTAACCTTGGGAAAATGTGCGTATAGGCGTCAATGATTATCTTAATTGCCTCTCTTTACCCTATTTCCTCATTTTTTCTGTACTACACACAGCAAACAGAAAAAAGGCATTGAGACCCAAGGAGAAAACCATCCTTTCTCTTGGTTCTGCACAAAACAGGGCGGTGGTGGGGTCGCCCGGATTTGAACCGGGGTCACGAGAGCCCAAGTCTCATAGCCTGGACCAAGCTAGCCGACGACCCCTCTCCTTCTTCAAAGTTCCAGAGCCACTTCAAGACACTTGTGAAGCCAATATTAAAAATCTTATGGGACGACAATGTCACATAAAACGGCTAGGAACCCTGTGGCTGGGAAAGGCGGAAAACCGGATACGGATGAAAGAAAGTTTTTTATTCAGCAAAAACCTCGCATTTCCATCCACAGTCGTTAAGACCATGAAAAACTGGCGGCTTTAAAAGGATGGCTGAACCGCAAGCTAATTCATAAGCTTGATATGAGATAAATGACAAATTAATGTAAAGTGAATTCCTGTTGAAGAAAAAACTAGCCTCCAGCCTGCTGGACTGTTCGCTTCTCGTTGTCCTATCCGTGGCTATAGTGTGCTTCCTTTACACCGGTGACGTCCCAGGTGGCTCCGACTGGGCAACCCACCTGTCAAAAATAAGATTCATCATAGACAACCTGCCCTCGTTCCCACGGTGGTGTCCGGAAGCCGGGTTCGGAACACCTTTCCTGCATTTTTATCCGCCTTTCAGCTACTATTTCGTAGCCATCCTCACATGGATTCTCGGGTTAAACATCTTCGAAGGATGCAAGGTTTACTTTGCCATCGTACTTTCTATAGGCGCAATCTCGACATATGCGCTTGCCAATGAGCTGAGATTAAAGAGAATCGGATGCCTCGCCTCAGGGCTTTTGCTTCTTGGATCATACAACATTTATTCGTGGTGGTGGATAGGGCAGCTACCGAACATCACAGCGGTCATGTTCACGCCCCTAGCTTTACTAGGCTTCTTAGCCGCCGTTAGAAAAGAAACAATGTTCAGCATCCTGTTCGCAGGCCTGCTGTACACGCCGGTGGTTCTCTCTCATCTCTTGAACACCTTCATCCTCGGAGTTCTACTCCTCTGCACAGGAACCGCCATGATCATCTTGAGGCCTGAGCTTCTTTACGTGTCACGAGGACCGAAGATGCCTCCGAAATACACCATGCGCCTGCCGAAGGTTCTCTTCCTCAGCGTGCTTGAAGCCTTCGCTTTGTCTGCTTGGTGGTATTTGCCGTTTCTCTTCAATCTTTCTGGATATCTAGCTAAGATGGCAGGGTACGGCGTGATAGGAACCGGTGAAACCGCTAAGGCAATAGCGCTTAAATTTGACTCCTTGTTAAAGCCTTCGCTTTACTATGCAGGAATAGGTCAGCTAATTCTTGTTGTGGTATCTTTCGGGTTTCTGATGAAGGAAAGAAAAAAGTTTCACAGCGTCAAGGTTCTACCTTTCCTATGGTTTGCAGTAAGCGTATTCGGCGGAATCTCCCCATATTTAGGAATCCCCATAGGGCTTCCATTCAGGTTCGGACCGTACATGACCTTGGCAGCCGCTTTGCTCGGAGGCACAATCCTCACAGCATGGGAAGATTTTTACCGAAAAATAACGGGAAACCGGTTGACACCGCTTTTGCTTACCGCCTTACTGCTCACATGCATTCTCTATCAACCAGTTATGCAGGCTAAGAACGATTTTCACATGATAAACGTTAAGCCCCCAGAACCAGCTGTGCTGCTGCCGAAAATCATGGAGAAAGGGGAACGTCTCGGAACAGGATCAGTAAACTGGATAAACGTCTTCGCTGATATCCCACAGTCTTATGGAGCTGTTGCTTGGACTAATGAGTTTGCATACAAGTTTTGGTATTACATGTACTATAACCATTCCTCTACGCGGATACCTTACTTCGCCCGCAACTTCAACGTTAAATATTTCTGGGAACCTCCATCGTTGGTAAGCCCGTACCTTGCCGAAGTACATGACAGAATCTATGAAGTTGTAGACTTCAACTCTTCTCTGGTAGAGACCACCGACGGAAAAATTCTCGTCCTGTTCATAGGTGAAGAAACAGAATACACCGAGTACTTCTTTCTGTCGATATCGGCAACAAACGCCTCAGACATTCTCCTAGTATACGGCGGAAGACTTCTCGAAGACTTGAATCCTGAGACCTTGAGCCATTTCAACATCATTTACCTATCAGGGTTAAACTACAGGGACCTGACGAAATTCACGTCTATACTGAAACAATATGTGAAGTCTGGCGGCGGTCTAATCTTAGACACAGGAGAACCAAACG
>PIYB01000031.1 GCA_003601835.1 Candidatus Bathyarchaeota archaeon
CCGCTTAAGAGGCTATAATGTTAGCCCCATCTTGTAAGAAAAGGTTTCTGAGCTTTTCCTATCCAAAGCTAGCTACATTTCTGCCCTTTCTAAAACCTATGGTGCTACTTTTCTGGGTACGACTATGACTCCGTCATCATCGCCGACTATGACGTCACCGGGATTGATGTGGCATTCGCCTATTGTAACCGGAACATTCACGTTTTCCGGTTTAATCTCTATGCGTCCGATAACCTCGGTTCTACCCCTGCCTCTGCAGAAGATTGGAAACCGTATTTGTTGAAGCTCCCACGTGTCTCTGCAGACGCCGTCGAGAACTATTCCTCCAACACCTTTGTCTTTTGCAACCAGGCCCATCATTGAGCCCCAAAATCCGGCATCAATGTATCCTGCCAAAGAGTCGTCGACGGAATTTCCTCTTGAACTCGGTTGGCTCGTACAGTCACTGCGTAGCTTGCCATCCTTATCCCTGGGTATAATGCTTTTATCTCGTGTGGAACAAGAACATTGTTGTGGAATCCATATCGGTCTGAAGCGTCGATCACATCAACAACTCGAACCTTTTTGTATCGTTCTATCAACTCAAGTTCCGACAAATTTCGGTCACTCATCTAAGATTTGCTAAATGTCAAGATAAACCTCTCACCTCTAGATGTCTTTCATAAGGCACCGTCAACGAGCTATTTTGCAATGCAACTCAGGATGTTGCTGTGTTCAGATGGAAACATCTGGCATCTCACTAACTTGTTAAGAATGTAAGCTGTTGTGTCAAAGAGCTGAAAAGGTTAAACAAAGAATTAGAGTTTGAACAGTTGTCTTGTGGATGCTGAGATTTTATCTGGTTGTTTCTATGTTCTTCATCTTTTCGAGAGGTTGAGGATGCCTCTTAAAGTGTTCCCTAACGGGTTTCAGTATCTGCACAAGCGCCTCTGCTACGCCGTTCTTCAGATCTAAAGGGTGCACAGCGCCTTTCAGATAAGCCGCTCTTAAGTCTTCGTAGCTTTCAAAGGTTAAAGGTCCGCCGTATTTGCTGGGACGAGGGATTTCCAAGATTCCCTTGTGAGGAAAGACTATGTATCGAGCGTGTTCCAAAACAGGGTTTCCTTCTTCCTGTCTAGGAGGACAGTAGGCATTCCTCATCTTTCGCCTTATTGCTTCCGGGGGATCATGGACAAATATGCAGCTTTCCGGTTTGCTCTTTGACATCTTCGAGCTGATCCGTCGGCTTAAAGCGGCGTCTTCATCAAAGCTCTTTGCCGCTGTTTCACCCCGTTCTGGCTTCAGCAATCCTAACAACAATGGCGTATGAACGCAGATAGGCTTGTTCCAGCCTAGTTTTTCAGCGGCGTCTCTTGCAAGCATGTGGGCTTTTCTTTGGTCTATACCGCCGCATGCAACATCAAGATTAAGGTGGAATATGTCTGCCGCCTGCATACAGGGGTAGAAAACCCAAGCCGTTTCGATGTCCCTTAACCCCATCTCGCGACCCATTATTGTCAACGCTCGCCGCACCCTCAGCAACGATGAAGCCTTCGCTATTCTAATCACTTTTTCCCAGTACTCTATATCTCCAGCAATGTCAGCAGCCCAAACGATGCGGGTCTTGTCCGAAGATATTCCCAAAGCCTCAAAACAATGCTTGAAGTACTCGCCTGACGCACGAATATTCTCCATGATGCCGCCTAGCTTGTTGTTTATCCAGCTGTGCCAGTCTGCTAAAAAGATCGTGAAATCGAAACCAGCTTCCAACATGTCCTTAATTTTTGATCCGGGAATCAAGCCTATTCCTACATGCATAAAACCTGAACATTCGAACCCCCAGTACGCCTTAGGCCTACTAGTGGATTCCAGCAGTCTTTCAAGTTCTTCACGAGTAACTATTTCCTCTGTGTTTCGCAGCACCAAATCCACGCGTTTCTCGAGATCCAATTTTAGATGTCACCTTGAAACCTGTAGACAGCACCCTAAACTTCGTACTAACCGTTATTTTAGCCTTTACGGAGAAGGAACAGATAAATAGCTCAGTTCCAAACATCTTATCAATACTTAGCAAAAGCCAAGAAAGAGGAACTAAAATGCCTTATTGCAGTAACTGTGGGGCAAAGCTGTCTGAAGACGCTTCTTTCTGTCCGAACTGCGGGGTGCCAGTTAAGCAAGCCATTAAACCGAGATTCGTAGATGCGGACTGGGGTGAAAGATTCGTCGCGTGGCTCATAGACATCATAATCTTAGGCATGTTTCTTACGCCAACCAAATATTTCATCATCTGGGCTGGCTGGCCTAGTTTCACATTGATGCCTCATTCACTTAGGTGGGTTCCTTTTGTCGACTTCGGACTGGACAACCTCATATATTTTCTTTACTGGACGGTTATGGAAGGAACTTATGGTCAATCAATAGGGAAAATGGTGTTGAAGCTAAAGGTCACCCGAGTCAACGGCGAACGAATAGACATGAGTTACGCAGCCATAGAAAGCGTAGGTAAAGCCTTCCTGTTGCCAATAGATTGCATAATCGGATGGATCCTTTATTCAGGCAAAAACCAAAGATTGTTCAATTACATTTCGGACACAAAGGTCGTTAAAATCCGGTATTGAACAAATCAACATTTCAGAGAAAAACTTTGTCCCTTAATTCCGTGTTGCGCTTATCTTACCGCGCTGCCGACCGCTATTACATACATTTGTCTAGTGTCTTCATGGGTTGAATCAATGCACACATAGCAGCCGTCCCGGCTCCATCTTGGATGGAGGTCACAACGTATTTCTCCATGGAGTTCCGGCGGCGAATAGAATCGGCTTAACTCCACCATTTTTCCGGTCTCAGGCTGATATAACAGCAACCTACGATTGTGGTGTTTATCAGGATAAGTGTCAGTGAGAATCCATCGTCTATCCGGTGAGTAAGAACAGTGCCCATCGCAGTCAAGAACACCCTCACCGATAATCTTAAACTTTTCACTCTTGTCGGTAAACGGAAAGTAATGGTCCCCGACTCCCTTCTTACGAGCCCAAGCGAGAATATGAATTGGATCTCGCCAGTCGAAATGAGACACCATTCCATCATCGGCAAGCAAACAAATGTCTTCTCCGTTCATGTCGGAAGTGTAAAGCCTTGTAAACCACGACCGTTTGTTGTTGGCACGGGTCCAGCGATGCAGGAAGATGAAACGTTGGCCATCAGGGCTGAAAAGAAGATGATTGAACCAGTGAACTGTCTTCTTCATGTCTGCTTGAGGATGAAAAGATGCCATTTTTGCTAACGAAACGACCAACTGGTTCTCACCGGTTTCCAGGTTCATCAGATATATCCCATCCTCTTTCGGAGCTTCTTCCTTCATCCACAGATCCGAAACACCAAGGTAGCCGTACCCAGAACAAGTACGAGCGACCCTTGCGAAATTAAGTGAAAGCGCCCAACGTCCATCATGACTTATTGCATAGATGGGTAAAGGTAGCTCACGGCTTTCACCGGTCTCAATGTTGAGGATCACAGAAGCAAAACGGTTCCGTTCGCGGGTGTTGTAAATTATCAGTCTGTCTGAAGAGCGAGGAAGCCACTGTAACATGGTTCCCTGCTGCCAGTTCCAAGCATATGTTTGCGCCAATGGTTTGAAAGAACAGTTTTCTTTTAGATCAATTATTCCCACGGTTGCTGCATCGTTTGAAGCGGGCGGTCTATCCATAAAATCTACTTGAAGAGCAAGCATGTAACGACCTGAAAAACTCCAAGGAGACTTGTCGTAATAGCCAAAAAAGTGATGCTTAGGACCTTGCGTGACTGCTTCAATTGGAGAGCTTAAATTCTGAACAGGCGTAACGATTTTCCTCTTTTTTGAATCTTTAAGGTGTTCTGAAGCCAAATAAGATTGGTTATCAAACCAAGGACCTTACAAACCTGCGGGTTTTGACAAAAGCTTATAGGATTCATGCGCTAATCTACGGGCATATGTGATTATAAAATCAAATTGGAAAAATGAGACACGATGAATCTTGGAGTGCAATATTATCGAGCTCCTTTCCCAGAAGAAAAATATTAGGAGAAAGATATTGCACAGATAAAAAAGTCAGGTTTGAATACTATCCAGCTGTGAGTTCTGTGGGGATGGGTGGAACCGAAGCCCGGCGAATTCGTTTTCGACGACTACGATCGGTTGATGGAACTTGCTGAAAAGAACAACCTTGGCGTAATCCTGAGCACAATCGCTGCGATACAACCTTACTGGATTCACCGTGAGGTCCCGGGAAGCGAGATGATCGACCACATGGGACATAAGGTCATCTCTACCAACCGAGGTGAATGCCACTTCAGAATCACGTCTGGAGGATGCATTGGCAACCCCGGCGTCTGGGAACGGATGAAGCTGTTTCTAACAGAGGTTGTGAAAAGGTACCGTTCAGCCCCAAATCTTCGAGGATGGGATGCTTGGAACGAGCTCCGTTGGAACGTTCAAGCTGACGGCCTTGTCTGTTTCTGCGACTACACGTTAGCAGCGTTTCGCAAGTGGTTGAGCGACAAATACGGAGGGCTCGAAGGATTGAACAAGGCTTGGAAGCGCCGCTACGGTTCATGGGACGAAGTGATGCCGGGAAAACTTCCTGATCGGCCTTACACTGAGATGATGGTCTTCGAACGGTTCCTCACTTGGCGTGCAAACCAGCATGGCAAAGCACGTTATGAGATTATGAAGGCTCTTGACCCGAATCATCCTGTCACGGTGCATGCTGCCTCTCCGAGTCCACTGTGGCCTGGTTCAATGGAGAAATATGATCACGCTATAAACAGAGGAAACGATTGGTTCTTTGCGGATTACTTGGACGGTGTCGGCTGCTCAAGCTTTCCGAAATGGTTTGGCATGGATGACGCTGACTTTGCGATACGCGTTGAATTCGTCAAGTCCGCTGCCCGTGACAAACTTGTTTTCGTCTTCTTCCCACCGAGCCAAGATGTTGTTCATCTCCGGTTCCAAAGAGAGTTCTTCGCTTCGAAACGTGTTAAAGACATAATTTCGAACAGAGAAGTTTCCATAGTAGACTCAGATAATGAGCAGGAATGCAAGTTAACCGCGCCGGAATGGAGATTCAGCGTCCTAGTTGAACAATAGGCAACCGGCAGACAATTTCTGCTCCAGACAGATATCGACGGCTGCTTAAACGGTCAACGCGAACCCTTCATCTTAATTCTTTTATTCTATCAACTGAACCAATAGATCGTATGATCGAGTTCATTCTGCTTTCACGCAAAGGAAGAACAGACGGCAAATTCAGGAGTTTAAGAGAAGCCGGCAGGCTGGACGTTGTTTACCAGTGTCTACTCATGGCCTTTTTCACTTCGGGAGCCCTTAGACGCGATGTAATGTTCCACGCTGTTTTAGGAGGACCGCCGCGGCCTCCGGTTCATTTAGTCTTCGACGGGAGAAGCCTCAGAGATGTGAGGACCGATGAGAGGACATGGGAAACCATATTCAGGAAAATTCTTTCCGGCGGGTCTCATCCCGGCGTAGAGCTAAGGAAAGAGAGCTTCCAAGATGTGGTCAAAGCGAAGAAACATGTTTTTGTATTGCATGAAAGAGGAGAAGATGTCTCAAAGGTAGATTTTGGAGATAATCCTGTTTTTGTGATGGGGGATCACGTTGGGTTGCCTAGGAAGGATGAGAAATTTGCCCTTCGGTACGGTACGAAAATTTCTTTAGGCAGGAAACCTTACTTAGCTGCGACTTGCGTTGACATACTTAACTATCTACTAGACCGGAGACTCGATCGCAAGCACCGTTGATGTTCCCGGGATTTTCAGAAGTCGGCTTCACGGGCAGATAAGACATAAATATCGATGCAGGAGCATAAACTCCTTTGTAACTGGAAACCAGACAGGTGAACATTCGACTTGAACATTCATCGAATCGCTGTTCTTCCCGGAGATGGAATTGGACCGGAGGTAACTGAAGCTGCCCTAAAGGTGTTGGACGCTGTTCAGAAATCTTCCAAGAGGTTCAAGCTCGAAATCATTCAAGGCGAAGCAGGATACAACTGCATAAAAAAATACGGCACAAACGTTCCACCTAAAACTCTGGAAATTCTGAAAAAAACGGAGGCTTGCCTAAAAGGACCTATGACCACGCCTGAGGAAGCTGGGGCGCCCCCAAGCGCCGCCGTGACCATAAGGAAAAACTTTGGTCTGTACGCTAATGTTAGACCATGCAAAACTTTGCCTGGTGTGCCGTCTGTTAAGCCCAACATTGACCTTATCGTGGTTCGAGAGAATACTGAAGGCCTTTACTTTGGAAAGGAATTTGAGGTGGCGCCGGGCAAAGGGGTTGCGATGCGTGTTGTGACTCAGTATGCCTCCGAAAAAGTCTCTAAGATTGCCTTTGAGTTGGCGTTGAAACGTAAGCGTCACGTGACCTGCGTGCACAAAAGAAACATTCTTCGTGTGACCGATGGAATATTCAGGGAAGCTTTTCTGACGGTTGCCCGCGATTATCCGTCTGTCGCGATTGACGAAGTGCATGTCGACGCCATGGCGATGAGGCTGATAAAGGAGCCTGAAAAATTTGATGTCATTGTTACAACAAACATGTTCGGCGACATTCTTTCAGACGAAGCAGCGCAGCTTGTTGGCGGTCTAGGACTAGCAGCTGGCGCTAATGTGGGCGATAACTACGGAATGTTTGAACCGGTTCATGGGTCAGCGCCAAAATATGCTGGACAGAACAAGGTGAACCCGATAGCAACTATTCTGGCTGCGAAGATGATGCTGGAGTACCTCAATGAGCTGGACGCTGCATCTGCTATTGAGCGAGCTGTAATTGACGTTTTGAAAGAAGGAAAGATCCGTACGTACGATTTAGGTGGTAACTCCTCAACGATTGAAGTTGGCGAGGAAATAGCCGCGCGGGTCATCGAGTTTTCGCATTAACACGGACTTGCCGAACTGACCATTATAACGTGAAGTTGCTTTTAGGTTGATCTGCATGGCTTCCCCTGCGCATTTAGACACATGGTTGTTCCTTTCAGATGTTTCAGTAATAAAGCATGTTATAAGCGTCGACGGCATGTCTGATGGCTTCTTCTCTCTTTCCTTCGTCGATAAGGGATTTAGCTATCTCGTATTTCTTCAACGCCTTTGACACATTTGAATTCTGCGAGGTTTTAATGAGTTGTTCAGCTAATAGAAGGGTTTCATCTAGGAAAGTGTAATTCATGTAATCGAGTTTTTCGTAGTACTCGATTCTTTCCCGCAGACCGTTGAAGGGTTTCGGGTTTCTTGAGATTTCGGCTAGTTTTTTCCCAGAATCATATAAGCTCCGCAGAGCCTCTTCAAAGTTGAACCTTGAAACAGGTGTCGGGTCTATGCCTCTCAGCTGTCTGTGATAGAAGAAGTGATATATGGACTGTATGGCGGAACACAATCCTTTCCCGGTTCCTCCTGCAATGGCGACTCCGAGTGCATATTTGCCGTTGGCGTTACGTATCTGTACTGTATCCATGAAATCTTTAGTTAACCCATTGATGTCTCCTTAGTAGACCGGAGCGCCCAAAACAAAGGCGTCAGCTTCCTCACAAAGCGCGTTCAGCTCGCTTGGACAGCCGTTTCCGTCTTCCTTCCAAAATTAAATATTGAAATCGACCAGGTAAACCTTAAGGGTTTCAGCTCCTGCTGCATCTGTGCCTTCTAATGCCTTGGACACAAGCTGATCAGTTAAGCGACCTTTCCGGGGGCTGCTTACGATTCCTAAGATCATGCAAAAACTCCTCCTTCTTGGTTATTACGATATTCAACTGACAATCTATAAGGGTAAACATAAACACACAACCCACAGATGCCTTCACCTAGTTTTTTCTTCTCTCTTGCTCAGATATTCGTGACACAAATGAACGCTGAACTTGACACCAGTAAACGCCTCCCAAGGCATATGTCCACGCATTTGCTGCGGTCTCCGCGGCTCTCTTCCATGGGCGAACTTGAAAAGGTCGGCGCCAAGTTTTTGGCGTATCTTTCCAATTCTTTTTTTGAAAGACTGATTTGTCAACATGATACCTACAAGCTTATCGTGTTCAGAGTTATATTAGTTTCAACTATTTATTCAGAAGCAAATAAACTGTTGAGGCAGTAAATACTTTATCTACAATTAGCGGATGAAGGCGGAACTGTCAGGCAAGACTTTTCTTTATAAGGCTTTCCGCATCTATAAGCTAGGTGAATAATAGGAAGTGAACTTTGTGTCCTTAAGAGAAACCCTCACTCGGATCCAAGAATCTCTTGCGAAAAGAGATGCGGTGCGGCAAGATGTTCAAACAGCTGTACGCAAGGTCACGAGGCAGGCGAAACAAGCCATCTTTCAGGTTCACAGCGGTAAACTCGAAGAAGCGGAGAACACCTTAAACGAGGCATACAATCTTCTTGCATCCCTCAGCGACCTTGCGAAAGAATCACCTGATCTTTTGTATTCGGGAACTGTTGACTCAGCATTCGAAGAATACGCTGAAGCACAAATTTTTCTGCATTTAGCGAAAGAGAAACGTTTCGTTGGGTTCGAAGAGATAGAAGTTCCTATGATTCCTTACGTTCTCGGGTTAGCGGACGTAATAGGTGAGCTCAGGCGAAGAGCCTTAGACAGCATGAGAAAAAACGAGAACAAGAAGGCTGTGCATATGCTTGAGCTTATGGAGACGATTTATGTTGAGCTGACTAATCTTGACGAAATTCAATTCTTAGTTCCCGGACTTCGAAGAAAATGCGACGTTGCGAGGAGGGTGATCGAGGCGACAAGGGGAGACGTCACAGTTGATGTGAGACGAAGCCAGCTCGAAAACTCAATAAGAGAACTCAAAAGAACATTAGAGGCGAGACGCAAGCATGGGTCCTCTTTCTCCTAAAGATATCCTCGAAAAAGTTAAGGAAGAAGGTTTCGAAAACGTATGGCGCAAAAGCACAGAGTTGCTTCCAAAACCAAGACATGTAGCCGAAACCGACACTTGCCGTAATGGTGTGTCACATCCACTTTACGACCTCATTCAAAAGCTTAGGCTTTCATTTCTGAACCTAGGGTTCAAAGAAGTGTTCAATCCGGTAATAATCGACGAAGTTGAGATTTACAAGCAGTACGGTCCCGAAGCGCCCATAATTCTCGATCGCTGCTACTATCTTGCTGCACTACCTCGTCCAGACATTGGGTTAAGCAGGTCCAAACAAAGAGAGATCGAGGAAATAGGTGTAAAACTGACGGATGATAAGGTTTCTAGGCTTCAAAAGGTTCTTCGAGACTACAAAAAAGGTGATGTGGACTCCGACGACCTAGTTGAAAAAGTCGCAAAGGCATTGAATGTTCCCGACACTTTAGCAATGCGCGTGATATCCAAGGCTTTCCCGGAATTCTCAGCTCTCCGTCCAGAACCCTCAAGGCTGACGCTTCGTTCGCATATGACGAGCGCTTGGTTTCTTACTCTTCAGGCGCTTCAACATAAGGCTCAGTTGCCTCTGAAGCTTTTCTCAGTTGACATCAGATTCCGAAGGGAACAGAAGGAAGATCCGACTCATTTACGTGTGCACCATTCGGCTAGCTGCGTTGTCATGAAGGAGACACTTGACGTTAAGGAAGGCGAAGAGATTACCCGGGCTTTGTTGAAACCGTTGGGGTTTGACAGATTCCGTTTCGTAAAAAAGAAGGTGACATCCAAATACTACGCCCCGGGGATGGAGTATGAGGGCTTCATTTTCAACCCATCTTCGAAGAAATGGATCGAAGTTGTAGACTTCGGCATCTATAGCCCCATAGCTCTCGCAAGATACGGTCTGGAACACCCAGTTCTGAATGTGGGCGTAGGCGTCGAACGGTTGGCTATGGTAATTCACAAGGAAAAAGATGTCCGACGGCTTGTGTATCCTCAATTCTATGAGCAGCTTGAACTCTCGGACACGGAGATTGCACGGATGATCGGTTTTGATGCGGAACCGAGAACTGAAGAAGGAAAAAGAATGGCAAAAGCTATACTGTCCACAGCTTTGAGCAACGCGGATGCAACCGGTCCTTGCGAGTTTCTTGCATATGAAGGCAATCTTCTGAGCAAGAAGGTGAAGATCTACGTTTACGAAAAAGAGAAGAATGTGCAGCTCCTAGGAGCAGCAGCAAAGAACAGTCTTTATGTGTATAACGGGAACATTGTGGGAGTGCCAGCTGAAGGAATGGACGAAGTGAGAATCGTAGCGGAAACGCGTAAGAAGGGCACTTCGACCGGAATCAGGTACATTGACGGCATAGCTGCACTTGCAGCAGCAGAGATTGAGGAAGCCGTCAAAAGCGGGAGGAAGGACTATGATCTTCGGATAAGATTGGCTAGGCGGCCGAGTGACATAAACATTAATATCAACGATGTGGCTCGAAGATTCATAATGAACAAAAAGAAGAGAATCAAGACAACTGGACCCGTATTCATAGGGGTCCGAGCGGAGATATCAGACTGAATTTACGTTGATCCTTTCAACACGGCTATATGGAGAGGCTTTGGTGATGTCAGAATTGTTTTTCGCTCGAAGATTCAACACAGGGAACGCTAGGAAGCTGCAGATACGTCTTTCGGAGAAAGTGATTCAAAAGGACTGTTTCTCTGAGCCCATACAGTATGTTGGAGGAGTTGATATTGCTTATGATGGAAAGGAATCAATTGGAGCTGTAGCTGTTTTTGAATATGAACAAATGAAGCTCGTGGAGACGGCGACATCCCGTCAGACAACAACCATCCCGTACATTCCGACATTCCTCTCCTTCAGGGAGATTCCTCCAGCAGTTTCAGCCTTCAAAAAGCTCCAAAGGACCCCTGATGTTGTATTGGTTGACGGACAAGGGATAGCACATCCTCGCCGCCTTGGCTTCGCCAGCCATCTCGGTCTCGTTCTGGATATGCCTACTATAGGCGTTGCCAAAAGCGTACTCTGCGGAGAAGTTAGAGATAACGGGGGAAAAAGGTGGAAACCTCTTGTTTACAAGGGAAACGTCATTGGGGCGGCTGTTGAAACGAGACCCCATGTAAAACCCGTGTACGTCAGCGTGGGTCACAAGGTGTCCCTCGAATCCGCCATAAAAATAGTGTTGCATTGCGCAAGGGGTTACAGGATTCCCGAACCGCTCCGCGAAGCTCATAAAGAAGCGGAGAGGGGTAAGGGAGGTAAATCTTAGAGAAAAAGTAGAGCTATGAAATTGATACTGTGAAAAAGCGCGGAAGAGCAACTAGTTCTCATTTGTTTTTCGCGCCTTGCGTCAAACATGCATGATTTTGCTGGAAAAATCTATGCACTAGTAGCATCTTCTGCTCTAGACAAGTCAGCATAAAGGTTCATGAACCAAAGTTTTGCCTTTACAGCTTTTAACCCCCAGAGGCTGGTGATAAACAGGCTTGTTACAAAAACGATGTGGGAGAGATCTACTGCGAAACCGGTTTTCATCCAAACGCCGTGTTCCGTACACCACAGAACAATACAGACCACCACGTAAAAGGATATAATACTGGAAAGAAGGTGAAGCGTCTGCAGAACTTTGCCTGATCTGCTTGCTCTAACCTTAATTTTATCAAGCGTTCTACTGATCTTTTGTGAAACATCGTTTATGTCATCTATAATCAGAGTTAGCCCTCCATATACACAAACTAGGGCTGCATAAACAGGCATAATTTGGAAACCACTCATCTGGAAACCTAGTGAAGGCATTAGCAGAACAAAGAGGTAAGTGGGTGCGAAAAAAGCTATGAGCAGCAAGGATATCGAGCTTGCTAGAAACCCGTAAACGTAGTGATGAAATAAGATTCTTTTCAGGTTGACTTTTCCAATGATCTTGGCTGGGACAATGTTGAGGATAGCCGTTAATATGGTGAACCAGAAAAGTGAACCGTTAATCAAGTAGGGCGAATAAGGTTGCCAGGCATATGCGTTAAAGTAGAAAGCGACAAGTAAATTTGCTACGGAGACCAAGCTAACTAGAGAGTTAAATATTAATGCCAAGCTCAAGATTTTTCTTCCAACAGCAGACAACGTTCCGGACATGACCTTCAAAAAGGTCACTAACTATCCAATTTAAAGCTTACTCGGTTACAAGTTTTTCAGCGACAACATTATCTTCATGATAGTTATATCTCGTGAAGCTTCACTTCTAATGTTTGAGTATCTAACAAGGCGATTGTTGCTTTTCCGCTTAAGTATCCGCAGACCTCACCGGGGTTCACGACCAACGTCTCCTTTTCTTTTCGGATTTCAGCCTGATGTGTATGTCCAAAAACAATTACGTCGAAGGCATTAGTGTTGATCAAAGAGTTGAGAAGACTGGTTTCATCACCATGCAGCAGAGCTATTTTCACTTCGTCAACATCAATTTCCGCGAATTTTCCGTGAACATCAGCTCCTATAGCCTTAAAGTTCTTTTGCAGCATGCTTCTTTCAGCGTCGTTATTCCCGAACACTCCTATCATTTTTGCTCTTAAAGGCTTAAACCGGTATGCCGCAAAAGGTGCACTGTAGTCGCCTGCGTGAAGCACTAGCTCCACGTTCTCTTCGTTCAACTTGTTAACGGCTCTGTCGATAAAGGGCAGCCTGTCATGCGTGTCAGAAACAAGTCCTATCTTCAATTTTTCTCACCATCCAGCTTTTCCTCATGCTTTCTTGATGTTCAGTAAGTTCATAAGCTTTATGAAACCATCTTATTCGAAGAAAAACTGGTCAGAACAGTAATCGTTAATATATCCATTAGATAACTAAATATTAACAGAAAATCCATGACCTAGGAGAATGTTCGGATTGCCTCGTATTAAAATAAATGTTTTCTACGTTATCTCCGCCATCTGTTCTCTTCTTCTCATCATCTACTCGTGGTTCATATTTCTCCCGTCCTTCGAAGGTTTACCGGAATATCCACAAGTTCAGACTGTTATAATCCTTTTAACGGTTCTTCTAGTCGCGAGCTCAGGCATACAACTGATGTTATCAATAAAAAAACACGAGCCAAGTGAGGAAAAAAAGATTTAGAGTGACAACGCTCACACAAGCCTTTTCAGGCTATTTCTTCGGAACGTTCTCAACCTTGTACTTAGTTAAACCGCAATGACCACAATAGTAGCGGTCACCATGGTCGGCCATAAAGTATCCTGGACCGCATCTTTCACAGGTTGGAAGCAGACGAATAAGCTTCCCGTTCTCCATCTTATAGTAGGATGACACATGTTTTTCCTTTTTCGGTTTCCGAGGTTTATCTTCTGACATACTAAACATCACTCCTCTTTCTCAGTTTTCGGCGTACACCTTAATATTATGTGTTTTGGTTCGATTTGCACAGCGTCCTCTACTGAATCATAGACGTTTGCTTCGCCCACAGTCGTCATGCTTCCTGTCTTCGTTTCATACTTAACTGGGTAAACTCTTTCTTCGTCCACATCAAGCTTAACTGCGAGTAAATGTCTGACTTGGGCGCGCGGTGGAGTTCCGGCACCTTCGTGTTCTATGCGGAATACTATTTCTTCTCTTTTAAGCATCTCGTTCCGGCGTCGATTGACGATCTCGACCTTCACTGATTTTTCACCTCTTCAACTATCTTTTGAAATTAAGCTATCATACTTTAGTGTTTCGAAGACGCATCCTCCATTTGTTCGAGTATTTCACGGATTCTTCTTTTCGAGTCCTCCGTGACTTGTACTATAACGATCCCTTTTTTAGGTTGCCCATAAACCACCATCGAACCGTTCGGAGCAGACAAAACCGCGACCAACGTAAGCAGGTCTTCTTCACCCTCGACCAGAATTTTGGAACGCCCTTCAAGACTAACTGCTTCCTTTATTGCCTTAAAAGCTTCTGGGGAAATTGTTCCAGCGGGATTGGTTACGCGGTAGGTTCGATCTGTTCCGAGTTCCACGGGTTTTATGGGTTTCCGCATAACCTTATTGTCAATTATCACTACATCAAGAGGCATGTCTTTGCTTATCATGTTCCTTGAAACTCTGTCCCCGACAGCAATCAGTTTTTCCGGTGGCGCTTCTTCGATTAGCTCCTTCAACTTTTTCATCGTATATCTAAACGAGCCTTGGATAAGCAGCCCTAACGGCGCCTTTAGTTTTTCACGGAGTTTAGGCGTCAAAAGATAGATCTCAAATCACCTTATACGAACGGCGTAACGGCCTTTTTTCTTGATGCCTATAATCTTGGCGATAGCGGAATTTTCCGGGTCCAGTATAACTACAATGCCGCTGAAATCGTCGCTTAAGTCTGTAGACTTGCAGTTCGGGCAAATGTTTCCCTCAAAGATCAGGTGACAGTTTCTACAAGCCTTTTCAACCATGTCTCAGACACCCTCAGCTTTCTGTCTGTTGCTCCGTTTCTTGTTCAGTTTTAGGTTTAGCTTTTGCCACATCTTGTTCGATCCATTCCAGTTTGCCTAGGAATGGTTGTCGCGCTGTTACCCCGATCTTTCCGAAGCTTCCTCCGTGACCCAAAGAGACAGCTGTTGTACGGACACGCATATGGTCTCCAGTCGTTATTTTCCGTTTAGATTCTTTGCCCATTAGAACGCCTTGTCTGTCATCATACGAAATGAAATCATCCATGATCTGCGAGACGTGGATTAACGCATCAACCGGTCCGACTCGGATGAAGGCACCAAAATCCGCAATCTCAGCAATCTCGCCTTCAATAATCTCTTGGATCTTCGGATAAAACGTTAGAAGAGAAAAAGTGACTTTATGATATGTTGCTCCGTCGCCGGGAATGATCTTCCCCGTAGGCGAGATCTTAATATCGGTTAAGGCGATCACGTAACCGAGTTCCTC
>PIYB01000032.1 GCA_003601835.1 Candidatus Bathyarchaeota archaeon
ACGTGAATCCGTAAACCAGATAGACTACATTGTGAAGAAACTGCGAGAAACCAGTTTCTCCCGGAGAGCCCAAGCCATAACATGGGT
Source organism: Candidatus Bathyarchaeota archaeon (assembly GCA_003601835.1). Taxonomy (GTDB): domain Archaea; phylum Thermoproteota; class Bathyarchaeia; order Bathyarchaeales; family DTEX01; genus PIYB01. Next base: position 88 of record PIYB01000032.1, read on the forward strand.
TCCTGAAAAGGACATGTGGGCTGACTCTCCGCCATGTCTCCAAAGAGTCTGGTGTACCATAAGAGAGGACAAACTTGTCATGCGTACAGCTTGGCGAAGCCGGGATGTCTTCCGAGCTATGCACATGAACATTCTTGCCATGACGGAGCTTCAGAAGATGATGGCTGAACAGTTGAATGTCCCGGTGGGACCGTACTTGGATTTCTCGAACAGCGCACACATTTACGAGAAAAGATACGGAAACGTGGAACGCTTCATAAGTGTGCTCAAGAAACGGTCAAGATGACGCTTGGAACCGCCGAGTGCTCTTTTGATTATTCACCCATCACCTGCACGTGGACTCGTCGCGTCCTCGGTCCGTCCATTTCTATGAAAAGGATGGACTGCCAAGTGCCAAGTTGCATTCTGCCGTTTTCGACCGGTATGGTTACGTTAGGTTTGATTAGACAGTTCAGTATGTGGGCGTGAGCGTTCTGTTCGCCTGCGGTCCAGCTGTACTTCGCATTGTGGCGGTAGTCGTCTTTTATGGGGACTAATCGTTCAAAGGTCTTCAGGATGTCCTCCCACAGGTCAGTATCATGTTCGTTCACTGCGATTGCTGCTGTGGCGTGTGGAACCCACAGGTTTACCAAACCGTTTTTGACGTTGCTTTCCTCAACTATGCTGCGTACGTCCCCGGTTACGTCCAGAATCATCATTCTTTTCTGGGTTGTAAGAGACAAGATTGTGTGATGAAACTTCAAGTTGTCACCGCCTTTTTTCCTTGCGGTCTAATAGAAAGAAAAAGAAGATAAGTCTTAGCTTTCCCCGGTTACTTTAACACCTTGCCTGTTTCCATGTACCACAAGTATAGATCGAGCTCCGCCAAGGTGAGCTTGGTTTTTTCTGCGACTTCTCTAAGCAGGTTCTCAATCTCAAGATACCTTTTCTTGGTCAACGTTCTCGGCTTCTTGATCAACCCGTATCTAACAAGAACGTCGATTATGTGAAAATCCAGTATGGCAAGGTTGGTGTACCCTATGTTTCTAAGGAAGTGGCTTGCCTCTTTAGGTCCAATTCCTTTGATGTTCCGAATTAGCCAGTCCCGCTTCTCAGCTGCACTTCGCATGGAGGCTAGAATATTCTTTAGTGAAAAAGCATACTGTCTTGCCTGCGTGATATAGTTAGCCCTAGCGGCTGGAAAACGATGGCCAAGAGACCTCAGTTTTTCCGCCAATTCCTTTTCCTGAAGTGTTAGGAACCCGTCTTCCACCGCTTTTTGGATCTTTATAGCGCCCTCAGCAGTGTAGTTTGCGCACAATATGCAGAAACAGAGCTCTTTGAAAACTTCTTCGCTCGGTTTGTTTCCCATCTTTTTGAACTGTTTTATGCGAGCGTCTACTGTCTTCTTTATTTCCGCACTTTTTAACTTCTCAATAGCCTTGATAAGCTCGTTAGCGGAATCCGTTTGCCTTGTCATGTTGCACAATCTTCAACATTCCTCTGCTTCATGTTTCACGGAGACAACTGCATAAGAACCAATACAACCACAAGTGAAGGTAACAAGTTTGCCACTTTGATCTCTTTTATCTCAAGTATCCTGATTCCTAAACCCAGCAACAGTATTCCCCCGACTGCGCTGAGTTCGCTTAACAAGGCTTCTGTGAAGAAGTTTCGTGAATAAACTGCGAGAAGCGTTATTGAGGCTTGAAAGATAAAAAGCGGGACCGCTGAGAACAAGACTCCTACCCCTAGTACGGATGCAAGCGAAACCGAGACGAAACCGTCTAGAATCGACTTAGCTATCAAAATGGAAGAATCGCCGTGAAGCCCGTCTTGAATCGCTCCGATAATGGTCATCGAGCCGACGCAGAATATCAGAAACGCAGTTAATACGCCTTCCGTGAATCTTTCATCCTTAGACCTTGATTTAGCCTTCAAAAAATCTCCAAGCTTTTCTAGGCGTTTCTCTACGTCGATTGCTTCTCCGACGATGGCTCCTAAAAGTATGCTGAAGAAAAGCACCATTAAGTTGTTGTTTTCAAGCGCCATGTGGATTCCAATGAACAATATCACCAAGCCTATTCCCTGAAAGATTATTTTCTTAATCCTTTCAGGAAGCTCTCTACGCAGCCCCAGCCCGATTAAGCTTCCAGCCACCACGGCGACCGTGTTCACATAGGTTCCAAGCATGGTAACAGTGTAAAACTGACGCCGTATTAAAGGGTAATGACCTTTCCGTGTTTATACTTCGATGTTAAGGAACGTTTGAACCAACCATCCTATTAGGAATGAGGCGGCTGCGACGCCTAGGCTTATGAAAAGCACTTCTAGGAACATCCTTTTGAACGGTATCTCTTTAACCACTGACACGAAGAAAGAGAAGACCAACACAACCAATGCGGCGTCTACAACCGTAACTCCTAAAGCAACATAATAGTTCCCCAACAGGAAATACGGGATTACCAGAAGCAGAACTGTCAGAATATACGCGATCCCCGTGTAAAATGAAGCCTTAACCGGGTTCTTGCTTTCCTTCTCGGATTTCTGCGACAGATACTCAGAAGCGGACATGGATAAGGATGCAGCTATGCCCGTTATCAAACCGGCTACGCCTATTAGCCGTGTATTCTGGAAAGTTAAGGTTAACCCTGCAAGGGCTCCTGTGAGCTCAACCAAAGCATCGTTCAGTCCTAACACCATGGATCCGATGTAACCGATTCTTTCCTCGTCTATCATCGCAACCAGATGTTTTTCATGCTCCTCTTCATCTTGAAGTATCTCTTTGGCTTCGGGAACAGCGGAAACCAGTTTGGAATAGGCTTCTTTAGCTCCTTCTTCCCCGTTCTCCATCATTTTCATGGCGAATGTGAGACCGAATATTCTTGAGATGATTAGATACTTCAGAACCGTCAGTTTGCTGGGCGCAACCTCCGTCGCCGTGTGTTTCTTCCATTCTCCATAGTGCCGAAGCTCATCCTCCGATATCTTCCTCAAAACTTCACCGTTTTTACCCTTGGTTTTTTCCGCTAAATTCTTGTAGACAAAATGCTCGGTGATCTCGTTTTTCTGAAACCGCAGTATCAGCTGCCTAATCTTCTCGTCAAGCACGCTCATTACGCTCTAGCCTCGTAGAAGATGTTTTTCACCATTACCCAAAACATGGTAACGGTATAGTTACGATTTACGGTAGTAAGAAAGATACTTCGCCGCTTTCTAGATATGCGTGTAAGGTTACAGCGACTGTTGCAGCGCTAGAATTAACGTGTGAGCTGTTGCAACAAGCATCATTGTAAAGGTTGTGAAGCCAACTTGTTCAGCCGTTCTTCTTTAGGGATAGAAGCAGCTGTCCCCTCTTTTTCAGTTCCATTTTTTCACGGTTATTTTACGTGTTCCGATGTTTCTCTTTGAGACATTACAACGTAAGATAATGGAAATAAACAGGCGGTTTTTGCAAATAAAGAGGGCATCGTTGGCCCTTATGATTCAAAAGGAATCTCTTCTCGTTTTCGTTGAAAGCGGTCGATCTTGTTAAAATCTTTCTCCTTTCGTTTTAATTATTTAAACTGAACGTTCTTTTCTAGTATTTTCAAAACTTCCTGTTGCGTATAGAAACTTGGTAATGCCTCTACAGCAGCTTCTAGGAATGTCTGAACCGGAACAATTTTTATCTCTTTTTCTAACAGCATCTTCTCGGTGTCGAACTCTTTAAGCCTCTCGTAGTTGTAGCTAGGTATGATGAGTTTACGAGCGTACCTGTCGGATAGCGCCGCCTCAATCTTCCCCATTCCACGATAGTCTAAACCGCCAACAGGCCACACCTCACCTCTCGCTGTTATGGCTCCCGTCATTATCACCGTTGGATCTACCTCTATGTTTAAGAATGCTGAAAGCATCGCCACGGCTATTGCGAGACCTGCAGAAGGTCCTGAAACAGGGGGCTTGGTGATCCCCATGCCGATTAACTCTTTCTCCATTCCCTTCGCAGGCGTCACCAGTTCAACGTAGACATCATGATCTTTGAACCGCCATCCGGAGATAGAGTTCAAGTATGTGAAAGCGTCTTGTGCGCTGGCAAGTATGCTTTCTCCCGTCTCACTACCGATCACTTGTACTTTCCCCGATCCATTCGGGTTAACCACGACTTCAATAACTCCCACAAGACCTCCAAGTCCACCTTGTTCACCTAAGGCTATTAGCCCGTAGCTTTTTCCCACCTCAGGTTTTTGAATTCTAACAGTGTGTTCAATCATTTTCCGGGCTTCTTCAACGTTTTCATCAAGGGTTCCTTCTAAAGCCTTCTCAAAATGGTATAGCTTAAGCGGATAATTGGAAGGATCAACCGTCTGCAGTTTCCTTGCGATTTCAGGGTCATCCAAACCAATATTTAGGTTTTCGAACAGTCTTTCAAGATCCGCTTTGAACAACTCTTTTATCTTCTCAGTTTTTTCCTGTCCATACTTTAATGCTTCTAAGAGCCTACGGCATGCTTCAAGCTCCTTTGCTCTCAATCTGTTCGCATCATTCACTACATCAGCGATCTTTCTTGGACTGAGGATTTTCTTCTCAAATATCTTAAGCACGTCATTCGCTGTGATCTTCTCCTCTAAAGCGTCGCTGTAGCGTCGAAGATGAACCTTCAAAATCTCCAGTTTCTCAGCGTTGTTTTTCGGATATGTGAAGTTGAAGTGCCGTGTAAACCGTTCTAGGAGAGCTGTGTCAAGTATCTCAATTCTGTTTGTGGCCCCTATTACGACAACGTTTGTTAGCGGTGTGAAGCCGTCTATCTCGGTTAGAAGCTGGGAGACTACGCGGTCAACGATAGGGTCGTGGGTTCCCCTCTTCGGTGCGATGGAATCTATCTCGTCGAAAAAGATGATTGCTGGAGCATTCTTACGTGCATCTGCGAAGATGTCTCGAATGGTTTTTTCAGGGTCTCCATATCGACCTTGAAGTATAGAAGGCCCATTTATGTTGTAAAACCATACATCGTTCTCGCCGGCGATCGCTTTCGCAAGCAATGTTTTTCCGGTGCCTGGAGGACCATAGAAAATAAAGCCTTTAGGAGGCAGATATCCGGCTTTTACAGCTAAATCAGCGTCTAAAGCCAAGGATATTTCTTTAATTATTTCATCTTTCACCCCGTGAAGGCCGCCAACATCTCTATATCGTTCTCTCGGGGCGATCCTGTTTACAGACCTTCTTGCGGCTTCAGTCTTTTCTTGAGATGTGTAAGTTTTTAGTCTTCGAGCGGCAGCTCTGAAATCGTTCAAGGTAACTAGTCTTCCAAGACCAACTTTTTTGGTTCTTCGATTTTTCACTTTATCAATTAGTTTCCGTTGTATTGGCCTAGACTTTTCAGTCATAACTATGTCGAAGGCGTTTACAATGTCTGCTGGTGTTAGACGGGTGTTCCCAACTGCTCGAAGCGAATCTTCAAGGACTTCCACAATCTTAGCTGGATTTAGCTTTATGCCGTATTTACGGCTTTGTCTACGTGCTATCTCTAGAAACATCAACCGGTTTATCCCAGCATCCAAGTCGATCGTGCCCACAAGCCCTCTCCTACGAAGCGTCTCAGTTATGGTTTCATACTCGTTGGTGGAGATCAATAAGACACATCGGTAATTTCGCTTTTGCAGCTGGTCCATCTTCTCTAAGAAGACTGTTTGCACCCTTTTTTCCTCCATCCCAATCTCTGTTGCAGAGGAAAACCTGCTTCCGAAAGCTTGAAATTCATCAACTAGAATGATGCTTGGTCTCTGGAAAGATTCCTGAAAGAAAGCGCCTAATTGTTGTGCGCTTCTTCCATACCACATAGTGTAAACGTCTTCCGGTTTCAAAGAGGCATAATGAACTAGCAAGCCGTATTTCAAGCCTTCCTCAAACACGGCTCTCTGGCAAGCTTCTGCGAAGAAAGTTTTCCCGCTGCCGGATGTCCCCTTCAATATGAACACTTTAGGCGGCGGCACAGGGCAGGTTCTCCGTACCTCCGGGTTTCGAAAGATGTGGTAGTGAGCGCTTATTAAAACCCTGTCTAATTTTTCTTTTCCACCAACAACATCTTCCCTTTTGACATTCGGAAAATCCATTCGTTTCCGTATCTTCACTGCACGTTTTTCCGCTTCCTTTCTGCGTTTTTCAGGGGGTTTCTGAAAAAACCTCCATAGCCTGTACTGCCATGAGCTGACATAAAGCAGAGGCGCGAATAGCTTTCTGAGTCTAGGTCTAGTGTACCACCATTGATCTGCGAATTCTTCTGCCTCTATCGTTAACCGCCTCCCGACAATGTGAAGACTGTAAAGATGTACAGCTCATAGATCATTAAGGCGCTTGCAAGCATGGTTATGCCGCAAAATAACCATCGCTTATTTGAAACAGTTTCTTTCAGGTTTTTGAAGTAAGTATCCAGAAGGATGAAGATATTGAAATACGTAACAAGGCCTGTGACGGTCGCAAGCAACACAGAATTCAGCGGAGTTGGAAGATTAATGACGAAGGCAGGCAAGGGTTCACCATGCGAGTCTAGAACGATGTTGATTGTCCAGTTTCCAGATGTACGAGTGTAGGGACGTTGCAGTTCTATGAACCTTCCATATACTTTCGCGTTTTTCCCGTAAAGGCTCATGTTAACGTTACGCGAATAAACGCCTAATATATAATCCCACGCTTCATTCGTTTCGAAAGTTATCGTTAGATTGTATTTGCCTTGAGCTCCAGGTTTCATCCATATCACTGTTGTTTCTCCGTAAAAATTGTCAGTGTAGTTTGTTGAGATTGATAAATCATAAGGATTGCCGCGAACGAGAGGTTTACAGTCAACCGATACACGCTCCAAAACCGGTCTGATGTAAATTATGAAAATGTCCCCTTCCGCAACATCCAGATCGTAGCGATCAACGTTAAAGCCTCCCCTCAAAACGTGGTTTTCCCCGGTAACCACCAAAAATGTCAAAACTGCAAACGTGATAAGCGTTGAATGCGGCTTCGCAATTAAGCGTTTCCGCAGTTCCCTTATAAACCCCTTTCTTTGTTTTGAGCGTTTCCTAGTAACTCTTACTCCCAATTCTCCAACCATTAATAATGTAAGGAAACTCTTCAATAAAGATTTCTGAAAACAAGAAACGCATTTTATAAAGAAGAACGCTCGGTTTAGGGCTGCAGCTGTTTTGCTTGCTGCGTATCGGTGTCTTTGATGTTGACGATACCGATGCGTCAGTCGTTCATCACAACCATTGTTGATCTGTCCGAAGGGTCCTCCGCTGTGGGAATCAGCAACCTGTCAAGGATGTCAGTTAGATCCTTCGCTCCCGCTGTCGGCGGATACATGATGGAAAACTTGAGTATGTCGCTTCCGTTCGCAATCGGCGCCGGCGTAATTGCGCTTAACGGGCTTGCCTATTATGTGTTCTTTGGTAAAGGAAAACAGACTGATGTTTCGTCGGATTAGGTTCAAACCTGTTTGTGCATGTTTTCCAAGCGTTTTTCTCAGCAAGCTACGTTTATACTTTCGTTTGTTTATTTTTGTCTGTTGAGCCTTGGTTGCGGGTTGCAGATATGGTTTTAATGGTTTACAACACGCTTGGTAGAAAGAAGGAGAAATTCGTTCCTCTCCGCGACGGGGAGGTCCGCATGTACGTTTGCGGTCCAACCGTCTACGATTACGTTCACATCGGGAACGCTAGAGCCTTCGTCGTAGCGGATGTTGTCCGCCGTTATCTTGAGTATAAAGGGTTCAAGGTTAAGCTTGTCAGCAACGTTACGGATATTGATGACAAAACGATAAGGCGGGCAAACGAAACCGGGGTGAGCGTTCAGCAGCTCAGCGAGTTTTTCACGGAGGCTTATCTTGAGGACATGGCTAAGCTCAACTTGAAGCGTCCTGACGTGATGCCTCGCGCTACTAAACATGTTCCGGAGATGATTGAGGCTGTTGAAACCTTGGTTGAGAAGGGTTACGCGTATCAGGTTGACGGCGACGTGTATTTTGATGTTTCAAAGTTCAAAGGGTACGGCAAGCTTTCCGGGAACAGGACGGAAGCTTTGCAGATGGGGGCTAGGATAGAGGTTGATCCGAGGAAGCGGAATCCTGCGGATTTTGTTTTGTGGAAGTCTTGGAAGCCGGGTGAACCTGGCTGGTACAGTCCGTGGGGGAAAGGGAGACCGGGTTGGCACATAGAATGTTCAACTATGGCGGTCAAGTATCTGGGTGAAACCTTTGACATTCATATGGGTGGTAAGGACCTGATTTTTCCTCATCACGAAAACGAGATTGCGCAGGCGGAGGCGGCAACGGGGAAACCGTTTGCGAGGTACTGGCTTCATAACGAATGGCTTACGGTGGAGGGTGACAAGATGTCGAAGTCGCTTGGGAACTTTGTGACTGTTAGGGATGCTTTGAAGATGTGTCAGCCGGAGGTGTTGAGGTTTTTCCTGATTTCGGCTCATTACCGTAGCCCGATAGACTTCAACAAGGAGAACCTTAGGGTTGCCGAGGGTAACCTGCGAAGACTGCTGAATGCTTTTGAACGGTTGGAAGGGCTTCCGGAAAGGAAGGTTCGTTGCGGCGACGAGGAAAAACTGGTTTCAGAGGTACGTGAGGCGAAACAACGATTCAAGGAGGCTATGGACGACGACTTCAACACTCCTGCCGCCATCTCCGCGGCGTTCAGCGTTGCAAAAGCCATTAATAGCTATGTTGAAAGCAATGCGGAAGTCGAAAGCTCAGCAAAACAGGAGGTTGCTGAAACCTTCAGGCGGTTCTTGGACGTTTTCGGTGTTCAGTTAAAGCCGGCTGAGCATGGCGTGGATCAGGCTGGGCTCGTAAAGGAACTGGTGGACTTGATTGTTGACCTGAGACAGGAGATGAGGGAACGCAGGGACTGGAAGACGGCTGACCGGATTAGGGACGAACTTCGAAAGCTCGGGATCACGATTGAGGACACAGCTGAAGGAACACGGTGGAAGATACGTAGACCTAATTAACTTCCTGCTTTTCTTGCGCAGTGCAGAAAAAATTTTTTCTTTATAAATGTTCTTTCGAATTCTTTCGATTTCTATGGGTTGATGAGGGGGTTTCTTCTGGGCTGTTGATAAGCTAGAGCTGGAGCACGGTTCGGTTTTTGTTCAAGAATTCCAGTCGGAGAAGGCTATGGAAGCCATGGAAAAGATGGTTGCTCCCAAAGCAAGAGTGTTACGAGATGGGAAAGAAGTCTTTGTTCCAGCGAGGGAAGTTGTTCCCGGAGACATCATTATTCTGGAAACGATATGCACCACGAAAATATCTGTAAAGGACATCAGAATTTTCTCGTTTCTTTGAACTTTATTTTTTCACACCGGATTTAACACAAGTCTTATATTTTTGGTAAAGAGTAGGGAAACTCGGTGAACAAATTGAGCGTTGATAAAGCTTTGGAAGAAATTTCCGCTATAGAGAGGCTTATCGAACCTTATAGGTATGAAGCTTATGAGGCGAAGAGGATTCTCAACGATCTTGCTGCATTACGGGATGCTCTAGGTAAAATGGACAAAGAAAGCATTAAGAGCTTTACAGAGAAAATATCAACCATTGAGGCTGAAGCTGCGCCTTATAGAGGCTTCGGTCCAATAGAAGAAGCTTTGGAACATGCACGAAAACTTAGAGAGGAATTGAAGAAGCTTCTAACAATCGAAGCTGAATGATCTGGAACAGCGAAAGAAGCGAAAAACGAACCTAACAAAAATGCCTTTTTAATAAGCGAATCTTCAACATTCATCAGAGAACATTTCAGCTAACACGGTTTCTGACAAACACTAAAAAGCGAACTGCGCTCCATAAAAGGCGATTCGCTGCCCATCATATTTTTCCTTTTCCTTAAAAAGGAGGAGAAATTCATATGCTGAAAAATTGTGGTCACCGTAATTTTTGTCAGGTACACCGACCAGCATCAACGCCAGAAGCTTAGGGAAAAACAGTATGCACCACGAAAATATCTGATTTCCTTTACAACACTGTTAAATGCGGAGAAAAGATTAAAACTTAAGAACTTGTGGGGAACTTTGCAGCCCAACTGTTCCAATTAGCAGGCGCAGACGTGATGGGTGCAGAAATCGTTGATTTCCGCCTGCAACGTGCAAAACAGTGTGGAATCAGAAGAACGGTCAACTCTAGGAAATGGGATGACCTAAAAAAGACGGTGATGGATCGGACAGACGGAAAAGGGGCACAGATCGTTATAGAAGCCATAGGTTTCTCACCGGTCATAGCTCAAGCAGTACAGTTAACCCGGTCTTTCGGCGAGGTTATACTTCTGGGAACTCCAAGAGGAAAGGCAATGATGGACGTGACACCAGTCTTCCAAACAATACATCTTAAACACATCACCGTGAAAGGAGCATTCGAGTGGCTCTGGTCAGTTACCGAAGAACCATTTTATTATCCATGTCGACACACCAAGTTGAACAATATGAAACAGACATTCTCTTTACTCAAATCCGGCGCCCTTGTAACCGAACCGCTGCTAACCCCACATCTTTCCACATGAAAGATGCCAAGAAGCATACGGCGGCTTAGCTGGAGGCATAACGGGAACTCTTAGAACCACATATTTAGGCGTGGTCTTTGACTGGAGATGAACCGGTTTTCCAGACAACCTTCAAGACAACGCAGTATAGCCTAGAGTGCCGCACTGTGGGTTAAAGGCTTTTTAGTTAGTTGGTTCATTAATACCTAGCATGCCGTTTGCTGCTCTTTGCCGGTTATGCGGAACCTTCATGATAGGTCAGAGAAGAACCGAGATCGTGTCAAGGGTTCGTAAACATTTCCAAAGCGCCCATGACAAGTTTCCACAGCCTGACCCGATATACTTGGACATGAGTGATCTGGAACCTAACACCGTGTACCTAGTTAACGATTCAGGTACCCGTTACACGTTTACCTCGAACCTTTTCTGTTCAAAAGAATACTGCATCGCCACGATAACAGACATAGATTATGACAAATGTTCACTAGGCAGCAGAACGCAGGAACACTTCAAGTCTCGCCTGAAAGACTATTTTCCCCCTCTTTAAAAAAAGGAAGCACCGTGGCCCTGCAAGGCTTCTAGGGGCACAGCAGGTTTTTCTATGTTTAAAATGCAAACATAACAACGCCGGAGAATAAGCCTAAACCGTAGAGTATCAGGCTAGAGTCCTGCTTTTTTCCAGACTTTGTCCAGCGCTTCGCTGACGGTTTTGACTGCCGTTTCAACCGGAAGCTCCTTCAGTTTTTTGTCGAAGGGTTCAGGCGTAACAGGTCCGTCGTATCCTATCTGTTTCATTGCGTTTAGAAAACCAGCTATGTCGATTACGCCGGTTTCACCCGGCAATCGTCTTACAGAATCTATTTGTTCGTCCACAGCGATCCCGGGAGGCGCATCGTTAACATGCACGTAAACCACGTCTTTATCCTTTAGCTGTTCAAGCTGAGCTATGGTTCCATGTGAAGTGTACCAGTGCCAACAATCAAGCAGAAGCCCAACGTTTTTGGCTCCCATGGCGTCGCGGAGCTCAAAGATCTCTTCCATGGTGTGGATGAACTCGTATTTGTGATTAATCCGAGACGTTTTAGGTCCAACGAATTCTAGCCCCAAAACACATCCGTACTTGCCTAGGATTTCAGCCACTGCACCAAGCCTTTCAACGTGAAGCTCAAAATTTTCCTTGTAAGGCAGAGTGTCAGAAAAAGGCATTATCCACGTGAAAACCCTGAAGCATCCGAGACTGCTCGCCATCTGAGCTTGCATGGGAAGCCTTTCAAGCTCTTTCTGAAAGACCTCATCGTCTCCTCTGAAGTTAACCGGTAAACCCCATCCGCCGAACCTTAACTTTCTTTGCACAAGCAAGGTTTTGATTTCTTCAACGGATTTTGTCTTAAGAACATTTTCCATCTCATAAACATCCAAATCTACGCCTTGGAATCCTGTTGCCGCTGCTAGCTCAACCGTTTCGAAGAATGCGGCTCTGAACCCTAACGCTCCGAGATTAAGGTTTTTGAACATTCTGTTCACGCCTCAAAGTATTGTTCGGCTTTCCTACCATTTATGTTCTGTGGAACCCCAGTTTCAGCCAAAGAAAAAGGCAACCTCGGTCAAGCTTGACACCTTAATTTCCGGATTGCTAGTGGAACGGGTAGGAAAAAGCTGAAGGATGCCTTGAACTGAAGTTTATTAGGCGTATTAAAGATAGACAGCGTGACAAAATAATGGTAAACATGTGTGAAGGCATGGTGTCCGAAAGGTTTTTGGGAGCCCAAAGTTAGGTATTGTCAAAGGTGCAGAACGTTATGGCTTGCTCTGTCAAGCTTGTGGAAAAACCTGAACTTAAAGACCCCGTGTTGATTGAAGGGCTTCCAGGCATAGGGTTAGTAGCGAACATAGCTGTCGCTTATCTCATACAAAAATTGAACGCCAAGTTTTTCGGCGAGGTAAGATCATCTTCTTTTCCAGACATGTCAGTTGCCCATAAAAAAGGCTCCTTGAAATTTCCCTTTTGCCACCTGTACTATTACAAAGCTAAAAACGAAGACGAACGGGATCTCGTTCTTCTCTATGGGAACACTCAAGCTCTTACTAGACGCGGACAATACGAGCTCTGCGGGTGCATACTGGATATCGCGGAAAGCGTTGGCTGCAGATATGTCATAACTCTAGGCGGCTACAAACCGGGAAGAGAGGTCACAGCACCCAACCTCTACTATGCTGCTTCAGACGTGGGAACGGCGCAAACAGCTATGAACCTTGGCGCCAAGATGCTTCGCGGACAGATATACGGAGTCGCCGGGCTTCTTGTCGGGTTAGCAGCTTTACGCGACATGAAAGGGTTCTGCCTGCTAGCTGAAACTCCCGGAACCTATTTGGATGTGAAGGCTGCCCAAGCAGTGTTGAAAGCTATTCAAGGAGTTTTGGGGCTTAAGACTGATCTTTCAGATTTGAAGGACGCTAAGGATCTGGCGGATTATCTTTCTCCCTTCGATTTCGGTGCGATGGCGAAAGAACAACAGAAGAAAAAATCAAAACCCGGCTGGTTCATTTAAGCCACATATTCTCAACGTTTTCGAAACTGAGAAAAACCATGATAACACATAGGGATCAACCGTAAAGCCTGTTCTGGTCGCGGATTTTTGTGTTGCCAAAGTCTTCTTTAGGTTAATGGTGTTTGTCTTGCGACACAAGTGAATTAAGCCTCATGGGATATAATCTTAGATGAGGTGCTATCTTTGAAGATCGTCATAATCGGTGTGGGAAGCCACGTGTTCTCAAGGAATCTGATTACAGATGTTTTGTCGTATCCTGAGCTTAGAAACTGCACAATATCGTTAATGGACATCGACGAGGACGCTTTGAGCCTCACCACGGCGTTCGCAAAGAAGCTTATACGTCAGCACGGTTTAGAAACCAAGGTGGAGTCAACAACGAACCGTAGAGAAGCTCTTGAAGGCGCTGACTACGTAATAGTCTCGATTAGGGTTGGAGGATTAGAAGCAAACAAGCTTGACATAGAGATCCCGGGAAAATACGGCGTAAAACAAGGCGTAGGCGATACGATAGGTCCGGGCGGCGTGTTCTACGGGTTGCGTCACATACCGGTGCTTTTAGACATCGGTCATGACATGGAAGACCTTTGTCCGGACGCTTGGCTGATAAACTACACGAACCCGATGGCTATGTTATGCTGGGCTATGAACGATTACACACACATCAAGAATGTCGGTCTATGCCACAGTGTTCAAGGAACAGCTATGGAACTCGCCAAGTATTTAGGAGCACCATTCAACGAGATCTCCTACTGGGTTGCAGGCATAAACCATATGGCTTGGTTTCTGGAGCTTAAATGGCGTGGGAAAGACGCCTATCCCCTTCTGAGAGAAAGGTTCAAAGATCCCAATGTTTACTCTAAGCCGAATGCGCATTGGGCTGGAGCCGACATCGTTCGGGTTGAAATATTCAAGGCATTCGGATACTTTAACACCGAATCAAGCCAGCACATGTCGGAATATGTGCCTTACTTTAGGAAGCGACCGGAACTGTTTGAAAAGTTCAAACTTGTCTATCGAAGCGACTGGATGAAAAAAATGGTGGAACGCCGGAAAGAACG
>PIYB01000033.1 GCA_003601835.1 Candidatus Bathyarchaeota archaeon
GGTCTCTAGGCACCCTTGATGTTACGATGTTCAGGTCAACAACAACTGTATGCCGGGTTCATAATTACACTTTCGCCTGATCTATTCGAGTTAGGCTGCTGATTTTTCCAGAACGCCTTCTTGAAATTTTAACGGGATCGACGGTTTTGGTTTGGGTGGTGTCGGCGGCGGTTTTTTCTATATAAATGTTCTTTCGAATTCTTTTCTTTTTTTATGCTGGAAGACTGTTTTAAGCGGGAAACAGGCTTTCTGAGGGTTCATTTAACGTGTCATCAAGTGACAAACTTTCAGGTTGAATCTATAGCTGCGGAAACCCTGTTAGGATGAGGCTAAGATTTTTCTTACGTTTGAGATTAGATCCGTTAATAGGCTGAAGGCTCTCGCAGCGTCCTCCATTTTGACGACTATCACGGTTTNNGAAACAGCTGATGGTTTCCTCTATGTTTATCTGACCTCTTGAGAGGGGATTGTAGAATGACGCTATGCATCCCGGGGTATCCACGATGCCTCGTGGGCTTTGCACGATTATTGCGGCGAGATCCCGTTTTTCTTCCAGAATCTCATCTTTCTTAAAGACGGAGCGTACCTCGTCGAATATGCTTTGATCCGTGATGAGGGTCAAAACCGTTGCGCCTTCAAGAACTTGGAAGAACGCTTCTGGGAAGTCGGCTGAGGCCAGTCTTGCCTTTTCAAGGATCTTCCGGTTTTTCTCTAAGGATATTTTAGCTACGTCGGTTCGGAGGTTTATGACGCTTCCCGCTATGATCTTTTGGTATTCCTTTCGCTGCGCATAAACGATTTTGGCTCTTTTTACGGCTGTTATCATGCCTTCTATGGTTACCTTTTTTCCCAAAATTTTTTCTGCTTTAGGCTTAAGCAGCCGTGCTACCGCGCTGTAGTTTGCGTATCCTCTTTCAAGCGCGTCTTGAATGGAAGGTTCGTGTTCAATGAGGAACTGAACGGTTTTTGACAAGGATGCTTCGACCATTTTTGGTCATCACTTACTGTTTTTGACACATATTGACCAAAAAGGATATATAACGATTTCTATCTTTCTCCATGGAAAACTGGAGGATAAAGGTTGCAGAACAAAATAGTTCTAGCCTACTCAGGCGGGTTGGACACGTCAGTTTTGTTGAAATGGCTTCAGCAGAAATACGATGCCGAAGTCATCACCGTCACCTTGGATGTTGGACAGAAGGAAGATCTTGACGCAATAGAGAAGAAAGCAACGAAACTAGGCGTCCTAAAACATTATTCGATCGATGCTAAGAAAGAATTCGTTGAAAAATATGTGTCCCAAGCCATAAAGGCTAACGCGTTATATGAAGGAAAATACCCGGTGAGCACAGCGCTCTCCAGACCCTTAATCGCTGAAAAGCTTATCGAAATTGCTTTACAAGAAGAAGCCAACGCCATTGCCCACGGATGCACAGGTAAAGGCAACGACCAGGTCCGCATCGAGGTAACAGCGAAAGCCTTAGCTCCCGAAATCAAAATCATCGCTCCTGTCAGAGAATGGAAGATGACGCGAGACGCCGAAATCGAGTTCGCAAAAAAACACGGAATCCCCATTCCCGTGGACGTAGAAAAACCATACAGCGTAGACCAGAACCTGTGGGGCCGCTCCATTGAATGCGGGATACTGGAACACCCAGATAAGGAGCCGCCTGAAGACATCTTCGAATGGACCGTTTCCCCCGAGAACACTCCAGACAAACCTGAATATTTGGAAATAGAGTTTGAGAAAGGAGTTCCAAAAGGGATAAACGGGCAGACAATAAGCCCCGTTGATCTAATCGAGCGCGTAAATCAGCTCGCTGGCAAGCATGGGGTTGGCCGCATCGACCACATTGAGAACCGTCTTGTCGGGATCAAGTCAAGAGAAGTCTACGAGTGCCCAGCGGCCACGGTCATAATTGAGGCTCATAAGGATCTTGAAAAGCTCGTTCTAACTAGACATGAGTATTCTTTCAAGCAGCAGGTAGATGTTTTGTGGGCGAACCTTGTGTACACCGGTCTCTGGATGGACCCGCTTAAAGAGGATCTGGATGCCTTCATTGACAAGACTCAAGAACGAGTATGCGGACGGGTTAAGGTCAAGCTCTACAAGGGCGGACTGCAGGTTGTGGGCCGTTCTTCGCCGTTTTCGTTGTATGACATTGATTTGGCGACATATAACATCGAGACAACGTTTGACCAGATGTCTTCCGCTGGGTTCATTGAGTTGTGGGGTCTTCCCACCAAAGTGGCTAATGCCCTCAAAAGGAAGAAAGGGGCAAAAAAGAATGTCTGAGCTGCTGAGAAAGGGAAGGCTTTCACACGTAAGAAAAGATGTTGCGCGGTTCACGTCGTCCGCAAAGGATGATGAAAGACTAGTTAGGCACATAGTCAAGATCAACAAGGCACATGTGATAATGTTAGCTGAAAACGGGATCATCGACACTGAAGACTGCAAGAAGATAATAGAAGCCTTGAACAAGATTGACGGTAAATTAGAGCTCAGCCCGGAAAAAGAAGACGCTCACATGGCTGTTGAAGAAGAGGTTATCAAAGCTGCGGGAAGCACCGTTGGCGGAAACCTAAACCTAGCCAAAAGCAGGAACGACCAAGTTGCTACAGCTATAAGAATGAACCTACGTGAGGAACTGTTAAAGCTTGTGGAGACCATTCTTGAGCTGCAGGATGCACTGATTCAAAAATCAGAACGGAATCTAGAAACCGTTATTCCAGGGTACACCCATCTTCAACCAGCCCAACCCGTGACCTTTGCCCATTATCTCGTGTCACAGTTTGATGTCTTGCAGAGAAACATCGAGCGTTTCGAAGAAAACTACCGGCGAGTTGACCTTTGCCCAATGGGAGCCTGCGCACTAGCCACAACAAGCTTTCCCATAGACCGAGAAAGGGTTGCGGAGCTACTTGGGTTCAGCGGGATTCTTGAAAACTCTCTTGACGCTGTCAGCACACGGGATTTTCTGCTTGAAACACTGGCTAATCTAGCTTTACTGGCTGTTGACGTGACGCGTTTCGTTGAAGACTTGATAGTTTGGAGCACATCAGAGTTCGGAATTGCTGAGCTTCCCGACGAGTTTGCCTTCACAAGCAGCATAATGCCGCAAAAGAAGAACCCGGATGTGCTGGAGGTCATCCGTGCTCGAATGGGCATCCTCATAGGTAGTTTCGTGTCTTGTGCAACAGTTCTCAAGGGACTGCCATCCGCATACAACATGGATTTTCAAGAGGTTACACCGAGGCTTTGGGAGGCTCTGCAAACCGCTCAGAGCTGCTTATCCATGCTTTCTAAAGTGACCTTAAGTTTAGAGGTAAAACCGAACGTGTTAGAAAAACCTTCGTTGACATTTCTAGCTGCAACTGAGCTCGCTAACATGCTTGTTCGAAACCACAAGGTTCCATTCAGGACAGCTCACAAGATTGTTGGGGCATTGATTAAGACGCTGATTGACGAGCACAAATCACTGAACGATGTCACACCGACGCTCTTAGCAGAGATTTCAGACAAGTTTCTGGAGACTCCGCTAGATGTCAACGTCGAAGAGATCAGCATCTCCGTTGATCCATACCTTGTCGTGAAATCACATAAAACAAAAGGAGGACCAGCTGAACAAGAGACGAGAAGAATGATCAACGCACGTAAAAATGTTTTAACGGCGTCTGAGAAATGGGTTTGGGAGAAAAAGGATATACTTGAAAAGACAGACCGATCTTTAGACGCTGAGGCAGATAAGATTCTCGGTAAAGGATAATTGAGGGATCACACCGCAATCCTTAAATTTAGGTTTCTTAATTGCATGGGGAAGGGTCGATTGGAAGCCGAAACACGCCTTCAAGGAACCGGAAAAGCAGCGCTCGTTCTAGAAGACGGAACATTTTTTGTCGGCAAAGGTTTTGGTGCACCTCGAAAGGTTTCAGGAGAAGTTGTTTTCTCAACATCCATGGTTGGCTATACAGAGTCTTTAACTGACCCTTCATATCAAGGTCAAATATTGACCTTAACTTACCCGTTGATCGGTAATTACGGGGTTCCAGCTTATGGAGGCAACAGTTTCGGGCTTCCAATCCATTTTGAATCCGTGGGCATAAAAGTTACGGGGCTCGTCATCCAAGAGTTATGCCTGAAGCCTCATCATTGGGCGTCCACGCGAACCCTTGACCAGTGGCTTAAAGACGAAGGAATCCCCGGCATCCACGGTATCGACACACGTAGGCTCACAAAGAAACTCAGGGAAAGAGGAGTCATGCTTGGCATACTAGAGGTTTGCAGAAAAGGGTTGGAACCAGACATTGAACAGCTGCTGGAAGAGGTGAAAAACGTTCCAGACCCGAACCTTAGAGACTTGGTCGCCGAAGTCACAGTCAAGAAGCCGATCCATTACGAAACGGGCGGAAAAACGAAGGTTGTGGTGATAGACTGCGGCGTGAAAGCAGGAATCCTAAGAAACCTTCTCAAGCGGAAGGTTGACGTCATACGTGTGCCATACGACTTCTCAATAGATCAAATTATGGAGTATGAACCCGACGGCGTCGTCATAAGCAACGGTCCCGGAGACCCGAAGTTTCTGATGGAGAAAACCGTTGCAACTACTAGACGACTGGTCGAGGAAAACGTGCCGACAATGGGGATATGCCTCGGAAACCAGATTCTTTCTCTCGCTCTCGGCGGAGACACATACAAGCTGAAGTACGGTCACAGATCGCAGAACCAGCCGGCTTACGATCTAAAAACTGGACGCTGCTATATAACGACGCAGAACCACGGCTACGCTACCAAGGCTGAATCTCTGGAAGGCACCGACTTAGAAGTCTGGTTCACGAACGCGAACGACAAAACCGTTGAAGGCGTAAAACATACAAGCAAGAACGTCTTCGCCGTGCAGTGGCATCCTGAAGCATCTCCCGGACCCTATGACACGGAGTTTCTCTTCGACATGTTTCTGGACAACTTACGGTGAGAAAAAGATGCCGAAATTCGAGTGGGTGCGCAAAGTCATCATTCTCGGGAGTGGACCGATAAAGATTGGAGAAGCCGCTGAATTTGACTATTCAGGAAGCCAGTGTCTAAAGGCTTTAAGGGAAGAGGGCATAGAAACCGTTCTCATCAACCCGAACATAGCTACGATCCAGACTGATCCCCGCTTGGCAGGCAAGGTCTATCTGTTGCCCGTCACACCTTCCTACGTCGAAAAGGTGATTGAAAGAGAAAAGCCAGACGGCATCCTGCTTAGTTTCGGAGGACAGACTGCTCTTAACTGCGGCGTCAAGCTTGCACAGATGGGCATCCTTGAAAAACATGATGTTAAGGTTCTAGGAACCCCCGTAAAAACTATTGAGGACACCGAGGACCGAGAGCTGTTTAGAAAAGCAATGATGAACGCAGGAATCCCTATACCTAGAAGCAGATCAGCAACATCAGTAAAAGAGGCTTTAACAATCGCGGATGAGCTTGGCTTTCCGTTAATACTCCGCGTTGCCTACACACTAGGCGGGAAAGGTTCAGGGGTAGCCCGCAACAGGCGTGAACTTAAGCAGATGGTTAGTCGCGCCCTCGCTCAAAGCATGATCACTCAGGTTTTGGTTGAGGAATACATCGGCAAGTGGAAGGAAATCGAGTACGAAGTGATGAGGGACTACGAGAACAACTGTCTAACAGTCTGCAACATGGAAAACTTCGACCCTATGGGCGTCCACACCGGGGACTCCATTGTCGTAGCGCCCTCACAAACCTTAACGAACCGAGAATACCATCTCATCCGGTCTGCTTCGATAAAAGTTATACAAAGCCTCGGCATAGTCGGCGAATGCAACATCCAGTGGGCGCTTCATCCAAAATCCGAAGAGTTCCGCGCCATCGAAGTAAACGCAAGAATGTCCAGAAGCTCTGCGCTCGCAAGCAAAGCAACAGGCTACCCGCTGGCGTACATCGCGGCAAAGCTGGCCATAGGATATCTTTTACCGGAGCTGATCAACAAGGTTACAGGGGTAACCACCGCCTGTTTTGAGCCTGCCCTCGACTATCTTGTGGTGAAGATTCCTCGCTGGGATCTCCGAAAATTCAGAAATGTCGACCCGCATCTCGGTCCACAAATGAAGTCTGTCGGCGAAGTCATGGCTATCGGAAGAAACTTTGAGGAAGCCCTTCAGAAAGCCGTTCGAATGCTTGACATCGGGAAGATCGGCCTCGTCGGCAACGGAGATGAAGAAACCGAACCGGTTGAGGCTGTGATAGATGCGTTGAAGAACCCGACTGACGAACGGTTGTTCAAAGTTGTTAAAGCCATAAAGATGGGCATCCCACTAAGCAGAATATATCGGTTAAGCGGAATTGACACATGGTTTCTTTACAAAATCAAGAACATAGTTGATATGGAAAAGAAGCTCACCCGCCTTAACTTACGGGAAAAACAAGCCGCCCAGTTGATTGCTGAAGCGAAACGCCTAGGATTCGGAGACGCTCAAATTGCAAGGTGCCTCAAAACCGACGAGATGGAAATCCGAAACTTCAGAAAGAAACACGGAATAGTTCCCGTGGTCAAACAGATAGACACATTAGCAGCGGAATGGCCGGCGAGAACGAACTATCTATACCTGACTTATCTCGGAGACGAAGATGATCTGCAGTTTGTTCCAGGCAAAAAGAAGGTCATAGTTCTCGGCGCAGGTGTCTTTAGAATAGGTTCAAGCGTCGAGTTTGATTGGGGCGGCGTGAACACAATATGGGCGTTGAAAAAACAAGGCATAGACGAGGCAATAATGATCAACTACAACCCTGAAACTGTCTCCACCGACTACGACATCTCCGACAAACTGTATTTCGAAGAGTTGACGCTTGAACGCATCCTCGACATTCACGACAAAGAAAACCCCATGGGAGTGATCGGAAGCGTCGGCGGACAAATCCCGAACAATCTCGCCTTAAAACTAGCCAAGGCCGGCGTGCGGCTGCTTGGAACATCAAGCCGAAGCGTAGACCTCGCTGAAGACAGATCTAAGTTCAGCGCGCTTCTGGACAAGCTTGGAATCCCGCAGCCGAAATGGAGCAAACTTACGACGATCGCGGACGCTGAAACCTTCGCAGAAGAGATCGGCTACCCAGTTTTGATCCGTCCAAGCTACGTATTATCTGGACACGCTATGAGGGTCGCCCGAAACCAGAACGAGCTGAGGGACTACTTAGAGCTAGCAGCAACAGTCTCTCAGGAGCATCCTGTCGTGATCTCCAAGTTCGTTGAAGGAGCAAAGGAAGTAGAGGTTGACGGGGTTTCAGACGGCGAGGACACGCTTCTCGGGGCAGTCATCGAACACGTTGAACAAGCAGGAGTCCACAGCGGCGACGCCGTCATGAGCATTCCTCCTCAGACCTTAAGCAGCAGCACAGTGAAAAAGATTGAAGACTATTCACAGGCCATTGCCAAGGCTCTCAAGATAAAGGGACCTTTCAACATTCAGTACCTCGTCAAGAACGGTGACGTGTACGTCATCGAGTGCAACCTTCGAGCTTCAAGGTCGCTTCCGTACGTAAGCAAGACTCGCGGCGTCAACCTCATTGACATCTCAACCGCCATAATGCTTGGCAAAACGCTTAGAGAACTCGGAATCCCCGAGTTGCCGCCTATAACGCATATTGGGGTGAAGGTTCCCCAGTTCAGTTTTATGCGTCTAACGGGCGCGGATCCGATTTTAGGTGTTGAGATGCTAAGCACCGGGGAGGCTGCTTGCATAGGGGAAAATTTTGCTGATGCGTTATTGAAGGCTTTGCAGTCTGTTGAGTTTGAGATTCCTGAGGACAAGAGTTCGGTTCTGATCACTGTTGGCGGGGAAAAAATGAAAAAGAAGATTGTTCCAGTGGCTAAGAGCTTGAGGAACTTGGGGTACAAGATTTATGCAACGGAACACACGGCGGACGCTTTCAGGAAGGCTGGATTAAACTCGATTACGGTGTTGCATAAAGTTAAAGAGGCGGACAGGAAGCCTAACATACTGGATTATCTCATCGAAAAGAAGATTGATCTTGTGATAAACATTCCAACAACGAACTCTGACGGAGAGAAGGCTGACATCTTGGAGGACGAATATACTATTAGAAGGTTGGCTGTGGAGTTTAACATCCCGGTGATAACCACGCTTGAGCTCGCTTCCGCTCTTGCCAAAGCGTTGAAATACCGTTCTGCTGGAGAGACCATCATACGTTCGCTTAACGAGTACATGGATAGTCTTCCATTCAAATACTGGCGAAGCGCCTAAAAAGAAACGCGTTTAAAAGATTTTATTTTTTATCTACAAGTGTTTCAGAACGTCTTCTGGAGTTCGGTAGGTTCCAGACGGAATATTCTCTAACAGCTCCGCCAGTCTGATCTGTTTTCCATCGGCGAATTCAACAAGCCTCCAGCCTAGTTTCTTCATCAACACGTTTTTTGTTGCCGGATACTTTGTTCGCGCGACTATGGCTTTCACAGATTCTACGCCGTGGGACGCGTTTAGAGACGGGAAACTTTCAGTAGAAAGGTACGTGAGGAACCGGGTTGCATCTTCAAACATGGACAGATTGTTGAAGAGAACATAGACCTGTTCATGCTTTTTCTCTAGCGGCTTAACCTTGCTGTATAGTTCTTTCAGCTCCTTGTTCGTATATTGGTAATAGTACATTCGCTCTCCAGATCCATGAAGCCGGAAGTAAACGGTTTGATTTGTGTAAACCGGCATCGTCCTGAAGGGGTCGGTAACGTGAGAAACATCCAAGCCTGCCAGAACATCCTTCAGAAGTTTTCTGTTCTCCGTTTCTTCCCAAAGAGGACCACGCGTTTCCCACACTAAGCTTATGCCGTTGCGAACGGCTTCTCTAAAGAACGTCTCAGCTTGCGGAAGGTTGTTAGGAGTAAAGGATGCAGGAGTCTGTATTAGAAGAATGCTTGCTCTGAGTACACGGCATATTTCTTTCATCCGTCTGAACGGTTCAAGAGACTGTTCCAACCTCAGTTTGTATTTATGGCTTATGTCCTGATGAGCCTTAACCGTAAACTCAAAGGCTTCTGGAGCTTCCTCCCGCCATCTTGTAACCGTTTGAGGTTTCGGGTACCCGTAAAAAGTGCGGTTGATCTCTACAAGCTGAAAGGTTTCCTGATATTTTTTCCGGTTCACCGGGTAGCCGCAGCAGCCAACCTTAATCATCGCCCGCGTTCCCCCGATTATCGTTCTACGTACACAACGCTTGTGTCACCGTGTTTTTCAAGTCTGATGACATGCTCAGCTTTTTCAGCAAAAGCTTCGCTGTGAGTTACGGCTATGATTTGTTCTATGGTCTTCAAGCGTGATAAAGACTCCGCTAATCTGTCTATTGAACCGTCTTCTCTCCCTAGGCTTTCAGTCGGCTCATCCAACAGAAGCATGCGGAGACCTTGACCTGTTCTCCACTGCATTATGAGTTGACCGATTCCCAGACGGTAGGCAAAAGCTAGCAGTGTTCTTTCGCCGCCTGAAAGATTCAAGATGCTTCGCTCGTAGCCGGCTTGTCCCTTAATGATAGGCGTGTAATTCTCGTCGATTTTGATGGCTATAACGGGTCCTTCTGCTCCGGCAAGCTCATCCAGAATCTGTTGGACAACCCTTTCAAGATAATGAACAAATTCTCTTCTCAGCTTCGGTTGGATACTTCTGTATGCCTGACGAATCTCAGACGCAAACCCTACTATTCTGTTAACCTTCTCCAATCTCGCAACCTTTTTCTCAGCTATTTCAAGCCTTTCCCTAAGATTTTCCACCCTCTTCGAGATCTCCAGCTTCTGCATCTCTACACCTTGAGCTCTGTGTTTAAGCTCGGAATACTGTTCGAATGCTTTCGTCCTGAATTCTTGGGCTTCTTCAAGCTTTGTTATGTCAAATTTCTCAATCATCGAACGCAACGCAGCAAGCTCGTCCCTAAGAATCTTTTCAGCTCTTCGTGCTTCTTCCAAGCGCTGCTTTGAACTATTCAAAAGTTTCCGTTCGGTTTCTACTTGTGCAACAATTTCTTCCGTTCGGGTTTGTATTGTTTGCAGGTTTTGGATGACCGAGCTTACTATGGTCCGTGTGTGTTCTTGTTCCTCAGTTTCTCGCTCGAGCTTTTTGAGTAGGCTCCTGTTATTCGCGATTTCCCCGTAAAACCGCTTCATCAACCTCTCTTTGTAATCCGAATCCAGAACCTGTAGGCACAAAGGACAGATGTTCTCTTTTGCTAGATTGGACATTCTTTGGGTTGACCGTTTTATCTCAGTTCTTAAATTTTCCTCCTTGCCCAGATTATCCAGTATCTGCTGTTGAAGAACTTCCATGTAATCCCGCAGCTGGTTGATCTCAAGATCAGGCGGCAACCCGGCTTCCTGAAGCCGGTTTCTTTGGGACTCACGTTCAGAGTTTAGAAGACTCAGGCGTTCCTCAAATCCGCGAATCCTAGCTTCATGCTTCTCAATTTCTTCAGCAAGTCCTCGCGCGGACTGTTGAACACTGGCTAGTTTGACTTGAAGCTGAGATTCTTTCTTGCGGAGCTCTTCGTTTTCTCGGCGTACGTTTTCAAGCCTACTTAGGCGCGCAGAGGCTTCCTCAAGCGTTCTTTTAGCGCTTATAAGCTGAGCCTTAAGCTCTTGGAGCTCCTTTTCTTTTTCAGCAATCTCCTTAACGGCTTGGTTGTACGTAGCTTGTATTTCTTTGATTCCAACAACATCGGGATCGCGTTCAAGTGACCTTGCTTCGCTTTCAACCCACCTAATTCCGGGTCCCAGATTTGTCCAAGCGGTCCTATAATCTGAAAGCCCGAAAAGCTGGTCAAGCCGCCTTTGCCTTTCGCTCGGTGTCATGTTGAGCACATCCTTCAAGTGTTCTTGCCGTACCCAAATTATGTCGCGGAAAAGCTCCTTATCGACGCCTGTTACGGAACGCAGCTGCTCAGCGACGGCTTCCCCCTTCATCTCAGCTATGACCTTGTTTCCTTCGAGGAGAAGAAGCTGCTCCATGTCCTGGCTTATCCTGCCGCCTTGTCTTCTCAAAGCCCGCTGTATCGTGTAATGTTTACCGTTCCTCTCGAACTTCAGAACTATTTTGCCGTATTCGGAGCCTTCTCTCAGCAGATAGTCGTAACTTCTTCCTATAGGCTCCCCGAAGAACGCGAAGTCAATCGCATAAAGCGTGCTCGACTTTCCTGTACCCAGTCCTCCGACAAGACAGTTAAAGCCGTCTGAAAAGTCCACACGGGTTTTTTTGTGAGACCGGATGTCCTCAAGTTCTAGACTTTCAATCTTCATTAAAAGCCTCCTGCAAAAGGCTTCTCGCCCTTTCCTCATCGCCCTTGGCAAGAAGCCGGATCAATTCTACGGCTAAGTGCGCGCTTTTTTCAGCCGCCTTGTCTCCGTACCGTTGAGCGAAATACTCGCGGAAATACTCGAACGATTTCGCTTTGAGGTCTCTCATTTCGCCTTCAAATATAGACCGTATCGTCTCTTCTGGGATTCCTTTTTCCTTCATCAAAACTAAAGGTCGTACAATCAAAGCCTTTTCAGCAGCATCCCTAATCTTCGCTAAATCAATTTCTCTACGAGTGGATTCCGGAGGCAGAGTTCCCTTCAGCACCGGCACAATAACAACGCCCGGTTCATCCGCCGCCCTCACCATCTCAGCCGCCATCTCAGTGATCTTCTGAGGTCTTTCGCCGGTGTAATTTTTCTCCAAGATCTTGAAGCGACGTGGAGTTTCCAGCCTGACCCTTTGAATCTCAATCTCACCTTTTCCCTGAACCTGAACATAATAGAATCCTTTTTCAACCTTTGCGTCTTCGGAGCTAACCGTCTCCGTTGACCCGCTGTAAACGAGCAAGGCTTTTTTAAACGGGAACTGCCAAGGAGTGTGAAGATGCCCCCCAGCATAATAGTCGAAACCAGCTGGAATATAGTCCGGAGATGCTTCAGCAATCTCAGCGGGATGCCCCTTCATTATCTCAGGGATGTCAAGCGCCATGTGGAACACAAAAATATTAAAACGGTCAGGGCGCGGCTTAGGCTTTCTGGATTCATAAAAATAGGGAAGCTGAGCCTCCGTTCGATGCCGAGTTCTGAAGTTTGGAATCCCATACACATAACAGTTCTCACTCTCCCAGCAAGCTTCATGACGCCGCGGAAGATAATAGATAAGCCCCGCGCTGTCCAGAGGGCTTAAAATTGTTCCAGTGATCACGTTAGGCGCAGCATCATGCGAACCATCCACAGCAAGAACATGGATCCCAGCCTTCTTCAACCTCGCGAAACCTTTCACCGCGTTCTCCAACGTTGCATTGGACGGACGAGCGTGATGAAAAAGATCGCCTGCCACAATCATAAAGTCAGGCTTCAGCTCAACAGTTTTCTCCACGACTTCTTGGAACGCCCGGTTAAAGTCCTCCCTACGCACGGCGAGATTGTACTGTTCATAGCCGAGATGAAGATCAGCAACGTGAACAAAGCTAAACGGTTTCAATACAGCAAGCCTTCTCTGCGTCTAAGGACGTTGTTCAACACAGACCGCATAATAACTAGATGCCAAAGCAAATATCTTTATCGCGAACAAGCAAAATGACACAGAAAGTTTCTCTTTACAGCATACATGTTTGGATCTGCTAAGCACACGTGAATGAAAACAACGGAAAACTCAGTCAGAGTCTTGTTCTGTGAATGGTAGCGGGGGGTCGAGTTTCAAGAGGCAGGTTTCCCAACCTCTTTTTGAACGACCGATCTCTGGGTCTCCCAGCATCGAATCTTATGAGCCCAGCGGGTTAAACCTGGCTACCCCACCCCGCTACGTAACCCGGAAATCCTTAATCTCGAAAGCCTCCGGGTTCAATGTCAAATAACAGTTAGCTAGAATAAAAAAGTTGCGAAATCAACCCTGCATTGGATGTTTTCTTGCCATCACATTATTTGCCTCATGCTAGATGTCTCAAAAATCATAAATGTTCTGTTCGCACATCTGGTACTGAGGCTTCACAGTTGCCCAAAGGACTCAACTCAATTGACAAGGCGTTACATAAGGAATGTCTCGCCGAACAGGGAGGACAATACGGGCGTTAATGCATTTCGCCGTGGTTAGAGGAAGAAGCGACCTTTGGAAACCGCTGGAAAAAACTGTGGATTTCGTCAAACGATTCTATGTTGATCCTGAATTCGGCGGTTGGTACATGTTTGCAGGAGAGAACGTCGAAGACCGTAACGAGAATAAGGGCAACGAATGGAAGGTTGATCATCATATAGTAGGAATGTGCATGGAAGCTATCCGGCTGAGTTCAAACATCATCTCTGGCTGAGATGTACCATGTTTTTCCGATGGGAAACTGTCGGCATAATCTTATAACTTGAATTGTAGTATAGAGACTACTATGACGCGGGAAAGAATTATAGTTATCATGGGATCGAAAAGCGATCTTCACTTCGCTAAGAGAATCGGAGATTTCCTACAGAAGGAAGGCTTCACAGCGAACTGCGAATACATTATTTCTTCAGCCCACAGAACCCCCGAGGTTCTCCTCAACAAGCTAAAGAAACATCGAGACTTGGACGCCAACATTGTGTACGTAACAATCGCTGGGTTGTCAGATGCTCTTTCAGGGGTTGTAGCAGGCTTCTCAACTAACCCCGTTATAGCGTGTCCGCCGGACGTTGACAAGTTTGGCTTAACAAAAGTTTTCTCGTCAGCAATGACGCCAACCGGGGTTCCGGTTCTTTTCGTTTTCAAACCGGAGAACGCTGCCCTTGCAGCGGTTCGCATCCTATCGTTTTCAGCTCCTTCGCTTCGCAGACAAATGGAGAAATATCTTCAGAAAAAAAGAGAAGCGGTTGTTGAAGCCGACAATGAAATATCTCATCAGAACGTCTAGTATATGAGGGAAGTTGATAGATGTGACAATAGACATCGAAAACGTGGTGTTGGAAACCAATCTGGAGTATCCGTTGCTCAAAAGGGGAAAAGTGCGAGACGTATATGATCTCGATGATAAGCTGCTTATTGTTTCAACCGACAGGATTTCAGCCTTCGACGTTGTTCTACCCAGCGGGATTCCGCATAAAGGACAAGCCTTGAACCTGCTTTCAGCTTACTGGTTCAGAGAAACAGAGAACATCGTGCCTAACCATCTCTTAGAAGTCGTAGACTCGAGAACAATCCTAGCAAAGAAAGCCGTTCCAATAAAAGTCGAGTTTGTTGTACGAGGTTATCTGTACGGCTCCGCATGGGAAAAATACCGAAAGGGAGAACCGGTTTGCGGAGTTAATCTTCCCCCGGGTCTAAGAAGAGCTGAGAAGCTGCCTCAACCGATTTTGACACCTACCACAAAGGCTGACGTCGGACATGACATTGCAATAACGAAGAACGATGTAGCCAAGATGATTGGCGCTGACCTTGCTGAGAAGATTGAGGAATACAGCTTAAAAATCTACGAGGCAGCATCAAAAAAAGCTGAAAAAAACGGAATAATCATAGCTGACACGAAGTTTGAGTTCGGCCTCTGCGACGGCGAAGTTCTTCTTATCGACGAGGTGTTGACTCCCGACTCGTCCCGTTTCTGGCCTA
>PIYB01000034.1 GCA_003601835.1 Candidatus Bathyarchaeota archaeon
AACCTTTCTTTTCATGAAAACATTACTGAATATGGAAACTGATAAAAAACCTTTCTCCAGCAAACTTACGGGTTATTCGTAAGTGTTCTTTCTAGAGCAATGCGGGGATACCCAAGACCATCGAAAGCATCTCGGTGAGCAGCACGATGAACAACACGACTGTTCTGAATACGTTTTATGTTTTCTTTTTCGAAAGATTGATGCTGATTAAGGCTTCTAAAATTATTGCTGGCGGAAACAAATATGCCAAACAACAGTCGTCTCTATCAAGCCACTTAACACATGAACGGTAATGGTGGCTAGAAATTCCATGTCCCCGGGGTTCATAGCCTACTAATTGAGTCAAAATATGTTTTTGTTCTTTGAATAAACTGTTCAGTCTGCAGCTTCATAAATTCTTTCTTCAGAAGGTGGATAATAAACGGTTGTTATGAAACCGGCTGAACTGGAGAATTGGGAAACCATTGAAGGCAACGTTAGGCTTATTGAGGTTGGCTTGTTCTCCGATGGCGCCTACTATTTTGTGTATGAAGACGGCGCGGTTTTTAGGATTACAAAAGCTGAACTAAGAATCGAGGATTCTGTAGTATTAAAGCCGTTAAACTCATGCGTTAAAACATTCAGCTCGTAACAAAATGACCGATTTTTTCAAGCGCATTAAAGAAGCAGATAGTCCTACGGCGGCTTATTTCTTTACTCTGAAAATGTAATAGAATGCTATTGCAGTAAAAGGTAGCCCTGCCAGCCACAGTGAAACAAAGGACGTGAACGGCCATTCGAACATTAAGGTTATTACGATGGGGATCAACGGAAAAATCCAGAAAACCGCTGTGAAGAAAACTAGGCTGAGAACCATTGAGGCTGTCAATTCAGCCAGTTTTGAGTTGTTTGTTTGTTTTTTGTCCACGTTGGAGCCCCCTTGACGTAAACAATCCGTTTTTCTCATTAATCTCAACCAAAACATAAAAACCTTACGCATAGCCAGCATAGACTTTGAAATACGATTAAAAACGGAAAACACGCCTAAGTAAAGCGTATTTTAGTTACATGGGTTTTTGTTATAACGATGACGAAAAACACTAAGAAAAAGATGTTTTCAGAATGGTTAACACCCAAAAATGAGATGACGACTGAGTTTTTACGAGCTGGTAAAATATGGGTCAGATACGTAACTTTGTTTCTTGAGGCTTTTATACGCGAAAGATCAGATGGGTAGCACCTGAATCTTAAAGGAGTCGAAGGTCACAAGATGTTTGACATGGTACAGTCCTTGTACTATGCTGCGGGTTTTTGTGCAGTTATAAGCCTCATAGTCTTCTTCGTGAAAAAACGAGGGACATACGGAAGAAACGGGAATAAATGGAACCACACCAGACACTACGGCGCGGTGGATAGATACCTAAAAACAAAAAAGAAGAAAAAATAGACACATCTCTTATTAGGAAGATAGAAACACCCTTATTCTGTGATTATTTTTGAAGCAAGAAGAAAATCTTCATAAGAAACTTCGCGGAGGACTATTTCTTTCCTCCATGATGAATGTGACCAACGGTAAATTTTGCGCAGAAAGAAGCCGAGGCTGTTCCATGGTTCAGCTCGGAGCCTATCTAGCTGAGCCTCCTGTCTAT
Source organism: Candidatus Bathyarchaeota archaeon (assembly GCA_003601835.1). Taxonomy (GTDB): domain Archaea; phylum Thermoproteota; class Bathyarchaeia; order Bathyarchaeales; family DTEX01; genus PIYB01. The sequence goes on from PIYB01000034.1 coordinate 1,629, forward strand.
GGAAAAGAACCTTGGATTTTACCGCCAACCAGAAAAGACTGCGTTGAATTCTTAGCGGAAGAATGTAGGCAAGCTAGAGCCCACGGAGACGTTTATGTATGCTTGAATCTTGCAACGCCCAGACTTGAATGGGGACTAGAAGCAGCTGAGTTTTTCAGCGAAGCCGGCGGAGACATTGTTGAACTTAACGTTCACGGGGGCTTCGCAAGATACTTGAAGCAAGGTAAGCTGCGAGCTATGGTGCTGCATGAAAACCGTTCTGAACTTTACAGGTGGTTCGACAAATTCTTTCAGCTTGAGGTACCCGTAATCGTGAAGTTCAGAGAAGGCGTCATCCCAGACTACACCCGTTCTTGATCGAATCAGGAACATGAACCTTTTAGGCATACACTTTAATGTCAGAAACGACGAGACAATGAAGCCTGACTTCAAATTCATCGAAAACATAAGGAAGAAATACCCATTCTTTCTTCTGGCAAGCGGATACGTCAGATCCGCAGAGGACGCTGAAAAACTTTTTGAAGCAGGAGCAGACATGGTTGGCATAGCAGATCCGACTAGAGATGATCCAGAATACATCGCTAAGATAGCTGGGCAGATAAGAAAACGTTAGTCACATTTTCTTGGACCAAGGGAACAACGTGAAGCTGGACAATCTGAACGATGAAAATGTTAGAACCTTTTAGGCAGTTTTTAAGGGAGCTGAACTTGTAACGCGCATGGACCTTAACAACAACACAGCTAGCTCGTGGTATCTTGCTGCTTTTCCATGAACCTCTTCGGTTAGAGGTATCGCCTCGTAAGCAAGGGACGCTGCTAGCATCCGTGTAACTGTCTGAATCTGAGAGTATTCGCTGTCGGTTTCTGTCCATGCTTTTCCGGTGTATATCTCAACCATTCTTTCGGCTTCTTGTATAATTTGATCCAGCCTTTCGTCTTCTAGTTCTCGATCTGTTAACCCAGTTAGGTTCCGAACCTCTTCTTTTGTGACGTAACCCAACCGCAATTCTTCCTCCTAGCTTTCATCTCTCTTGTCATATTGCGAGTTTTCCGGTCTGGTTTTCACGGCTTGCCATAAGAGGTCCTCAACGAACCTGGAGAAGCTCAACCGCTCGTCCCTATGCAGCCTTCTTCTAACTTCTTCATACCACATTCTGTTCAGTTTACGGAGCAACCCTTCTGACAACGAAAAAGACTTCGAACGCTTCCGCTGCATACTCACTTTAACAACACCTCCACCGGCAAACGGTTACTGTAAAACGGCGGATCATGGCGGCGGCACACGTAAACCGTGGCAGTCGACCGTTCATCCCTCTCTGCTGCTTTAAAAGGGTCCCATTCAACACAATTTTCGTTGCGATATGTGCGCGGGCTCAAATCTGGCACGTACGGTTCCATCTGTTCTCCGCATAAAGGGCAAACCCTGTAACAATCACAGGTTACAACGATGGAAACCGGACTTTCCCGTCGAATCTTTTTTCCACAACAGCTGCAGACCCCTTGAACCAAACCCAAACCAAAACCTCCTAGAGAGGTAATAAACCAAAAAATGGGGAAATTGAAGATGTTTGACTGTCAAACGGTTCAGCAGTTTACGATTCTGGCAACGGCGTCTTTCCGCAGGGCTCCCAAGCCGTATCTGATGGTGCAGATCACACCTTGACTTAACCGTTCCTCGTAAGGCTGAGTTAAGATGTCCCTGCGTAGAAGCAGCACAGCGGCTTTCGAAGTGTCAATAAGATGAACTTTCGTTGCTGTGCAGAGATCAGTTTCGACTATCCTGAAACCGAGATAGGTCTCACCTAACACTCCGCGTCCAACGTCAACTTTGTCGCCGAAGTAGAAGCTGTGAATGAACTTGTCGTCGTTCCAAAGGTCGGCAACCTGATCTGGGTGAACCATTGCAACGTCAGGCGTGTATCCAGCTTTCCTCACAGTAGTCCATGCCTCAACCAGATCCGCCCAAGACAAGGTGCCGTTCGTGTCCGCTGAAATCTCTGCGCCGCCAGCTAAGTCTCCCGCGGATATGCCTTCATACAGCGAGACAATGTCTTTAGTCAGCTGTTCTTCCAGCAGCTGCGCCGCGTCCCTGACCGCTCTTTCTATTACGTTAAACGGCACATCTTCCAGATAAGCTTGGCTGAACAATGCGTCGTACCCGTACTCGTAGCTAACACTGACATCAACAGTTTCAAAGTGTTCAGACGTTTGAAGAGGAGGCCCATCGCTGATCCGCCAAGCGGTTCCACGTTTGCTTAGATAGAACCGGACCTTTGGACTTGTGACTGGAACCACCCAGATGAGGTCGCGGCCGACAGCCATCTTCTGTGCGGCTTCAACTGCAACATCATGCATCTTTCCCAAAGCTTGCGCAACGTCGCTGAGCACGTATTCTTTCATTACTCTCTGGAAAAGCACGTTGCTTCGAGCTTTGCCGACGAAAGATTCTTTCCAAGTATGCTCACCCAGATCCGGGTCCCTCACAACAGCCTCCTTTAAGAGGTTCCTATAATCCAAGACGTTTTCTTCCATAGTTTCTCCTCCTTTCTAGGTTCCTGAACCATGGTTGTCTGGGCATACCAGCACAATGAACTGGTCGTCAGCCTCGCCTGCACTCATCAAAGCCCGTCCTCCAGACAATGCATCGTCAGCCGCCAAGGCTGCTACTGCTCTGCCTTCGTCATCAGTCTTTACGCCTGCCCCAGCTGTGACAGCGCCGCCTGCGTACATTTTGACCACGCCGAAGATGCAAACAGGGATGTAGTCACCGTTGTTTCCAGCCTTCAAAGACGCTCCGAAAACTGGTTCCCCGGAGTCAGCCTCATGGACAAGCGGAGGCCAGTTTTCGCCAGCCGTCACCGTTACGAATCGGCCTTTTCGAACGTTGTCCTCGTCGCATTTGCACGTCAAGATCAAAGCGTTAGCCGTTATGATTTCTCCAAGTACTGCTTCTGAAACTAGATCCTCAGCAACCAACCTGTCTTATTCCTCCTTTTTCTCTAACTTTTTGGCTTCCACCGTTCCGTCGCGGCGGAAGCTGTCACACAAGTGACCGTCCAGAACGGCGAACCGCATTCTCTAATATCGGTCATGACTAAGGTTCTCCTTCAAGTTCAGAGTTCTCAAGTTTCCGAATGAGATCCTTCAACCGCCGGTTCTGCAGATAGGCGCCGTAGCTCCAATGCTTCGGAACCCGCTCGTAACAGGCTCGCCTCAGCTCATCCAGTACCACGCTTTTACTTATCATCGTCTTGTTCCGGTTCGTTGAAGGATCTATAACGCCTTCCCCCGTAGGCTTCTTGTCCGCCACAATTCTCTCTAAGACGGTAATCCTGCTTAGCAATCTTTGATTGTTCCTCTCTATTTTTTCAGCAAGTTCAGCCACAGCAGAATTCACGGCTTCCAAGGCAGCTTCAACATTCAAATCCTTTTCAACGTTTGAGCTTGAGGCAGCTTCAGCAGCTTCTTTCAACCGTTCAACTATAGCCTCCCACGTTTGAACAGTTGTCTCAGGGTCTCCTGGTTCATACTCCTTCAAAAGAGCCAGCCCAGTGAAAGTTATTCCGCGGGGTGCAACGCCGTTTACCCTTTCAAGACTGTCCCACACATACTCGACGCTGCAATGTTTGATGGTTCCATCCTTCACCCAGCTGAGAACTTGAGGGTCATCAAGACGAGCTATGTACTCAACCGCGCCGTCTACATACCGGGCGTGCAGAACTTCGCCGTCCAACGGATGGATGTGGTCCAAAAGCAACGGAGCGCCAACCAAAGAACCCGCAGCCTTCCTAAGCTCCTCTTCCAGATAGACGCGAAGCCCCGGCCACTCTTCAGGGTGAACCGTCTTAACAGGATGGATGGCTTTCCCATGAATGAGGCTGCCTTTCCAAGGCGAGATCTCTCCCTCCCAGTTAAACATGCGCCCCGCGGCTTCGGCTTCAAGCCTGGCTTGCAGAGCTCCGCAGATGCGTTTTGCTTGTTCCTCAGTTTTTCCCTGACGGATGAAATCTGCGACGCAGTCGTCGAAGTTTCTCCACTTACCGAACGGCATAACACATCAGAAAACTCTGGAAACGTTTCAACATAAAAGCCGTATTAAAGAAATGGCATAAATCAAACGAGTTACAGAAATTAAAGCCGAAATTGTGGCTAAAAACAAATAAAACCCCGCTGACGAAACTTTTTGCAGATGTGGAAGATTTTGCCAAAGATGTTTCTCAGTAAACGATGATATTAGGCTCAAGAAATTTCCGCGTCTTCCTGAACCGGTTTACATTGTTGTGTTCAATGGCATCAAGATATTTTCTCGTTACTAGTGACGGATGGTTCTTTAGATACTGACGATTTTTTGTTTAAATGTTCTCGCATTGTATCGTTACAGTTAAATACCTCTGTTTGTATAGGCACCTTGGAAAAAAGGGGAGCTGGGTTCGACCCGGCTGAGAGGGCGGTTGAATGGACCGTCGACCCTTTGAACCTGATCCAGGTAATACTGGCGGAGGGATGTGAAAAATGAGTAAACTTTCGTCTGAAACCAAAGTTCTCGCTGAAGGAACAGTTGTTGTTGCCTTAACCGTGATTTTGAGGGACATTTTGCCCCCGGTTTATCATCTTCCGCAAGGAGGCTCCGTGACTGCGGCAGGCATGGTTCCACTGCTCTGGTTCGCACTAAGAAGAGGATTACGAGCAGGTCTTGAAGCCGGCGGCGTCTATGGGCTTGTTAATATGGCGTTAGGTGGATACGTCGCCGACCCTGTGCAGGCTTTGATAGATTATCCCGTGGCTTTTGGTGCGCTTGGATTAGCTGGGCTTTTCAGGAAGTACCCGGTGCTCGGCGTCACCGTTGGGATTGCCGGAAGATTCCTAGCTCACTTCGTTTCTGGAGTGTGGTTCTTTTGGATGTACGCGCCTGAAGGAATGAACCCTGTGGTCTACTCAGCAATCTACAACGGGGGCTACTTGCTTGTGGAACTCGTAATCAGCGCCATCGTGATCATAATCTTAGACAAAAGGCATCTGCTCGACATTTACCTGTAACGGTTTCCCGCAGACCGCAAGCACACCTTTCTTTAAGGGCAAATTTATTTACCCAACGAATACTTATCATAGCTGGCTGTTATGAAGGCACCTTCCAAGATGTAAACCTAAATTTTTTGTTGTGACGAAAGCAATGATTGTTTGTCTCCCGATTCTATGCACAAATCTTCTTAAGAGCTCTGAAAGCTGTAGAGAAACGTCGACAACTAGCCCCGAGAAGGTGATTCTCATTTGCCCGAAGAAGACGAAGCCAACTTTGACTATACCTCGATCTTTCAAGAAAAGGAAATAGACGACGCAAAAGCCAAGGATATGAGTGAGAAGTTCGGCAGCCTGCTGAAGGTGATCACAGAGGATGCTCGGCAGCTCAGCGAATATCTTGTAGCAGAATCAAGCATGGTCACCCAGATATGTGGATATCTCAAAAATATTCTTTCAGAGCTAGACCTGTCGATTTCCCTATCACACAAGGCTGTTCCCGAGTTTGAGAAATGCAAGGAGATTATTCTGAACCCGGAATGTCATCTTATCGCTGTGAAAAAGGATGGCAGCGTGGAGTCCAGGTCCCTAAAGAATTATCCGCCGGAAACTATTCTTATGGTTGTTTGGGAACTTATGCCTAAACTGAGAGAGGAAGTCAGTCTATACATGAAACGTGTAAGCGTACGCCTCAACTTCTTGGAGATGATCAACGAGGAGCTCAAAAACATCCAACGTCCATTCGGAACCAGTCAGGAAAAGCCGGTCAGCGAGTTCCAGGAAGACAAGGTGAAGGAGATTCTGATCCCTCAGAGCAGTAGGCAAAATGTTTAATGAGCAGTTCCGTGTATCCTGGACGGTCATCCGGGATGTGAAGAATGAACAGGATTTTCCCAGTTGAAATTCGAAACTTTCCTTCCCTAAGTGAACTTTCCACCTACATTGAGAAAGGCATCTCTTGGTATGGAACCTTCCTTAAAGAATACAACGAGAATCTGGGGGAGCTGCTTAGGGAACAAGGCGGCAACGCAGAGGAACTGGAAAAAAGATTAAGGGAAAAGGGGCTAGCTCGGCAATCTGGAAAGAAGAACAAGAAAAAAGGCGCCTCCAGTTCCGAGGAATGGTTCAGTTACAAGGGGCTCATGTTCTCCGCTGAGAAACAGAACAAGGCAGAAATATTCTTCGAAGCGGTGGACAAGATAAAGACGAACCTCGAACGGTTGAAAGAAACGAAAACCTTGATTGAGGAGCTACGGAAAATCGGTTTAGGCTCCGATCTTGTATATTCAGTATACTTTGTCGACGGTGTTCCAGAGAAAATTTTTGTGGAACCCGCGGGGAAGGCTGCGCCCAAATATAAACTTGAAATGTTTCTGTCCACATCCATGGAACCTTTTGCTTCAACCATGCAACCCGAGGAAACACAAGCAACATCGGAAGAGACTGAAGCGTCAGAAGAGAAAACGGCGGATAACAAAGATGATGCAGAGAAGGCAGAACAGCCAAAGCAAGAGAAAAGCAAAAAGAAGTCCGGCGAATAGGACTTAAAAAGACTTAGAACCTGAATGGTTCTTTCGTCACATAAGCGATGTGTACCGGAAGAAGGTGTCCACGAATTTCTTCATGAGCTCGTAAGGCGTCTTCACCACGCAGTGCATTGGAAAGAAGTCTTTGACCCCTTCGCTGTCGATCCCGATTCCCATTACGTGAAGCCCGGACCTTAATGCTTCTTTAACCTGTTCCTTGGTTTCTTCAACGACGCCTTTGTAACCTGTTGGAAACCCGTCGGAAACAACGATAAGAATCTTGCTTTCTTCGTATTGCTTTTTCAAGGCTTTAGCAGCTGTTTTGATTCCGTCAGGCAGATAGGTTAACCCGCTGTGTTCGATTCCACCTATCCGCGCGCAAACGGATCTTGAATGGTTCTCAGTGAAGTCTTTGATCACGTAGAACTTGTCGTCAAAGGCAAAAATCCCTAAAGACCGGTTGTCGTGGAAGAGTTTTCTGGAAACCTCGCTTAGGCACAGAATCACATCCTTTACTTGACCCGCGAAAGCTTCCAAGCTCAGGCTTACGTCAACCAGTATCGCCCAAGATTGTCCCCGGTACCGTAACGTGTCCTCCATGAAAATGTCGCTCCGCCGGCTTTGGCTGGCGATCACTTGAATAGCCTGCTGCAGGTCGATAACCCCGGTTTCCCGTCTGAAGTCTTCACCCGTAAGATTATAATATACAGCAAGCCTGTTTGTGATACGCCGTATGGTTTTTGAATGAGTTGACTTTCGTCTGAGAAACTCGGCGTAGTCCATCGGGGGAAAAACAAACTCTTTGAACCGGGTGTCCGCGCCAATCTCCTTGTACTTGGCAAGGATCTTCTCTTTCTTCCTCTCCTTCGACATCCAGTCCCACAGGTTTTGAGCAGCTTCCGCTTTTAACCTATTCAGGTTGATGTTAACCTTGAAGCCGAGCTTGCGCGTCATTTCGTTCAGCACTGCAGTTATTTTTTCTTCTGGAGGTGGTTCAAGGTTGCTGTAAAAAATGGAGGTTCTCGTCGGATGATTCATGTAAAGAAAGGAAGGGACCTCCGGGATTACGTTAGAATGTTTCCGGAGGGTTCCGTAAATCTCCCTGAAGACTTTCGTCTTCAGATCATCATTTACATATGGGACTTCCTTATCTGAATCGTCCGGCTTGTTTTTTATCTCTGAATAAGCTTTGACCGTTGCTTTATCTAATGCCCTGAGCATGCCAACTATGTTTACTACGTCTTTAAGCATCGTTTTGGGCAGTGATCCCTTGATCATTCCAGTTTTGTAAAGCGACAGAATAGAAGTTGCCAACCGGACTCCTTCATTCCTGATATGCTCAGCGGGTTTAAGAAGAAGGTACGAAACTGCATCCGCGAACATGATCTCTGGTACAAACGTTCTGTGGAACGTCTTAAGGTAAGAATTGATCATAACATCTTCAACAATGTTTATCGCGTTAAGCACAGCGTCCTCATCTTTACCTTCCACATAACCGGCGTAAGCATTAACGTTCGACGCAACCGTGTAAAGACTAAGATAGCAAACGGAGGACATGAAAAGGCTCCATATGATCTGGCTGTGATTTTCATCCTCAAGATCGAAGTTCATCCCTTGATATCCAACTTGTTTGTCCCCAAGTTTCTTCAGGTTCGGCAGACAGATGACGAAACCATGTTTGTCTCTGGTGAGGAAAGGAAAAGGAATCGAGTCTCGCACTAGTACCCTCAGTTCACCTGGTTCCTTCATTGTCAGATCGTAAGCGGTGAACCAAGCTGACTCGTAAAGCCTCAAATATCAGCCACCAAACGTCAGTTCCTAAGTGAAATAAGCCTTGATGATCCGTTTCACAGTTTCCTGAATCTCAATATCATCACTTGTGGTGCCGATGATGCTTTCTTCTGCTGCGGAGATCGGGTCACTTCCGTCAGCCACCAAGATCGCCCAGTTCATAAGGTCTCCTGGAGAAGGACCGTAAGGAAGGTCGCCGAGCTGATATTGTCTACGCAGTTCAGCGCCCGCTCGGACAATTCTGGCAGCTGTGTCCTCATCTAATCCGCTTCTTTTCTGGATCAGTTTTATCTCGGCAGGCGAAATCTGCTTACCCACGCTTAAGTAGTCGAAGGTTATCCAGACGGACATCCTTCTCCTGAAAGCGGCGTTAAGCGGTTTGGTGCCTACGAATTCGCTGGAGAACGGGTTCATCGAGATAATAACGTAGCCGTATTTATGACGTTTCACCACCTCGTTATCTTTCTCCGTGAGAACTATGTGTCCTCTCGTGTCAAGGATGGGGTTCAGACGGGCAGCAATATCCTGTTTCATCATATTCGCCTCGTCCAAGTAAAGGATTCCACCGGTTCGACACCATGAGATTATCTGCCCGTCAATCCAGTTCTCCTTGCCGAGTCCAATGTATCTTCCGAAAAGGTCATATGTTGATGTCTGCAGTCCACAGTTAACCTCCCAAATCGGCAACCCCGTTAATTCAGCAATGAAATACACGATGTGCGTTTTTCCAGTGCCGCTTGGTCCAATCAAAGCGCACTGTTTAAAGTAGAATAGAGCTCGGACGATCTGTTTGATGTAGTTTTTTCCGGGAGGCGTAATATATTCTGGAACGTTCGAGGGGATCATGTTTCTTACCGATTCGGGAAACTCGTAGTCAGGATGTAAGTCGTATTTTTCTATTCCGTACTTTTTCAGAAGTTCTGGTTTTGCTTGGGTCTTTTTTATCAAAAGGCTTAGCTTTGTGTTGCCGACTTTGGTGTTGATCTGTGTTTCAACGAAGCGTCTAGACTCAATTTTCTTTAATCTATGGCTGCCGTAGCTGACTTTGCTCTGCTTTTTTCCGTTAGAAGACTCCAAGCCGTAAGCACCGCGCTATCCCTTTTTGAGGATTCTCTCTTTAAACCCTAGTACGTAGCAGAACCCTACACACAAAAAGGAAATTGGCAGAACGGAATCATCTACTACTCGAAAAGGGCGCCCTAGAAGAATCTTTCACCCACCACTCGGGACAGGAGATACGATGCGCTAATGAGCTCCGACGAAGTGACGATAGATGTTAGACTTCTAAACGTAGCGGGAGCTCTGACAAATGATTCTAGAAGGGACGACGTGGAACCCAGCTTCGATGTTAATGTGAAGCTTGAAGAAGTGGAAAGAGGAGCCGATGAAGCAACCTTCAATTTTGCGCTTGAGATAAACACTAAGCCCAGTATTGCCAAGTTCGATGTGGACGGCATGGTGACTGTTACAGGCGGAAGCGAAGTTGTCGACAAACTTTTGGAAACCGATCCTGAGACCAAGGTGCCTCATCTTTTAAAAAGGGTGTACCAGCAGATCTTTACCTCCGTCTTTCTGTTGTCCGGCATAATCAATGCTCCTCATCCTCCACCTGACTTGATCTTTTCGTCAATAAAGAGTAAAATGGCTGAACCGGTTGAACCAGAAAAGAAATCTAAAAAATAGAAAGATCTGAACCACAAGTTCGAATTCCTCTTTCATAACCCATTTAATATTTTCTCAGCCAATAGCTGCTCAGTGCTGAAGCGCCAGAAAAGAACATCGCCCGCGGTGAAATTTCACGTGGTAATCGCAAAACATTCAGTGACTAAGAAAAGCGAGATTCTCGCAGACTTGGTTGATGTAGACGAGGAAACGGCGCTTTCCGAGAATATAAAAAGCTTGAAAAACCTAAAGTTTCATCTGCAGAGTTTGTCAGACTACAAGGATGTCTGTAATTCGCTTTCAAAGTTTGGGCTCTCGAAGAATGAGGCAAAAGTGTATGTTTATCTCGCTAAATTTGGGGAGCAGAAGGCACATAAGATATCTCGGTCACTTTCGCTTCACAGAACAGAAACATATAAGATTCTAAAGCGGCTTGAGGAAAAAAGCCTCGTATGCCGGATACTGGCGAAACCAATAAGGTTTGTAGCTGTTCCGATTGACAAGGCGCTGGAAAACCTGATTCAGGATAAGAAGCGAAGCATCAGTCACCTCGAAGAGGAAAAAAAGAAGATTCTGGAAAACTGGGACAACATGTCTACTCCTAGAAAGAACACTGAGGTTTCAGACGAGTTTATTCAGGTGTTGAAGGGTAGAAACCAAATTGACATCAAGGTTAACGAGATCATTGAGAACGCTCAAAGTGAGGTTCTGATAGCGGCTTCTGACGAGAATCTTTTGCAGATGTTCTACTCCGGAGCCTTGGACGACTTGGCTCAAAAGTCTGAGAAAGTTAGAATTCGCATAATAACGGATTCCTCGTTGAGAAGCTCCTACATAATGAAGAAGCTTAAGCTTGGAGGCGACAAGTTTTCCCGCGTTGATTTTAAGGGTCTCCCAAGCTTCGTTATTTCAAATGACAGTCTTCTTCTCTTTCTTAACAACTCGAACGGTAGGAACGGTAAAAATGGCAAACGAGCCTTATGGACGAACCAGAGAGACATAATAACGGTTTTGAAAGCCTCTTTCTTCAAGCTTAATGAACGCAAGGTGACATTGAAAGCGGCTTCTTGAAACATTGTTCCAGTCAAGTTCTCCGAAAACGGAACATGTAAAGGATGTTTTATGAAAATGAATATTGAGCCTATTGAACGTAAACCCATAGTTTTGAACAGTGTTACACCTTCAAAAACCATTAATATTCCATGTTCACAACAATCCAGACGTAGAGTTCAGACAGGAAAAACACAAGCGATACGAGCCTGTTCCTCACGCCTAGGTAGGGAGGAACATACTTGTGTGTGTAGTGACACTACGCACAAATCAAAATATCCTTTTTACGGGTCAACAGTTCTCCAGTGAGAGAAATGAAGCACCTACTGAACAACAAAAAAGCGCTCAGCACAGTGGTAACGACACTGATAATTCTGGTGGTCTCAGTACTTCTAGCGGGCGTAGTTACAATGTACGCCATCAACATCACATCAACGAGAACGCAGCAAGAGGACCTAAGGCTCTCTAAACAAAAGGTATGGGTTTACGCTAACGGCACAGCATTCGCGGCTGTCGCTATAGATAACGTCGGCGGAAGAGACGTGGTTATAGATAAAGTGCAGGTTAGAGGCGTCGAAGCTACGTGGTCAACCGTTTACTATCTGAGACGATCCACATCAATCTCTACTTCGCTGAACTGTCCTAACTCAAGTGGTCACAGCTGGACAAACTTCCAATACGCAAGTGGCGCAGTTGGAACATTCAGTGCTGCCAGCACTGACCTTCCGTTGGCTTCCGGTGACACAATGATAATCTACATCACAAGTCCTGACAGCCTCGACGTGAACGACATCGGCACCACAATCGGTATCACGGTCTTCACCGAAAACGCACAATACTACGTTGAATGCAACGTTAAATCCGCTGAAACCGCATAGGTTTAACCTTGAATCATGGTTGAGCGCGCGCCTTCCCCCTCTTTCTTTTTTTGTGTTTATCAACTGTCACGTGAGGAACTATGAGAGTCGTCAGATCGAAGAAAGCGTTTGCAACGCCGGTTTCGCTTACTTTCCTACTGTTCTCCTTCACCATTCTAACCGTGGCTACGTATTACTTCGCCGTTTCTTCCGTTAATAACAGAGTGGGGAGGCTAAACTACGCTGCGACGAAGCAGGACATGTTGATGTTGGAGAATCACATAAGCTCAATAGCATGGTCTCCCGGGTCTTCGGTTATTCAGACTTTTCATGGTTACGGAAAAGAATTCGAGACGAAGCCCAGTCTAAGACATCTAGTCATAAACGTGACTCTCGGCTCAACCTCGGATGTGGTCTTTAACTCAACGATTGGATATGATATGTACGATATGAGGCGCCAGCTGCTGACCGAGGCGAGGTCGGTGAATACCTGAAAGGAGACGATGAACAGGTCATCAACAGAAGCTTTTCAAGCATGGCGCAGATGTACATAAGAATAAACGGGGACGATCACGAGATCTACTTGGGCTACCGCCCGTTGGCTGTTTCGTTTCTGGACACTTCAGAGACTGACACAGTCAATGTTG
>PIYB01000004.1 GCA_003601835.1 Candidatus Bathyarchaeota archaeon
TTCGTAGCCTTGATGGGTGCCTTAGGAAACATACTTTTCGCCTTCTCAAGCTATTTAGGACCCATAATCCCCGGAGTTTCAACCGATCTGTCGCACATACCAACATTCATAGCAGCAATCTACGGCGGCCCAATAATAGGATTTGTAACCGGACTCGTTGTGGGAATACTTCCAGGAATCCAGTATGGTCCCCTCTCACCGTTCGGCTCGTGGATTGCCGTCGTGGCGTTACCTGTTGGAAAGTCACTTACCGGACTCACATCAGGCTTAATCTACAGCGTGTTAAAAGGAAACCAGAGAAAACGCAAGTCTCTTTTCACGATTCCCGTTGTCTTAGCCGCGTACGTACCGGAATGCCTGTTCACCGTTTTCTACTTCGTTGCGTTGCTCCCGTATCTGGTGGGAAGCGGAGGCGCCAGCATACTGATGTTTATTCTACCGAAAGCTTGGGCGGAAATAGTCTTCATAAGCTTCTTCATGGCTGCTCTCGTTGGAAACGACGGATTCAACAGCTTCGTCGCCCACTTCTTTGACACTCGCAGCGCAGCTCCGCAACCTTAATACGTTTCAAAAGCTTTCCTAGTCTCCCAATTTTGAAGTGTTTCCATAACCATTCGTTCGAAATCCTCAGAAATGCGATCTTCATTTTTCAATGTTCAATCACATGTCTAGCTAACTTATGGGAGGTAAGTACTTACGGGGCTTAAACAGATATCTTTGCCCCGTCTTAATTCTAAAGAATCTCCAGAAAAATCGTTTAGATGAGAAAAGGTGTATTACTAAACTGTTTATAAATGAGCTGTCAATTGGCTGTGGTGTATTTTGGAAATCGATTTTGGATAGCATAGTATCTAAAAAGTTATAAATTTGGATAGTGATCTATCTAAAACATGGTAAAAATCAGTGAAATAGTTAACCAAAATCCTTGGTGGAAGCACGGAAAAAAGTTCTCTATCTTTGACAAAAACCTCAAGGAGGCGAACGAGAAGCCGATCTTCTTTAAAAGGAAGAGAATTGATCTTGATAAAGGAAGCATCTATGTTCTAAGAGGACCAAGACAAGTTGGAAAAACAACATACATAAAGAATTTAATAAACAACCTAATTAACGAAGGAGTAGACCCCAACCACATACTATACCTGTCCTCAGATTTCTTTGTCTCAAGAAGAGAACTAAGAAGCGCAATAACCTATTTCATGAACAAAAACATCGATGTAGCAGACCTCTATATGTTCATAGACGAAATAACTTCAATCAAAGATTGGAATCTCGAACTGAAATATATCTCCGACTCAGGAACTTTAGAAAAGGCAAGAATATTGGCTACAGGCTCATGTGCTTCTGCACTTAGAAGAAAAGGTGAACTTCTCCCGGGAAGAAGACTGGAAGGAAATGAATATCATATGAAACCCTTGTCCTTCAGAGATTTCGTTCTACAAACTACTGGTCAAGTGATTTCAACAGTTAGAGAAGCAGAATTCCGCGGCTCACTAAAAAAGCTATTATCAGTTCTCGAAAAAACAAGCTGCAGTCTCGAAGCCGGATTTAGCCAATTATTCAAGGCTTTACACCAAATTGCACCTTTCAAACGGGAACTGGAGCATCTCTTCAACTTATACATAAGATATGGGGGCTACCCATTTGTAGTGAACGACTACCTGCTCAAAAAACTACAAAGCGAACAAAGACAGTCAAACTTCGCAATAAACCCGATACTCTCAGAGATGCTTATAAGAGACATAATCGGGGATATCACAAAGCTTGGCAAGCAAGAAACGTTCGTTCGACAAATCCTTAAAGAAATCAGCGAAAAATATGGAAGCCGCTACAGCTTCTCTAAACTTGCAAGCGACATAGAAACAACACATGTCACAACAATTGATTACCTTGAAACCCTTGAAGAATCCTTTATTGTCACCATTTTATACGCGTTTGATTTCAACAAAAAGGACATAAAATTCAAAGGAAACAAGAAAATCTTCTTCCAAGATCCATTTGTATTCCACTCGGTTAAAAGCTTCCTTACGGGAAGAGATGTAAACGAAATCATTGACGAAACACTGCAAGATGAAGAACTCGTGAGCAAACTTGTCGAAGGAATCGTTTCATCACACCTAATAGCTAATCAAGAGATCCCGATGATGCGGGAACCCAAGACTTTTCTGTGGTTCTACTACGACACACGAGGAAAAGAAATAGACAACATTCTCAGAATTAACGAAAAATACACAGCCATCGAAACCAAGTATCAAAGCGAAGTCTCATCCAGAGACGTTTGGACAATCCCCCAGATAAAAGAATACATAATACTTACCAGAGAAGACCTAGCAATAAAAGGCAATATCGTCTTAGCACCCGCAGATTTAATGCTGGCGATTCTCGAAAAATCACATCAAACCTTGTAGACTTGGCAAACTAAAAACGCAAAAAAATAAAAAAAGATTTGCAGGAGATTCCGCCATTTTTCTGTGAAAATAGGGCGACCTAAAAAAGAACCGCTGAAGACCAGCCGGTAGACTCTTCGAGGTTAAACCTAAAGATGTGACAGAATCTTTTTCCGGTTTAATTCTCTTTTTCGACTTGTATCGACTTCAACAGTACATCGGTGTTGATTTCGCCGGCTGTGAAGGTTCGTCCGGTTCTAGCGTTGTTGATTGTTACAACTGCAGGGGCAAAGATGCCTGGGTCGATTTTGTAGAAGTCTCTGTCTGCCTCTTCAAAAATCTCGGCGAACGGTCGTCCGTACTGTTCTGAGGATTGAGAAACCGATTTTTCCGCAAGGTCGTTGAGTTTCTCATCGTCGTCGTAGTTGACAACGTAGTATGCCACGCCTCCGTACAGAATGGCGTCATTCGATCTTCCCATAGCCTCAACAGCATCCGGGTGAACTGGAAGAATCGGTGCACAACCCCACGCATGAGTGATAAGCTGCGGGTTAAACCCTAACTCTGTGAGCTTGTGAATTCCTGTTTCCGCTGTTCTCCCTGAGATCTGTGTGAAACCGGCAACGGACGCCGTGGGCGCCAGAACCAGATAAAGGTTTTCAGGGTTCACACCGCAGGTTTCCGCTATGTTCATGACCGTTTCTTTTCCGGGTTTTTTGCTTGTTTCAAGCACGAGAACAGCCACATCGGATTCGTCCTTGTAAGCGATCTTCCTGAAGACCGGTTTGGGCTTTAAGGCTAATGCCCGGGCGGGTCCTGAGCCTACGGCAGCGTACTTGGCGGCTTTAACGCGCCATCCTGCAAGCTGAGAGCCCAAGGTTGCAATGGCAGGGTGGTCCGTAAAAACTAAGATGGAAGGCAGCACCGTTCTTCCTATGCGCATAGAGGAGAGGGTTACTTCGCCAAGTCCACCTAAGCAGATCTCGGTTATGATCTTGCCTGCGAGGAATCCGCCTGTGGACTCTATTCCAGCATCAATCAAGTATGTGCCGGTTTCAGCTGTTTCAACAGTCACTCCGTAATCGTCTGGGTTGTCACATAGTTTTTTTACCAGTTTGAAGGCGTTCCGGTTTACGCTTATCTTAGGCATTTTTCATCCTCGGAAAGATTCATGTTGAAGATACTTTTCGTAGAAGCTTAGATGCGGGTTAAGAGGCTTCGAGATGTAAAGTTTTCCTTTCCCCTGGTCTGCAATGTCCCCTGTGAAACGGTAGAATGGACCCTTAATTTTTTCTCCGTCTGCCTTAACACTGGATTTGACGCTGTCGATGGTGAAGGTTGGGAGAACCGATGAAACCCGCCCGCAGATAATTATCTTTCCATCAAGCATTCCGGCGCCCGTTCTGCCTCCGCAGTTTCCCCTTACAAGTATCGTTCCATCCCTCATGTGGATGCCAACGAATTCACCTACGTTTCCTTCTATGCTGATCATCCCATTTCTCATGTAGCATCCCACCTCGTTTCCCGCGTCACCGTGTATCACGATGACCCCGTTCTTCATGCCTTCTGTGCTTCCACGGTAAGGAGCGGCAACATAGTCACCAGCAGAGCCATGAATCTCTATTTTCCCATCTTCCATCATGCAGCCTACCCAAGAATCAACATTGCCTTTCACTATTATCTCCCCGCCTTTCATGCCTTCGCCGAGACGCATGCCGATGTCGCCTTCGATGAGCAGTTTGCCGAAGGACATGTTGCACCCGACTGTTCGAACCTTTTGAAGGTCGCCGACAAGCCTTATAACCGCATCTTCATCGGGGTCGAAAGGCGTTTCTTGAACGTCAAACAGTTCACCGATGGTCCTCTGTTTGTTTCCTTCCCAGAGTTTCAGTTCCGATATCTCTTTCAACGATTTATCTGCGAACACGTCGGGGCATATGCTGTCTGCGTACACTGGTAGACGGAAAACGTATTTAGGGCGCAAGGTTACGGTGATCCTCTTACACCTCCGATTTAACCTGGATAGGCATTGAAGATTTCAAGAAGGCTTCAGGTATGAAATAGTTCTCAAGCTCCACGGTCCAGTAATCTCTGAACCTTTTCTTCATATCTTGCAGAATCTCGGGGCAGGAAGCAGCCTCAGCACAAGAAGAGATTCCAAGGTCAACCCAGAATGTTCTGCCCTCAGTTTTCTTTGTAATGACGCCGTTTTTCGCCACGATCTCTCCGCTCTTAATCGTGTATGCTGCTTTTTCAAAGGCTTTCCGGACGACTCGATAATCCCTAGACGCGTCAGTCTGCCTTGGGTTAAACCCGTAAACCGCGATGTCAGCGTCAGCTCCAACGCCAAGATGTCCTTTGTCTGTTAAGCCTAACGCCTTAGCTTGCCCTGCTCGTGTGGCTATGGCAACCTCGTAAAGGCTGTATTCTCTGTCGATGCTTGGAAGCAGCGACCGTTTCCTCGCTCTCTTGTTAATTCTCTTAAGAATTCTTTCCCGGGCTTTCCGGCTCATAAGCCACGAGATGATTCTCGGGTATGTTGTGAACGGCGCACCGTTCGGGTGATCTGTCGTCAAATATATCTTCCACGGGTCTTCGACGAGTAACGCAAGTTCAAGCCCTATTGACCACATAGTTGCGTGAACGTAGCTTTTCCGCCTATAGACGAAGGGAACGATTCCAGCAGTTGTCTCCGTCTCAACGTCGTGGTTAACCCATTTGTTGCCAGTCAACTCATATAACGTGTACTGCCATGGACCGTCAGCCGTCATGGTGGTCGTGTTTGTGAAAACGATTTGCCCCATATCCAGCGTGACATGGCTGTGACGGTTAACGTACTTAGCTATCTCTTCCGCACCGGAACGCAGGGTTGCCCAGTCGTCTCCCTTGAAGGCGCTGAACTGGCAATGAGTGATGTGTATAACGGGGTCGCAGCCGTTTGACAAGTCCTCGACGCTTCTCATCGTTTCTATTGTTGTCAGATAGTTACCTGGCTGACCTAAACGGTTGGTGTGAACGTGAATCGTGTGAGGAAGATTCAGAATCCTGTTAACTTTACACAAGCCGCGGATGATCTCTCTCGGGGTGACGCCGAAGTTCGGAACAGGGTCATCTAAGTCTTTGACGTTTCTGCCGAAGCCCCAAGCCTCAGCGCCGCCTGGGTTAACAATTTTGATGGCGTAGCCTTTCGTAGCTGAGAGCATCCATGCTGTGTGCGCGGCGCATTCCTTGATCATGCCTTCCCGGAGATATTCCAGAGCAAACCACCAGTCGCCAAGCAAGGGGAAAGTAGCTTTATCCACGATCGGGGTGTCCTCTAGCTCTTCATGTGTGTGTCTGGCTTCTAAGGGAGGCATAGATGGGTTGCATATCATCGTGTAGCCCATGCGGGTGTATCGGTAGCCTGTTGTGAAGGTGGATGGAATGGAATGTCCGACACCTGACCGGGTTGTTAATGTCTTAATCTCCACGTCTTTATAGTGGTCTTCAGGTCTGAGAAGACGTCCCGCGTTCACCTCTGAGCCTGCTATGTGAGTGTGAATATCTATCCCGCCTGGCATCACAACCATGCCTGAACAGTCAATCATCTTCGCCGTTCTTTCGTTAACTTTCTCAACAATCTTTCCGTCTTTAACGGCGATGTCCATTATCTCCCCTTTGACGTCGTTGATGGGATCGTAGACAAACCCGTTTCTAATCAACAAGCTCATGTAAAATATTCTCCGGTGACGATGCGCCTACATATTCCAGCTCGAACCGTTTTTCCGTGCGTATTATCCTGTTACCCATAACATTACAGTGCAGAATTATTTATCCGTTTTCAGCATCTCGGCAGAAGGCTGCGTTCAACTAGCTTTCGACCAAAAACCAGCTTGTGAAAAGCACCTGCATGAAAAAAGCGGGAAAGAAACCCAAAAACAGACGTTGTAGCTTTCCAGATTTATGTTGTAAAGATCTCTCTTTTCGAGATGTGTTTAATGTGCGGCGTTTATCGTGCGTGCAGAGCTATTCTTTCCATCTCGTTCCGTTTTTGAACCGCGTAGCTTGCGGTGTCTCTGTTAGCCGCCAGTATGATCTCTTCGGCTAGACATTCCTCAATCGGACGTGGATTATTGAACGCCGCGTTCCGTGCGCCTTCAGTGATGAAACGTAGGGCTAAGTCAACCCTTCTTTGCGGGCTTATGTCCACAGCTTGATGGTAAGCTATTCCGCCGTAGCTGATTCTCGTCGTGTCCTCGCAGGGCGCAGCGTTCTCTATGGCTCGTACAAGAACCTCAACCGGGTTTCGTCCCGTCCTCAGATGGATTATTTCGAAAGCGTTTTTCACAAAGCTTATCGCTCTGGATTTTTTCCCAGCGTTCTTACCTGGACGCATAAGGTTGTTTATGAGCCTTTCAACAATGTTTAGCCTTGACTTGTGAAACTTGTGATGCTCATGTCTTCCCATCGTGTGCGGAACATGGATTGGGCTAAGAGAAATGTATCTTTGGAGCCCGGGATCTTTAACCTCAACATCCAAGCTCCATTTGCCGAAGATCTGAGGCTGAGCTTGAGCCTGTTTGCTCACTTTTTTCACCTGAATGGAGCTGTCTATTCTTGAACCTCGCGCCATTATTTAAGGATTGTGAAAACCGTAGAACACCTTTTAACTCAACAACTCTGACAGCACCGCCTTCGCTGTGTGCAGACGGTTTTCAGCTTGATCCCAGACTACTGAATGCGGTCCGTCCATAACCTCATCTGTGACCTCCTCATTGCGGTGCGCCGGCAGACAATGCATGAACAAAGCATCCTCAGACGCATGTTTGAAAAGCGCCGAGGTCACCTGATATGTCGGCAAGAACGTCTTGAGTCTTTCTTCCCGTTCAGCTTCATCGCCCATCGAGACGAATGTATCAGTGTAGATGACATCCGCCTTCTCAACCGCCTTCTCCGGGCTCCTAACTATTTCTACAGTTGAACCGGTTTTCCCCGAGTTTTCACGGGCATACTCCACTGCCTTGCTGTAAGGTTCATAACCGGAAGGGCACGCCACAGAGATGTTGACCCCCATTTTGCTGCATCCTATGAGCAAAGAGTTGCAGACATTGTTTCCGTCACCAACGTAGGCGAGCTTCAAACCTTTCAGAACGCCACGTTTCTCCCAAACCGTGTAAAGATCCGCCAAAATCTGGCAGGGATGATAAAGATCGGACAACGCGTTGATGACTGGAATAGTTGCGTGTTTAGCCAGTTCTTCAAGGTCTGACTGTCGGTAGACCCTTGCGACGACGCAGTCGACGTACCGGCTTAAAACGCGCGCGGTGTCTGCCACTGTTTCGCCTCTGCCCAATTGTGACTCGCTCCAACCAAGATACACAGCGTGTCCACCGAGCTGGTTAACCGCAACTTCGAAAGAAACACGAGTTCGAGTTGAAGGCTTCTGAAAAAGCAGCGCAACCGATCTGTTCCTGAGGTTCTCTGCGAATATTTCTGGCGATGAAGATTCCTTGAATAACTTTGTGGACTCCAGAAGCTCCCAAATCTCCTCTTCTGAATAATCCTGCAGCGTCAAAAAATCACGTTTACCCATGGCGCCTCGTCTCCAACAGTTTAATGTGCTGCCGCTCGGCTTCCACAAAATCCTGTGGGCGTCATAAATGTTTTTCGGTCAATAAAAGCTGAAAAAGAAGATGTTTGGCTGAAACTGGTCAAAATGGTCAAAAGTTTCTGGCGTACGCTACGCGGTGTTGTCCCTGTCCTATTCTATGTAAATGGCTGGTCTATACGGTTTCGCCATGCCCGCTCGATTCTTAGGATCATACCGCTGAAAGTCCTCTTCGCTGTAAACGGAGATCTCTGCGTTAAGCTCCTTCTCCAAGAATTCTTTTGCTTCTTCAATAACGGCTTTCTCATCCACCCTACCGATCTCAAGCTTTCTTCTCTTCTGATCCTCGGGAGCAGCATTCAGTTCCGAGACAAGGCTACCGGCAAACGCTGCCACCTTTTTGGCTTGTTTCCTTAGCTCCGGATCCTTCATCAGTTCCCTCATGACATCCCTGATCTGAACCTTCTGAGAAGAAGATTTCTCCAAAATCTTAAGGTACGCATTCCACTTCCAATCTGCGGCTGTGTAATAGCAGATCTTCTTCGGCGTCATCCGTGTTGCTTTGACGATGTTAACCGTGTCCTCAATAAGGTTCTTAACTAAGACCTCGTTTTCCTCAGATTTGACATCAACCTTCGAGCTGTCAAACTTGGGCCAAGGAGCAGTTGAGACGAATCCTTCGTTTCCTAGGAGATGCCAAAGCTCCTCGCTGATATAGGGCGCGAAGGGGGCGAGCAGACGAACCCAAACGTTAGCCACCTCTCTCAGAATCTCCGGGTTCGGATTTTTGGTTCGCCTGAGATACCATTTGATGTCGTTCCAGAACTCGAAGAGCGCGACCTCTGCAGCCGTCCTAGTCTTAAGGATCTCGATGGCTCGGGTAACGGTGTCTATGCGATTCTGTATAGCGGAAAGCAACCACCGGTCCACACTTTTCTGTTCTCTCTGTCCCTTAAGGCTCAGGATCTGGTTGATGAACTTGTACAACGCTTTCAGCTTAACGTCTATGCTTCTCGCGTTCTCTTCACGCCAGTCCGGGTCATCCATGTCTTCAGCGCCCAAAATCAGGGTCAGCCGGGTTACGTCCGCCCCGAACCGTTCAACAGCGTTCCGTAACGTGAGAAAGTTTCCTTTAGATTTCGACATCTTCTGTCCTTCGATTGCCAGCATGCCGTTGACACCTACGCCGCGCGGCCAGTGTTCCTTGGGGAACAGGGCGGTGTGTTGAAAGATGAAGAATGATAGGTGGTTGGGAACCAGCTCCTTGGCTGAGACCCTTAGGTCAACAGGATACCAGTATGTGAACTCGTTCCGCATCCCCTGCAGAACTGAGACGGGGATGCTGGAGTCCTTGGCTACCTTTTCTGGCTGCCCGACGCCGAGCAGAACATAGTCGAAAACTTGGTTTGTCAACTGTTCAGGTTTAAGATTGTGCCGCCTGATGTGCTTGACGATGGTGTAGAACGCCATGTAGATTGTTGAGTCGCTGAGGGTTTCAACTATCCATCCTTTGCTCCATGGCAGCGGCGTTCCCAACCCTGTTTTACGAGCGCAAGCCCAGTCGTGAAGCCAGTCAATCTTGTCATGGAAGTAGCTGCGCGCGCCTTCGGGGAAAATCTTCATTTCATCAATGGCTGTGTGAGCAGCCTTTTTCCAGTCTGGGTCTGAGTATCGTAGAAACCATTGGTCCGAAAGGATCTTCACGATGCAGCGGGATGTGCATCTGCAAACAACGGGCTCCGGCAGGTCATACATGGAATCCGCAATGTTAGCCTTCTTGAAGTCTTCCACCAGCTCAGCTTTGACATCCTGAACCCGTTTACCAGCATATTTCCCGGTGATGGGCTTCAAGACTCCTGTGTGAAACTCTTTCCGATAGATGATTGAGGTTGCCTCATCCACACGTGGATCCAGCTGGTCCTTGATGCCCATTTGCTCTACGATCTCGACCGCCGGATGCTCACCGTAGCCTTCGACGCTGATAAGTGAGATCGGTTTGATGCTTCTAACAACCTCTGGGTCTATACCGAATTTTTTCAGCTCCTCCGGTTTTTCAATCAGGTCCTTAATGGCTATCCAGTCTGCAGGTGCGTGAGCAGGAACGCTGTAGACCACACCTGTCGCGGATTCAGGGTTAACGAACCACCCGGGCAGTATCGGAAGCTTCCTGTTGTTTATCGGCTCTTCGAATTCCTTGCCTATGATCTCAGCGCCTTTGAACTCTCGGAGAACCCTAACCTTTTTCAGCTGCTCGGAAAGCTTCCCGGCGGCTTCTTTGCTGACAATCCATTTTTCACCGTCAACCATAGCCTCAACGTAAGTCGCATCGGGGTTGATGAACATGTTAGTGACGCCGTAGATTGTTTCCGGTCTGAAGGTCGCCGCAGGCAAGAACCCGCCGTTAAACCGAAACTTGAGCAGAGTGTATTCTTCAGGTGAAACCCCTTCGCCTTCGAGGCGGTCATGGTCACCGGTTGGACTTTGACAGTTGGGACACCAGACCACGGGGTGAGTCCCCCTAGCGACGTAGCCTTTCTTGCGGAGGGTCTCGTATTGCCATTCGATGAAACGGCTGTACGCGGGCTCCAGGCTGGTTGTGTGAAACTCTCTTCTCCAGTCAACCGAGAACCCTATTCTTTTGACTGCTTCTCTGCCTTCACGAGTGTAATAGTTCGCCATGTAGACCGGGTCAACAAATTTTTCCAGTTCTTCCTCTGGAACCCCATCGATCTCTTTCAACGCCCTGATTATTTCTTGATCACGATTCTTCACACGTAAAGCAGCGCCCAGAATGGGTTCACCGGTCCAGTGCCAAGCCCAAGGAAAAAGGGTGTTGTACCCTTTCATCCTCATGAAACGGGCGTAAACATCAACCCGGGTCGCAGTGAACCCGTGTCCCAGATGCAACGGACCGTTCATGTATGGATACGGAAAGGTTACGAAACATTTCTTACGCTTAGGATCGGGATCAGCCTCGAATATTCCTGCCTTTTCCCATCTTTCCCTCCATTTATCCTCAATTTTCCGCCAATCCACCGACATAGCCTTCACCCCTCAACTTTTCTACGTAAAAGTTCCTTAGCTTTTTCAACCGCTTTTGATGCACCTTCAACTCGTGTGCCCCCGCCTTGAGCGAACTCAGGTTTACCGCTTCCTCCGCCACCTAGCTCGGAAGCAGCCGCCCTAGCAATCTCCCTCGCGTCGACGCTGAGCTTCCGCGCCGCCTCGCCGACCATGACAACGACTCTTGCGCTTGTGTCTATGCTGATGAGAACTGTTACGGCTCTTTTTTCCTTTTCGACAAGTTCATTGGAGATCTTAATCAGCAAATCTGGATCAGCCTTCACGATCTTCGAGATCAGCTTCACACCTGAGATCTCCTCAGCCGTTTCCAAATATTGTTCAGCCATGAAAGACGCAAGGGCATCAGTAAGCCGTTCCTTCTCACGGCGCAGCTCCCGCCATTCAGTAAGAATCCTTCCTAAAGTGTTCTCCACCTTTTCGGTTTGAACACCGACCAGCTCAGCTACCTTGCTAAGTCTCCTTTCTATCTCTTGAGCCGTCTTCACAGCTGAACTGCCGGCGCTGAAGATCAGCCTTTCCACGCCGTCCTGTATTCTTTCTGTGCGAATGATCTTTATGAACCCGACTTCCCCGGTTGATTTGCAGTGGGTGCCGCCGCAAGCCTCAACCTCCCAGTCACCGGTTTTCACGACCCGTATCTCACGTCCCGGGACAACGCCGCCTTGGTAAAGCCTGAAACCGTACCTTTTCTCAGCTTCTTCCCGTGGCAGCCAGAAAGTTTCAACAGGCAGGTTCCGCATCACAGCTTGGTTCGCTAGGCTTTCAATCTCGTTAATCTCCTCCGAGGTCAACCTTTCAGGATGGGTGATGTCTAGCCGCGTCCGGTTTACTCCTTTTTGAGCCCCCGCCTGCCAAACATGCTCGCCCAGTACCCGTCTAGCAGCACCCATAACCAGATGTGTAGCCGTATGGTTCCTCATGAGGCTGACCCTTCTTTCCCAATTGATGGTTCCTGTAACCTTGACCCCTTCTTTTGGAACGGCGCCTTCGATGAAGTGAATTATGACCCCGCCAGCCTTCTGAACGTCAACAACACGAGACCTGTTTCCGTTGAACTCTAGGTAACCATGATCTGCAGGTTGCCCGCCGCCTTCCGGGTAAAAAACCGTCCTATCCAACACGATGCGGTTGCCTGAGGCGCGTAGAACCTTGGCTTCAAACTTTTTGATGTAAGCATCCTCATAATACAGTCTACGTGTGTCAGGAAGATCTGAGAAGGTTTCCTCAAAATCCTCTACTCCTTCAATCGAAACAGGCTTCACCGTTTGAGGCTCCGCTACATGGCGTTCTGCAACAAAGCCGTAAAAGTTCTCAGGCACCGACACCTCGACGCCTTCAGCCTCAGCCATCTCGCGGACAATCTCAGGGGTAAGCCCATGTGAGTCGTAAAGTTCAACCAGCTTTTCCAGCGGGATTTCAGCGGCTCTCTCCTTCTTCTGTTCACGGATGGCTCTCTTAACCAGCCCCCGTCCTCTCTGCAACGTTTGCTCATACTTTTTCCTCTCTACGGAGAGAAGTGCAAGAATCTCATCCCGCATATCTTTGAGATGGGGAAAGTCTTTCGACCAACGTTCTATCTGCATGTCGATTATGTCAGTCAACCGGTTCTCGATTGAAAGACCTCTTAGAAGCCTGTACGTGCGCCTTATCAGAAGCCGTGTGAGGTAACCTTCGCGAACGTTTGACGGCACAACACCTTCAGCCAACAGAAACGTAAGGCATTTTGTATGATCAGCCACAGTGAAAATGTTGACAACAGGCTTCAATAAGAGATAAAGTTCCTCCGGATCCATATCAACCTTTTTGGACACTTTCCGCCAGTTCTCCATTCGGCTTGATGTCTTAGAGATCTCGATTAAACCGGAAACCTTCGAAACCTCTTTAAGCAGACTCTCGTCCACAGGTTCCAGTCCAGCCATGTTCATAATCTTGTTTAACAGGTCACCGTAGACTGGTTCGAACCCGTTAACGGATCCTTGAGAAAGCCACGTGAACCTTTCTATGCCGTATCCTGTGTCAACAGTTCGGATTGGAAGCTCAACGAACTCGCCGTTCACAACCTTGTACTTCATGAAAACAAGGGTTGCAACCTCCAAGCCGTGAACTATGCTTTCAACATCTGGACCGGCGTTTCCTCCCCCGGACCATATTCCCTCCTTGTAGATGACCTCTTCAGAGTTCACGCCGAGAGTTTCAGTCAGAAACTCATGATGGTAACGTACGGTTTCATCCTTCCAGTAGACCTCTTTTTCAGGATAGTTGAAGGCGTGATGTCCACCCATCTCGAAAACCGTGAGATGCCGCCCGAAGGTCGGTCCAACGCTGTCAATATCTGGAAACCTTACACACGGCTGGCTTATGACAAGCGGGTTAGCAGGCGGAGGAATCATTCCTTCCGTGACGTAAGGCTGAAAATCTATTATGCTGGCGTTCGTGAAGTAAAGGTCATCCCGCCACCGAGCTACGATAGGGTAAGGCTTAATCCGCGTGTGACTTCTCTCTTCGAAGAACGAGAGGAAAGCCTCCCTCATCTCCTCGAGGCTATACGGTTTCCTAGTTGGAGGATTACCTATGAAGGTGTATTCTGCGCATCCTTTCCGGCTGGATTCGCCGCAAAATTCTTGGTCTGGATTCTGGGTCCAGAAGTATTCTCCACATTTAGGG
This sequence comes from Candidatus Bathyarchaeota archaeon, assembly GCA_003601835.1. Taxonomy (GTDB): domain Archaea; phylum Thermoproteota; class Bathyarchaeia; order Bathyarchaeales; family DTEX01; genus PIYB01. The sequence goes on from PIYB01000004.1 coordinate 13,720, forward strand.
CAGAGCTTCCGGTGGTACCCATAATCGTCGAAAAAAGGAAGGTGATACTCCTCCTCTGGGAAACGCATCGAATTCCAACTCCGCGAAGGAACGTCCAGTATAACTACACGTACAGAAATGGATGACTTAAATATATTTGGCTCTCAACATCATAGTCTTGAACCTTAACAGATCTACAATCTTAAGAGAGGAAAACAAAGAGCGTTTGTCTGGATCTGATACAGCCGCTTATCCGAAGAGCGCCCCAAGCCCTTCTAAGGCTTCCTCTTGTTTCTCTTCTTCCTTTTCCTCTTCCTCTGGCTTCTCCTCAGCAGTAGCCGCAGTTGGCTCAGCAGCAGCCGTAGGCGCCGCGGCAGCAGTAGGCATGAAGGTTGGCGCGGATTTGATGGCTTCTTCGATGTCAACCTCTGAAAGGGCTGCTACAAGAGCTTTGACTCTAGCAGGATCAGCATCGATTCCGACGGCTTGAAGAACCTTCGTTACGTTGTCCTCGTCGATTGGTTTGCCCGCTTTGTGCAGGAGCATAGCAGCATACACGTATTCCATTAATCTTCACCCTGTTCGTCAGCTACTAAGGCGAGTTGATACTCAACCTTTCGAACAATGTGAATCTAATACTTAAATCTGTCGGAACCGGTTAACGCCTCGTCAGATAGTCTTTGCGTCTACTGAACTCGTTTTCAAGGTTCAAAACGTTCTTCTACCCCATTCTTGGTTTACGCTTTTTAAAGCGCTGTCTGTGGATAACGCAAATCAAAAGACGCGTAAAACTCGGGGTTCAGCCGGTGCGGTTTTTCCCAGCTGGTGGAGTTCCATTTCAACCCGCCGGTGATATTCGAGAACTTCCTTACCTCGCACCGTTAAGAAGTACCTTGAAGAACCGTTGATCTTCTTTTCAACCAAAAAGTCTTGCTCGATAAGGAATTCCAGATGTTTTTTGAGTCGTGTCCAAGTTAGGTTAGCACGGTACATGATGCGTGTAGGCTTCTGTCTGCCTTCTCTAACCGCGTTAAGGATGTCTATGTAAATCTCGAATCTAGACCTTCGCGCCAACAGCAATCAACCTGGAAACCAGAGATGTTCCGTTCGAAAATAAGAATCTTTCTAACATACAGATATATCGCTAAATGCAACGTCGCCTGCAAAAGAGATAACTGTTCTATATGCGCCGAAACCGGAACTGGAAAAGATAAAACAGCATTGAAGACGGGGTTAATCGGTCTTGCAAGTTCATCCAGCAGTGGTCTTTTGTACGCTGGATGGAAGAAACAATCGAGAAATCGTACGTTTTTGTTGTACACGATTCGCACGTGCTAGATGTTCTTCCAGTAAGCAAATTGCCAGATGCCTAGCATTCTGTTCATTTTCGTCGTCGTCTTCGTTGTCATCTTTCTTCACTTCAATTCGCTTACTACATATATACTATGTACACCGTCGCTTATAGGTATACCTATTTTTTATGACTTCTATTATGAGATTAATAACTTAAACGACGTTTTAAGCGACATTTTTTCCACTGCATCCATCGCACATCATTCATGCTCACTAAAAACCTAAAAAACAAGAGAAATGTAAGGAACATCGCTGTTCAACTTAACAAATTCTTATATATTGGACGTTTCTCCTTTTGTGATAGAATCTTAAGAGATGTATCGCTTTGGGTCTTAGATCGTTCGTGAAATCGTGTTCAAGGTTACTCCGGCTGGCGCGGAAACCAAGCGGCAGTGAACTATGGTTAACCATCAAGATTTGCTCAGTGGGCATAATCCTAGTCGGCATGATCGGGTTCATTATCAAACTCCTTTCAGCATTCATCGGAACGGTGTTTCAAGGCTAGGTGAATAGATAAATGAGCTCAGAACCCTCTTCAACCACGATCTTCGCTGTGAGAACCACCGTAGGCCAGGAAAGGAACGTGTCGAACCTTATCGCTGGAAGAGCCGAAGCAAACAATATTCCAATAAAAGCAATCCTCGTACCTGAAACTTTGAAAGGTTACATATTCATCGAGGCAGACGGGCCGCATATAGTTGAGGAGGCGATAGTAGGCATCAAACATGTCAGGTCACGGGTACCTGGAATCGTTTCCTTTTCAGAGGTCGAGAAATATATTGTGATCAAACCTATGATTGAAGAACTAGACGTTTTAGACATCGTAGAGGTTACCGGAGGCCCCTTCAAGGGAATGAGGGCGAAAATAACAGACATAGATCGCGCCAAAGAAGAGGTAACCATAGAGCTGCTTGAAGCCACCTTCACTCTACCAATCACTGTTCACGCTGACTACGTGAAGGTCATAGAGAAGGCTGCACAACAACATGAAGTAAAGGAGGAACCGTGATGCCTGAAAAGAAGGTCATAGAAGCCCTAGTAGCCGGTGGACAAGCAACAGCTGGACCGCCTTTAGGACCAGCCCTTGGCCCTCTCGGAGTTAACGTCCTGTCGATTGTGAACAAGATTAATGAGTTAACAAGCAGCTACGCGGGCATGAAAGTCCCAGTTAAGATAATTGTTGACCCTGAAACAAAGGAATTCGAGGTAACCGTCGGGATACCGACCACAGCAGCTCTGATCGTAAAAGAAGCCGGAATACAAAAAGGATCAGGCACACCTAACACTGAAAAAGTAGGCAACCTCAACTTAGAGCAGGTCATAAAGATAGCTAAGGTTAAACGTTCATCATTGCTAGCTGGAAGCCTGAAATCTGCTGTGAAAGAGGTAATCGGCACCTGTGTAAGCATGGGTGTAACCGTTAATCAAAAGGATCCTAAAGCCATCCTTCGAGAAATCGACGAAGGAATCCACGATGAACTGTTAGAAGAAGAATCAGCTGAACAATAACATTTTTATCGATGGCTTGGCAATTCTTGTCAAACTGAGGCCTAGGGAAATGTCAATTAATCCTCAAAACATCAAAGCGGCGCTTAAGGAAATAAGAGCAAAGACGCCGAAACGAAACTTCAAACAGTCAATAGAATTGATCATCAACCTTCGCGACATCGACATGAAAAAACCCGAAGGCAGAATACAGGAAAAGATAGAGCTCCCTCACCCTATAGGAAAAACGGTTAAAGTATGCATTTTCGCAGACGGCGACATGGCGCTTCGAGCTAGAAGAGCGGGAGCCGATCTTGTGCTTGAAACCGCAGACATCGAAAGCCTTGCATCTGACAAGAAGAGACAACGACAGATAGCCAAAAGCATGACCGCCTTTATCGCCGCCGCGCCGCTTATGCCTCTCGTAGGCAGAACCCTTGGTGCAATTCTTGGGCCTAGAGGGAAGATGCCTACTCCTGTTCCGCCTTCAGCAAATATAGAAAGAGAGATTGAAAGACACAGGCGGATTGTGCTTGTTAGAACCCGGGGTCAACCCGTTCTTCAGTGTAGAGTAGGCACGGAAGACATGTCTGATGACGACCTTGTCGAGAATATTCAGACCGTGGTAAGAAGGATTGCGGGACGGCTTAAACGGGGAATTCGGAACATAGATTCAGTTTACCTCAAGACCACCATGGGACCACCTGTAAAAGTGGCAGTTTAGGGGAAAACAAAATTGCAGCGGCAAATGTTACGCGTAAAGGCTGAAAAGGTTGAAGAGATACGACAGCTCATCAAAAAGTATAAGTCGATAGGTATAGCGAATCTACACAAGGTTCGAGCCGCCCAGCTCCAGGAACTCCGGAAGAACCTGGGAGGGGTCGCCTTCTTGCGCGTCATTAAAAACTCGTTGGTTGAAAGAGCAATATCGGATTCTAAAGATCCCAATATAGAAAAACTCAGAGAACATCTTAAAGGATCAAACCTTTTTCTGTTCACAAACATCAACCCATTCAAGCTTGCGCTCATTCTGGAAAAAAGCAAGGTTAAAGGATTCGCGAAAGCCGGAGACATAGCCTCCGAAGACATAATTGTCCCCGCCGGGAACACGGGGCTTTCACCTGGACCCATCATCAGCCAACTCGGTTCGGTGGGGATACCGACCCGCATTGAATCGGGAAGCGTCTGGATCAACAAGGACACGGTTGTGGCTAAAAAAGGCGAAGTGATCTCTGAAAATCTTGCTCCTATACTTTCGAAGCTCGGCATCAAATCTATAGAGATGGGATTAACCCTGAAGGTTGTCTACGACAACGGCATCATCATCCCAGAAGATCAACTGAAGATAGATCTAGAAGAATATGAACAGAACATAAGAGACGCGTATGTGCAAGCGTTCACGTTATCTTTGAATGCAGCGATTCCGATGACAGAAAACATCGAAGCTCTCCTTCAGATAGCTGTTTCTGAAGCCCGCAACCTCGCCCTCAACGCCTGCGTACTGTCACCTGACACAATCCAAGACCTCATAAGGAAAGCCTACTTCGAGGCTACGGCTCTTTCAGCCGTGATTCCGGAACAATGATGGGAGCAAAAATCTAACTCGTCAATTAGCCATCAGATTTTCTCGAATTCTAAGCCGATATCCGCCAAGATTTCGAGCAACCTAGCTTTGTGTGCTCCTTTTATGCCTTTCCAGTCCAGAACAGCGTTCTTCACGGGTTCCACGGTTTTGGCGACACATTGGCTGAGCATCTCAGCGTCCATCTTGTCCACCGCGTACTTCGGGATTATGTGTCCAAACGCCACTTCGGAACTCAGCACCTTTCTTGTGAACTTCATGTTGTAGTGTGGGCCGCCTATGCCTAAAACCGTTGGATAGGAATTCTCGGTGGATGCTGCTGCCATCGCTCCTCTCGCAACGGCTTCCGCAGCTTCAGAGTCTTTCCATTGCCGTGGGGAGCTGCCAAGTTCCACAAACATCGTTGGAACATCCAAAGAAGGTCCGTGATGGGTGCATTCATAACAGACCTCGTATTTGAGATTCATCTCTTCCTGAGCTTTTTTCATCGCCTTCAACGCTTCCTTCATGGCGCTTGCAGGGGACACGGAGACGGTTCTCGGGATGCCGCCCATTAACGCCTCGCCAAGATTTCCCGGGGTGTGAACTGATAAGGTGGGTTTTCCGCTTTCGCTTTTGTGTCTCGATATGAAGATTAGTAACTTTATGGGAGAAGGAAAAACAACGGACTGCGTGTTTATTGAGTCTCGTTCTATGAATAGGAGCATCGCTTTCTCTCGGTTGTTCAGTTGCCTCGAGAAAACAGGGTTCCCATCGAATTCTTCAGATGTTTTCTCAAACCCGTGTTCCGTCAACAGTTGATGAGCAATAGTCTTAGCCGCCTCGTCTTTCTTTGAAGCGACAAGCAGAATCGTATGGAATCCTCCTTTTTAACCAGAATAGCCGCCTTGCTGCTTTAAGGATATCCTTCTTTGGGAACTCGCTAAATCGGAATCTGCTTGTTCTCTATGCTGAGTGCCGCACTTTCATGTTTGAACTGAAAAACTACGGGTAAAACGTGCATCTATGTTTTGATCCTTTCTTGTCTCTTCGGTTTTCTTGAAAAAGTTAGGCTTCAGCTAAGGTTTCTGTGCTTCTTACCCCGTTAAGGTCGTTAATGAGGCTTGTCAGTTCTCTTAGCTGCTTGTAATCGTCTACCTCGACGAAAACCACAATGTCAAACCGTCCGTATGTGAAGTAAGCTTTCCGAACTCCTTTGATGTCCCGGACGGCGTTTAAGATTATGTCGGCTTTTGTTGGCACAACCTTCAACAACACACAAGCGTTAAGCAAATCTTTTCCTCCTTTCACTGTTCAATCTCCACAAGGGTTTCGGTGAAAACTACACCGGTTAACCTTCCTATTCTCAGCACTTTTGACCCGAGCTCCGATATGTCAGAGGCTTCAACGTCAGTTACGACATCATATCTGCCCAGCACGGGGAAGACTCTCTGAACACCTTTAATCTGCCGTAACATCTTGACGACCTCTTCAAACTTTCCATGCGAAGTTCTAATTAGAACGCAAGCTGAAACCAACAATCATCCCTCGACAGAATAATAGGTGTTCATAATCTTATAATTGTTGTCCATTGAACGCTAGACAAAGAGGTGGATAAACCATAAATTGGGAAGGTGACGATTCTCGGGACGCTGTCAAAAACGATGAGGCTAAACGTTCTCGACATAGTAACCAAGGAGCTTGATGTTAAAGGTTTATACGCCTATTCTCCTGACTCTTTCACAAGAGCCTTCAACATAATCAAAGATCATAAGATTGATGTAAAGCCTTTGATAACGAATGTTCTTCCTCTAGAAGAGGTAAAAACAGGATTTGAAATGTTACATCAGAAGAAACACGGCGTATTTAAGATTCTGCTTAAACCGTGAATTCACGCGGTTCAGCGAAGTCTTTCTGGGTGCTGATTCTTAGGAACGCTTATTCCACAGGTTTTTAGGCTGAAACGATATCTTTAAATAAATACAAGAGTCTTCGTAGTTAGTTAACCAAAAGGAGCATAGGCAACTGAATGTCCACCGAATTTAGGCACATAGTCCGCCTGTTGGGCAGAGATCTGGACGGAACGAAAAAAGTAGCCTTCGCTCTAACCAACATAAAAGGCATCAATCTTAGGCTAGCGGATGCCATCCTAAAAAAGGCTAACATACCGCAAGAAAAACGGCTAGGCTTCCTATCGGAAGCGGAAGCAAGAAGAATAGAGGAAACTGTGATCAATCTTCAGAATCAGGATCTACCGGTTTGGCTTTTCAACCGCCGGAAGGACCCTGAAACAGGTGAAGATGTTCACCTCACAACCTCCGACTTAGACTTGCAGATCAAGGCAGACATCGAACGAATGAAGGCAATAAAGTCATGGCGAGGATACAGGCACGCCTACGGCCTTAAAGTTCGAGGTCAGAGAACCCGAACCACAGGCAGGAAAGGCAGGTCTGTTGGTGTAAGAAAGAGGCGGGGATGACCAGTTGGGTGATCCTAAGAAACAGAAAAAGAAATACGAAGCACCAAGGTTTCCTTGGAGATCCGACGTTCTCGAAAGCGAGCTTAGGTTGCTCGGCGAATATGGTTTAAGGAACAAAAGGGAATTGTGGCGTCACAGGGCGATGCTTTCAAAATTCAGAGGTATGGCTCGTTCTCTTCTCAGCATGTCGACATCTGAAAGAGCGAAACTTGAATCTCAGCTTCTCGGACGGTTGAAACGTCTCGGAATCTTAACCGAGGACGCTGTTTTGGATAACGTTTTGGACCTTGGGATAGAATCAATTCTGGAACGTAGGCTTCAAACCATTGTGTTCAGACAAGGCTTAGCGAAGACGATGTATCAGTCCCGCCAGCTAATTACACACGGGCACATAGCCATCGGGAACAGAAAGGTTTTCTCTCCCAGTTATCTCGTCCCCCGTAAGGAGGAGGACAAAATCACGTATACACCAACCAGCCCGCTTAACAATCCTGAACATCCACTGAGGGCGTCAATAGAAATAGAGGTCACCGGAGGAGAGCGAAGTGAGTAAGAAAGACGAAAAATGGGGCGTCGTGCACATTTACAGTTCATACAATAACACCATAGTTCACATAACAGACCTGTCAGGAGCAGAAACAATCGCCAGAGCCTGCGGAGGAATGTTCGTCAAGGCAGACAGGCTTGAATCATCCCCCTACGCTGCTATGAGAGCGGCTGCCCACGCCGCTGCCATAGCTCAAGATAAAGGCATAACATCCATCCACATTAAAGTCCGTGCTCCAGGAGGGTCTGGTGCACGAACACCCGGCCCCGGCGCCCAAGCAGCAATCAGAGCGTTGGCAAGAGCGGGGTTCAAGGCTATAGGCCGCATTGAAGAGGTTACGCCGTTGCCTCATGACGGGACTAGGCGTAAAGGTGGACATAGAGGACGAAGAGTTTAAGTAACTCAGCCTACTGTTGGTAAGAGAAAAGTTGAATAAATGACGATTCTTGTTAAGAGGATTTGAACATGGATCTTCGTATCCTTGAAAAGAACGAAAATTCGATGCGTTTCGTCGTAACCGGCATAAGTACTCCGTTAGCTAATACGCTTAGGCGGATAATTCTCGCCGAGGTTCCTTGCATGGCGATCGATGACGTTATAATGATTGAAAACTCGTCCGTTCTTCACGACGAGATATTAGCTCTTCGACTAGGGCTTATTCCGCTCAAGACGGATCTCGATGGGTATAACCTTCCAGAGGAATGTACTTGTAACAGTGAACTTGGATGTAACCTTTGCAGGGTAGTCTTAACTCTGGATGTTGAGGCAGTAGATGAAACTAGAACGGTTTACTCAGAAGATTTGGTTTCAGAAGATCCCAACATCGTCCCTGTAAGCAGCAAGATCCCGATTGTTAAACTCGCTCCTGGCCAAAAAGTAAGGCTGGAGGCTTACGCGAAACTGGGCAGAGGGGTGGCTCACGCAAAATGGCAGCCGGTGTCCGCTTGCGCTTACAGGTATGTGCCAACAGTTGAGATTGATAAAGATGTATGTGACAACTGCGGTGACTGCGTCGATGTGTGCCCCGTAGGGGTTCTAGAGAAGACGGAGGACGGCGTAAAGGTTGTAAACGAGTTTGAATGCACCCTATGCGAAGATTGTGTTGACGCGTGCAAAAAGAATCCTGCAGCCATCAAAGTGAGTGGAAACCGGGAAGCATTCGTCTTCTACATTGAATCAACAGGAGCTTTACCTGTGGAACGCATAATAACTGAGGCTCTTGAAATCTACAAAAGCAAATTCAAAGAGTTTGCTAACCAGATTGCGGTGATCAGGAATGGTTCGGAGAAGACAGACTAAGAGCACGAATCCTGATCTTGTAGGATTAATCCGCATGTTAAAGAAGAAATCTAATCAGAACCAGGCGCCGATATGGCGTGACGTAGCGGAAAGGCTGTGTAAACCTAAGAGAAGGCGTATCGCTGTTAATGTGAGCAGAATAACGCGCAATACAACGGAGAACGATAAGGTTGTGGTGCCGGGCAAAGTTTTAGGTGCAGGGATAATTAGGCATCCTGTAAACGTTGCTGCACTCGGTTTCTCGGACCAAGCGCGAAAGAAAATTGTTAAAGCTAAAGGAAAATGCATGACCATAGCTGAAATGGCTGAAGCAAACCCGAAAGGTACTGGTGTCAAGATAATTGGGTGAGAGCACAATGAGCAAAACTGAAACCACGCAAGCCTCAGTGATTGACGCTAAAGATCTCGTCCTTGGAAGAATGGCGAGTGCCGTTGCAAAGAGACTGCTTAACGGCGAGAAAATAATTATAGTGAATGCTGAAAAAGCGGTGATCTCCGGGAAAAAGCTAAGCATAATTAAGAAACACAAAGAATTTCTTGAGGTTGGACACTTCAGGAAAGGCCCGTTACATCCTAGGAGACCTGATCGCATAGTGAAGAAGGTTGTTCGAGGTATGCTGCCACGTCGAAAACCCCGGGGAATAGAAGCCTTGAAAAGACTAAAAGTGTACATCGGTTTGCCTGAACAGTTCAAAGACGTGGAAAAAACGGTGATCCCTGAAGCGGACGCTACAGATTTAAGAGGCCCTTACATAAAGCTCTCAGAATTGGCCCAAAACATTGGTTGGAAAGAATAGGTGCGTGGCATGCCGGGTTCAAGAAAAGTCTTAGTTGTCAGCGGAAAAAGAAAAACGGCGATAGCGAGAGCAACGGTCAGGCATGGGGAAGGAAGAATCCGGATCAATAACATTCCCTTGGAGATATACGAGCCTGAGGTTGCCCGTGAGAAGATACGTGAACCGCTCTTGCAAGCAGGTGACGATGTTTGGAGAAAGATCGATGTCAACATAAGGGTTTCCGGAGGAGGCTTCATGGGTCAAGCTGAAGCCAGCAGAATGGCGCTGGCGAAAGCTTTGCTGAAATGGACAAAAAGTTCTCATTTAAGATCGGTGTTCCTGAAATATGACCGTACTATGGTAGCTGGCGATCCTAGGCGGAAGGAATCGAAAAAGTTCGGTGGACCCGGTGCAAGGGCTAGAGATCAAAAAAGTTATCGATAGACATGGTGAGCGTTTAAAGATCGAAAATGAAGGAAGGGAACGGATACGATTATACCCGTTAGATGCTTTACATGCGGCAAATTGATCGGTGACAAATGGGAAGAATTCGCAAAAAGAGTGAAAGCAGGAGAAGACGCCGGCAAAGTTTTGGACGATCTGGGCGTCAAAAGATACTGTTGCCGCCGCATGCTTTTGTCACATGTGGAAATAATAGATGAGATAGTACGATTCTATGAAAAAGGAACAATGGAAAAAGAAGATGTGATGTAAAAATGTCCGCGATAATAGAAGATGTTACAGCCCGCAAAATCCTTAACAGCAGAGGAAACCTAACAATAGAGGTTGACATAACAACAATCAACGGGTTCGGAACTGCTTCCGCTCCAAGCGGAGCCAGCACTGGTAAAGCTGAAGCCGTACCGTTTCCCGACGGCGGCGTTGAAGGGGCTGTACGAAAAGTTGAGGAGCTGATTGCTCCGGAACTGATCGGGCTGTACGCTGACGAACAAAAAGAGATAGACACCTTGCTTCGAGAACTTGACGGAACAGAGAACTTCCAGAACATCGGAGGGAACACTGCCTACGCCGTTTCACTGGCAGCAGCAGACGCGGCGGCAAGCTCGTATGATCTGCCGTTGTTCCAATATTTAGGCGGAACACTGGCTTGTGAACTTCCGTTTCCTCTGGGCAACGTTGTTGGAGGAGGGAAACACGCCTTAGGAAAGTCCACTGATATCCAAGAGTTTCTTGTTCTCCCTGTTGGCGCACCGTCCTTCTCAGCTGCAGTGGAAGCCAACGCAATGATACACAGGCGGCTGAAGATCCTTCTAAAAAAGATTGATCCCGGTTTCACGGGTGGAAAAGGAGATGAAGGCGCTTGGGCGCCGAACGTTTCCAACGATCAAGCTTTAGAAGCTGTATCCACCGCGTGCAAGGAAGTCTCGGACGAGGTTGGTTTCGAGTGTAGGGCAGGTTTGGACGTAGCAGCATCATCACTGTGGAACCCTGAGAAACAGTGTTATGTTTATACGCGAGATGCCTTAACCCGAGATACAGGCGAACAGATAGACTACATTCTTGATCTTATCGAGAAATATGACCTTGTTTACGTTGAGGATCCTCTTCACGAGGATGATTTTGAAGGTTTCAAAGAGCTGACTCAAAAGTCCCGTGACTGCCTGATCTGCGGTGACGACCTTTTCGTAACGAATGTTAAGCGTTTAAGCCAAGGCATAGAAAAGGGTTCGGGAAACGCCATAATAATCAAGATGAACCAGGTTGGAACGTTGACGGAAACCTGGGAAGCTACACGTTTAGCTAAGGAAAACAATTATGTGCCCGTGGTTTCTCATAGATCCGGAGAGACTGCGGCTGTTCACATAGCTCATTTAGCAGTCGGATTTAAGGCTCCAATCATAAAGACTGGTGTTGTTGGAGGAGAACGTATAGCAAAGCTAAATGAGCTCATACGCATCGAGGAAATTTTAGGCGACAAAGCCCAGATGGCAACGCTGAAAATCTGAAGAGGGAAAAACTTGTCGGAAGAAGTCGGTGAAGAAAGATCCGGTGCTGTGATGGAAGATCTGTTGCTGCCCCAAGATGTGTTGCTTTCGGCAGGAATCCACATCGGCACAAAAATAAAAACCAAAGACATGGAATCGTTCATCTACCGTGTCAGAGGCGACGGTTTGTTCGTTTTGGACCTCAAGAAAACAGATGAACGCATAAGGATTGCAGCTAAGTTCCTAGCACGATTTGAGCCGTCAAAAATAGCGGTTGCCGCAGCCAGGTTATATGCTCGTGAACCAGTAACAAAGTTTTGTGAGGTTGTTGGGGCAACGCCGATAACTGGAAGGTTCATTCCCGGCATGATTTTGAACCCGCTTTACCCGAACAGAATTGAACCCGACGTGATGGTTGTCTCCGACCCAAGAGCTGATTTTCAAGCCGTAAAAGAAGCATCCAGCATGGGGATTCCGGTTGTGGCACTTTGCAGCACTGACAACGACTTCAGTAACATTGATCTGGTTATTCCTACAAACAACAAAGGTAGGCGAGCCTTAGCGATTGTGTACTGGCTTCTAGCGAGACAGGTTCTGCGTGAAAGAGGTGAACTTGCCCCCGACGCTGACTTGCCAGTCTCTATTGAAGACTTCGAGGTAAAACTGGTCGAGAAAACCTAACTTTCAGTAGTTTTCCTTTCTTCTCAGCAGCTTCCCGCATCCAGATCAAAGCGTTTTATAGTAAAGATCCAATAGATCATCCTGTTGAACTAGAAAGCATTAGTTGCGATGGTTCAATGTTCGGATGGCAAAGTCTTCGGAGGCAGCTGTTTGAAAACTCAAGCTAAGGCTTCGGCGCCAGCCAAGGTCATACTTTTAGGCGAACATTTTGTTGTTCACGGTGCGCCTGCCATAGTCTTAGCTATTGACAAAAGAGCTACAGCCCAAGCGCAACTCCGAAGGGACAAACAAATATTCATAAGCTCCAAAGCCATCTCTTCTTCAGGCTACTTCTCCAACGGAAAATTTCATGTTCAAGAAGGCGGAAAACAAGCAAAAACAAAACTTGAACCAATCTACAAACTCGCCAGAAACCTTCTAAACCTCTCAAAAAAGGATGTAGGAATAAACCTGAAAATCGACTCCTCAATTCCAGTAGCCGCAGGCTTGGGATCCTCAGCCGCCGTTGCAGTGGCTTCAGCTGCTTCGCTGAACCATCTTTTAGATGCTGGTCTAACGAAAGACGATATCTTCACCATGGCTTTCGAAGCGGAAAAGATTATCCATGGGAACCCGTCAGGCGTCGATCCTGCGATATCCACGTACGGAGGCGTCATTCTGTACCGCAGAGGTGAGAAGATCCGGAAACTGGATGTCGCTGTTGATCTGCCCCTCGTGATCGGCGACACAAAAATCGAACGGTCAACCGGCAAGATGATTGCCCATGTAGGCGATTTGGTCAACCGTTACCCAGTGGTCAGCGACAAGATAATACAGGTGGGTGAAGCAGTTGTTAATCGAAGCATCCAAGCATTAGAACATTCAGACTTGGAAACCTTAGGCGAGATGATGAACCTGAACCATGCGCTTCTTTGTGCGATAGGGGTTTCAAACGAACATCTTGACAGGCTTGTATATGCCGCGAGAAAAGCGGGAGCACTGGGCGCGAAGCTGACTGGGGCTGGAGGAGGCGGCTGCATGGTTGCGTTGGCTTACCCTGAGAATCTTGACGCCGTAGCAGAGGCCATAAACCAGTCAGGCGGCGAAGCTTTCATCACAGAAAAAACCGTGGAGGGCGTAAGAGTTGAATCTTAGACCCGTAGTGCTGAAACTTGGAGGTTCAGTTATTACGGAGAAAGCTAAACCTTTAACCCCAAACCTCAAAGCCGTTAAGCGATTAGCAGAAGAGATCTCTGACGCTAAGGTTACGCCTTTGATTGTTGTACACGGTGGGGGAAGCTTTGGGCACCCCGTTGCAAGCATGTACAAGATTGCCAAAGGCTTCACAAACAAAGGTCAGCTCGTTGGGTTCTCAAAAACCCATGAAGCAATGGTCTCCTTGAACAAAATTGTTGTCCAAAGCCTGCTTGACAAAGGGTTACCGGCGTTCGGGATGCCGCCTTCATCCTTCGTCATAACTAAAAAAGGCAGAATACATTTTTTTCAAGAAGAAACTTTAAAGCAGGCTGTTGAAACAGGTTTGATTCCGGTTCTCTACGGTGACGCTGTGTTGGATGTTGACACCGGTTTCGCCATCCTTTCAGGGGATCAGATATCTGCCTTCTTGGCTGTTAGAATGAAGGCTGAAAGATTAGTGATGGGGGTCGATGTGGACGGAGTGTACACGGCTGACCCTAAAACGGATCCGTCTGCCCGTCTGAAACGTCACTTGACGCTGGCTGAGCTGCGTAAGATGAAAGGACAGGTTGGCGGCGCAACTGTTACTGACGTGACAGGCGGCATGTTGGGAAAAATGTCGGAGTTGATAACCCCGGTTGCACAAGGTGTTAACGCATTAATTGTGAACGCTTTGAAGCCGGGCAACATCTGTAAAGCTCTTAGAGGAGAAGAGGTAATTGGGACAAGAATCGAACGTTAACAACGAAACAGACCAGATTGAAGAAAGAAAAACTGAACACATACGTGTCTGTCTTGAAGAAGATGTTGGAGCTAAGAATATAACAACAGGGTTCGAGGACGTCCACCTCATCCACCGAGCCCTTCCCGAGATCAATAGAGACGATATAAACCTTTCAACCGAAGTCTTCGGACACAAATTCTCCGCTCCCGTGATTGTGACTGGCATCACAGGTGGAACGAAACAAGCATCCAAGATTAACGCCGCAATCGCCCAAGCCGTCGAAGAACTGGGGTTAGGTATGGGCGTCGGCAGCCAACGAGCAGCCCTTCAAAACCCTGAACTGGAGTGCACATACTCCGTTGTCAGAAAGATGGCTCCAACCGCTTTTCTAGTTGCAAACATAGGAGCTCCACAGATTGTGCGAGAATACAGCTTGGAACAGGTGAGAAGAGCAGTGGACATGATAGAAGCTGATGCGTTAGCAATTCATCTTAACCCTCTTCAAGAAGCTGTGCAGCCGGAAGGTGAAACCGGTTACGCGGGGATTCTCCGCAGAATAAGTGAACTAACCGACGGGTTGGATGTTCCCGTCATTGTTAAGGAGACTGGTGCAGGCATCTCAGCTGAGGACGCTAAGAGGCTTGAGGCGGCTGGAGTTGCGGGAATCGATGTTGCAGGAGCCGGGGGAACAAGCTGGGCAGCCGTTGAATATTTTAGAGCCAAACTGCGTAGCGACGGTTTCGGTCAGGAGCTTGGCAAACACCTGTGGGATTGGGGTATACCCACGGTTGTCACACTTGTGGAAGTGGTGCAGTCGGTCAGCATACCGGTTATAGCGTCCGGCGGCATACGTTCCGGCAGCGATGTTGCGAAGGCTTTGGCGCTAGGAGCAAAACTGGGAGGATTAGCGCTTCCGCTTCTAAGCCCAGCCCTACAGAGCAGCGGGGAGGTGAAGAAAGCTCTTAGCTCTCTGATCCGTGAACTTAAGACGGTTATGTTTCTTGTTGGAGCCCGTTCGACGGAAAGGTTAAATTCTGTCCCTGTGGTAGTAACGGGAAAAACCGCTGAATGGCTTCTGAGCAGAGGTTTCAGCTTGGACCGTTATGCCCAGCGTGGAGGATAAGAAGCAGAGATGAGTGTTGAGGACAAGATTGAAGAGATTCTAAGAACGAAAGCAGAACAGGTTAACAAACACATAGAGAAGTATGTTCCAAGAGAATTCAAAAAGGACTCGTTGCTTTTCAAAATAAGCCCGCCCAGATACACGTTAGATCTGAAAGCCTTGAACAGAACGGTGGCGGAGCCGTTCTGGGAGTTTCTTGACCGCGGTGGGAAACGTTGGAGACCCGCGCTTTTTCTCTTAGTTTGCGAGGCTTTAGGAAGCGATCCTGACGAGTTTCTTGACTACGCAGTGATCCCCGAAATCATACATAACGGAACCTTGATAGCTGACGATGCTGAAGATTCATCTAAGCTTAGACGTGGAAAACCCTGTACATATGAGCTGTTCGGTCTCGACGTTGCGATGAATCTTTCCAGCACGCTGTATTTCCTGCCGATGCTTGTGGTGATTGAAAACTCAAAGAAGCTCCTACCTGAAAAAGCGAACAAGCTTTACGAAATTTTCGTGCAAGAAATGGTGAACGTCGGCCTCGGGCAAGCTATTGACATAGCGTGGCACAAAGGAACAGTACCCCCCACCGAAGTGTCTGAGGAACAGTACCTCCAAATGTGCGCATATAAAACGGGGACCTTGGCAAGAATGGCGGCGAAGATGGCTGCAGTCCTAGCAGGTGCAGAAGAGGACACAGTGGAGAAAATAGGCAGATTCGCAGAATCCGTCGGCGTCGCCTTTCAAATTCAAGACGATATATTGGACCTTGTTGGCGAAGAGTTCGCCAAAGGTAAGGGCGGACGGGGAATGGACATCACTGAAGGTAAGCTTACGCTGATGGTTATTCACGCCCTTCGGAAGGCAACTCCGCAGGACAAAGAAGAACTTACGAAAATTTTGAGCAAGCACACAGATGACAAGGCGTTGAGGATGAAGGCGATTCACATAATTAACAAGTATGGCTCAATAGAGTATGCGAAGAATCTGGCTGCAACGATGGTGCGGCAGAGCTGGGAACAAGTGGATAATCTCCTGCCTCCATCTGAGGCTAAGGGAACATTAAGGCTGTTAGCTAACTATCTTATTGAAAGAAAGCTTTGAAAGCTACGTTCAACCCAAAGAAAATAATAACGGTGTCTCGTTTGGCGCGTTCTGACGAATCTGCAGAAATAAGGGAAACCATTCGAAGAATAGCCTTAGGAAACGCCATCGCTCACGAAGGAAAGGCACAGATAAACCCTGTTCTAGGGAAGCTACTAGGCGAAAAACCGCAGCTGAGGAAGAAAGTAAACGAGATCGCCTCCTTAGTCAAGACTGTTGTCCAACAAGTTAACAGTCTTCCATTAGAAGAGCAAATGGAGCTTGTTAGAAAACAATGGCCTGAAATGCTTGAACAGGAAAAAGCAAAGGTGAAGGAAAAGAAAGGGCTGCCTCCTCTGCCAAACGTTGAGAAATACGACCGAATAGTCACACGGTTTGCGCCTAACCCGGACGCCGTTCTTCACTTGGGATCCGCGCGCGCCGTCATCCTTAGCCACGAATACGCAAGAATGTACGACGGCACCTTCGTTCTCAGGTTTGAGGACACAGATCCGAGGCTGAAAAAATCCGCTCTTGAATTCTATGTTCTGATAAAAGAGGATCTCAGATGGCTTGGATGCGAATGGGATGTTGAGTATATTCAAAGCGACCGTGTCGAGATCTACTACGAGATCGCTGAGAAGCTTCTGAGAAACGGGAACGCCTACGTGTGCACCTGTAAACGGGAAGCCTTCCGAAAGAAGATAACGAATAAAGAGCCTTGTCCCTGTCGAAGCCTCAAACCTGAAGAGAATATGAAACGCTGGGAGGCAATGCTTAACGGCGAGTTTGATGAAGGCGAGGCTGTTGTACGGATAAAAACGGATTTGAATCATCCTAATCCAGCTATTCGAGACTGGCCTGCTTTTAGGATAATAGACCCTGAGAAATATCCGCATCCCCGGGTTGGCAAACGTTACCGTGTTTGGCCGTTGTTTGCTTTTGCTAACGGGGTTGATGATCATCTTAATGGGGTGACGCACGTCATTCGAGGAAAGGAACATCTAACCAACCAGAGGAGGCAAGAGTTTCTTTATGCGTATCTAGGTTGGAAGTATCCTGAAGCCATTCATTATGGTAGGCTTAAGATTTCAGGGGCAACGTTAAGCAAATCGGAGATTGTTCGCGGCATTCAGGATGGAACATACAGTGGCTGGGACGACCCGAGGCTTGCAACGTTCAGAGCGTTAGCCCGAAGAGGCATACAACCCCAAGCTATAAGGCAGCTCATTCTTGATGTGGGTCCTAATCCTGTTGACGTAACCCTAAGCTGGAGAAACCTTTATTCGTACAACCGGAAACTGGTGGACCCCGTGGCTGACCGTTTCTTTTTCGTTGCCGAACCATTGAAGCTTGTTGTGGAAGGGGTCGAGAAAGATTTCGTGGCTCACGTTCCATTCCACCCAGATCATTCTGAACGAGGACACCGCATACTTG
The DNA here is from genome assembly GCA_003601835.1 of Candidatus Bathyarchaeota archaeon. GTDB lineage: Archaea > Thermoproteota > Bathyarchaeia > Bathyarchaeales > DTEX01 > PIYB01. The sequence goes on from PIYB01000004.1 coordinate 31,357, forward strand.
AAGTCAAACCCCGACAAAACAAAGCTCACTTTTTCGTTTCAGGAAGAGATTCAGCCTTGTTCAAGGAAGGCTCTTTCATACGGCTTATGGAACTCTTCAACATTCAGGTCAAGGAAGTGAAAGATGCAGAGGTCATCGCAGTTTTCCACAGTGAATCCTACGAAAAAGCTCAACGTGGCGGTTTCCCTTTGATCCATTGGTTGCCGAGCGATGCAGAAACTCCATGTCACGTGGTGATGCCGGACGCTTCTGTGATAAAAGGATTTGCAGAATGGACGCTTAGGAAGGCTTCTGTGGGACAGATTGTTCAGTTTGAAAGATTTGGGTTCGTTCGGATCGACGAGCTCGACGACGCAATCACAGCGTTTTTTGCGCATAGATAGATAAAGTTTATATTGAAGCCGAATATTGATAACACGGTTATAGGAGTAACCGCACGTTGAAAGAAGAAGTTGAGAAAGCCATCAAAGAGATTCAACCTAACCTAAGAGCAGACGGCGGAGACATAGAACTTGTCGACGTCGATGAGGAAGGAACAGTGAAAGTAAGGCTGAAAGGCGCCTGTCTCGGCTGCCCTATGTCCCAAATAACCCTCAAATGGGGCGTAGAAAGATACCTAAAAAGCAAAATCCCCCAAGTGAAACGCGTAGTAACCGTTTAATCTTCCAACCCATCCATTAACCTTCCCCTCTTTTATGCGGCATAAGCTGAAACATGCATCATCTGCATTCTCTTTTTTCGGTTCTCATTCATTTCTGAAGCTTAGCGAATATAATCCACAGTTCCCGAATTCATGAAAGAACAAGGATGCTCCATTCTGAAACAAATAAATATGGTCTAGCGGAAGAGCTATGTGGGGCAGCTTGGATCTCAAAACATATGATGAGATTTCAAGTTCGTATCAGGATCAGATGACGAATATCTAATCCGCTGAAAAAGAGATCCATCGCTGTCCCAAATCCGTGATCCTCTCTTAGAGGAGAACAAATGCTCAGAAGAACACAAACAAAAACGGTTTTAGAGGGGAGAGAAACCGCAACATATATAGGGAGATTTTCACAGTTAGGGTTAAAACGTGAACTGAGACGAGTGTTGATGAAGTTTCGGTGATATGAAATGTCGAAACCGTTCTACGTTAAGTTTGAGACCCCGGCGGAGGTCGCCAATGCGGCTTACGAAGCGCTGCAAATAGCAACGCGAACGGGAAGCGTCCGTAAAGGAACCAACGAAACCACCAAAGCCGTAGAGAGGGGACAAGCAAAACTCGTAGTGATAGCGGAAGACGTTGATCCGCCTGAAGTTGTCGCTCACCTGCCAATCCTCTGCGATGAACGGAAGATTCCTTTCGTCTACGTGCCAAGCAAAGCCAAACTCGGCGCGGCTGTAGGCATAGATGTTCAATCAGCAGCTGTTTGCATAATTGAAACAGGGGAAGCTACGGATCTGGTGAAAGAGATTATCCTCCGGGTGCAGAGAGCTAGGGAAGGAGCTAGCGGATGAGCCAGAGAGAAGGAGAGGAAACTCTAACTCCCGCGCAGGTCATTCAAATAGTGGGCAGAACAGGGGCAACGGGGGAGATTAGGCAGGTCAGGGTACGTATCCTTGAAGGACCTGATAAAGGACGCATCATAACGAGGAACGTTAAAGGACCCGTTCGATTAGATGATATACTGATGTTGAGAGAAACTGAAAGAGAAGCTCGAAAGATACGGTAGCAGACAAGCAGGAACCCACTGTGTGGTCAATGTTAGCTGTAAAGCATAAATCTAGGAGAATGAATGAAAATGCCTAGACCTCAACGATGCACGTTCTGTGGAAAAGAATTTCCACCCGGCACAGGAATAATGTACGTAAGGAACGACGGCTCAACCCTGTGGTTTTGCTCAAGCAAATGCAGAAAAAACGCTTTGGAGCTGAAACGTGACCCTCGAAAACTCAAATGGACAGAATACTACCAGAAAGAAGAAAGAGCCCGAGTGTAGACCGCTCACAAAACACAAGTAAGCTCATACGGTAACCTTTTTTTACAGTTTTCACAGGTCATCAGATCTAATGCTTGCTATTCTAGAGTTTTTCTTTTTGGATAAACCGTATCGTGGGCGCAGTTGTGTTCCGCGCAACTAACACTCAGCATCACCGTGAAGCGAGCACGCTTCTCTCAGCTAAGCTCTCTCTAACGCGGATTTTCTACCGCCCACGCCCGACCGTGTCCCGCATCTGGGTTAACCCTCCTTCACAGACGGATATTTAACATCCATCTAAGTCGGGTCCGTCTAGGCGGGTCCCCTAAAGGGTGCCGGCGGGGTCAGAAGCTCATATCATCGCTGTTCAAAAAAGCGAAGGAAAGTTAGATAAACGTTTCTCTAGTTCTCAGAAGATTCTCCGCACGGTTTTTTTGCTGCCTAAAACTTAGTTAACAAAACCGCGGTTCATTTACTTCCGGACCAGCTGTTGCATTTTGCTGACGTCTATTTCGAAGGCAGCCGCTGGGTTTTCCAGTCCCCAGTTCTGCAACACTTGCGGATGAATCTCCCCTATGATTCCAAGATCTTTCTCTTGCACGAGTATTCTGCCGGTTCTCCCTGCGATGAAGCTTCCGAACTCCATTTCTTCCAAACGATATTTTAGCCCCACGCTGGTCAGGAGAGCTTCAAGGATGGATTTTGCTTCCGTAAAGCCCGCATTTGAATGGGTAATGACGCACGCGAGCTTCTCCACATCTCTCGTCTTGTTTTCTCGTTTCTCGTCGTGAATAACGCAGTAACCTACCTCGAAGATTTTCTGCGGGTACTCCACATGCGTGTTGTGGCTGAGAAATTCCATAAGGTTAGGCAGCAACCAGTTTCTCAAGCTTCTCATGGAAACTATTTTTGGGTTTGCAATCTCAACAACCTTTTCCGGTTTGAGATTCATCTTCGTGAACAAAACCTCAGGGTTGGTCGTCACGTAGGTGAGAACCTCTTGGAAACCTAAGCCCACCATAAGTTCACGAATGATGTTCCGGAAATCTTCTTCAGATGAAAGCCTCCCAATTGTTATCAGCTGCGGCCATCTGGGTTGAATCTTGTTGTAATCGTAGGCTATAGCTATGTCCTCAACGACATCGATTGGATGCAGCACATCTACCCTGTAGCAAGGCACCTGCACTGTGATCTTGGATTCTGATGCTTCGGCTATTCCGTAACGAGCTTTCTCAAGAAGCACCTTGATTTCTGACAGTTTGAGGTTTATTCCCACAACCTTCCTGACGTAGCCAACATCTAAGTCGAGCTTCTGAACATCAAGATTCGGTGTCGTAACTTCAGAAACACCGTCATACGAGTAATGTATCTTCGCTGAATAAATCGTTCCACCCCGATCAGCCAAAGCAACAGTAACATTTGTCAGCGTTCTAAGCACCGTTTCATAAGCAGTCCCAGTGACTTCAACCAGCACATTCTTGGTTTGTGCTGTGACCTTGCCTAGATCGTTTGAATTTATTATCGGCGGGAACGAGAGAACTTTGTCCTGTGAGTCCTTGAAGATCGGCCACACGGGAAACTTGCGAACGATGTGACTGTACTCGATTCCTTTCGGATGCTTCTCAAGAATCTCCTCAAGCGTAAGTTTTTCATCGAAATCTAAAGGAACGAAACTAACCTCCGTGGGTTTTGCGACGCCGTAACGGAGAGGCGGGTCAACCAAGTCGAAATCGTAGAGCCCTATGGATGTTTTCCGCCGGCTTCTTCCGTAAGTCTGATCCATCTTGTCCTGGAAATGCATTATTTGGCGGATCGCAGCATCAGTTAGCTTAACCCCTTTGACGACGGTACAAGCTATGTAAGGACGAATGTTTTCAAGCCTTGAATCCACATGAACCTTGACGCCGGAAAACCCTGCGACACGGTAATCTTTCAGCCCCGTTTCTACGCCAAGGTATCCGCGAAGAGCCCTAGCGATCCCCTCTACACCCCAGACGTCAGCCCGGTTGCTGTCCTTCAACTCGATGTGAAGTTCCTCTTCCCCGGAAGTCTTCACCTCTCCTTTTATGTATGCAAGAACCTCGTTAAGCCTGTCTTCCTCTTCGGGCAACTTGAACCCGAGAAGCGATTCAAGGTCTTCACGTTCCACCTCAACCGTCGGCATCTAAACCACGACCATGTTACGGATCCAAGCAAGGTCTTGTGAGAACAAAGACCGTATGTCGTCTATTCCTGCTTTCATCATAAACAACCGGTCCACGCCTAATCCCCAAGCCAAAACCGGTACTTCTACGCCAAGCGGCAACGTCACCTCCGGACGGAAGATCCCCGACCCCCCGAACTCCATCCATCCATAGCCCTTTTTGTAGGCGACTAGCTCAACGCTCGGCTCTGTGAAAGGGAAATAGTCCGGTCTAAACTTAACCTTGTCTACCTCAGCGATGTCAAGAGCGAACCTTTCAAGCACGCCGAGAAGATCTCGCAACGTGAGGTCTTCACCTAAAATTATGCCTTCCACCTGGTTGAATTCCGGCAGATGAGTTCTGTCAATCACGTCCGGACGGAAGCACCGGGCGACAGAGAAGTATTTGCCCGGTATCTCCAAGTCTTTGTTGATCAACATCCTTGCGCTGGCAGCCGTCGTTTGGCTTCGAAGCATCAAACGTGCAGCCTCAAGCATCGAAAAAGAGTATCCCCAGCCTTTTGACCCAGTTTTCCATCCGTCTTCATGCGTCTGCTTTATCCTCTCCAAAAAATGCTGGTACTTGTCCAGATTTCCATGTTCCGGCTCTTTCAGGAAGCACATGTCGTGAATCTCTCTTGCAGGATGGTCTTGAGGCATGAACAAAGCGTCACAGTTGAACAGGCTGAGTTCAACAATCGGTCCCGCCATCTCTTTGAAGCCGAGAGATACGAGCTTCCGTTTCAGCTCATCCAGAAACCTTAAATAGGGATGTCTCTTCCCGGGCCAGGTGCGGGCGACAGGCGCTTGAATATTGTATCTCCGCAGCTTTTTTTGGCGCCATTTGCCGGTAACAATGATCTCCGGCGTAAGCTGACTGATCTCTTCGGCTACTGCTATGCCTTTCTTAGCCTGTTCCCAGCCTTCGTCGGTGAGCTCAAGCTCCCTCGTGATCTGTTCGTTAACCTTAACAAGTTTTCTTCTTTTCAAGACTGAAACTGCATTTTTCAGTTCCTCGTCGAGGACCTCAACAATCAAGCTGCCCTTCTCGTTAAGTAAAGATAGAAGATTCTCATCCGCCTCTTTGGAAGGAGTCTTAACCAGCTTCAGCTTCCGATCTTTCTTCTCTATTTTAGCCCATCCTTTACGGCTTAACCATCCTAACGCGATAACCAAGGAATCTTTTTCCAACCCAGCAGACTTTATCACAGTCTCTACGGGGGCTTCTCCTCCCATCTCTTCGAGCACGGTGACGACTCGTCTTTCCGGTAACCCCTTCTCAGCGTACGTCATTCCTTCCTTTGTAAGCGAGACCCTTGTTTCCTTTTTCTCAACGATCTTCACAAGTCGTTTTGATTCAAGCGACAGGGCTGCCCGCATAACGGCGGCGTCAGCTAGCCCGCTTTTGTCTACAATCCCTTTGATGTCTAAGCGTCCCTGTGCTTCTTTTAACGCGAGCAGCGTTTTTGCTTCATTCTCGGGGAGTTCAACCATGATTTTGACCTTCCAAGGTTTTTCTCGGTTGCTCTGTGAAGATTCCAGTTGCCTGAGCTCTAACTTATAATCTTTGTTTAACTAATAAGTCTTGCAGGCTTAAGGATGAGTCCTTTTTTCTTTCACGAGGCATTTTAGGTTCGTCGTTTCAACGCTTTTGTTATGGTTTCTGGTTAAACGGGAAATATTATATGTTTTGGACGGCAATAACAGCATGTCTGATTGAGATGACCAATGAGACGTTTTCGGAAATCACGTGTCCTCTCTGCGGGAAGAAGCTTTACGCTAATCCGCCGAGGACCCTTAAGAAATGGAAGGCTCCCTTGATTGCTCATCTGATTGCGACGCCGTTGCATCATCTAACCCCCGCCGAAGCCGAGGAAGTCGCAGGTACCTATTTCACCCGGCTAAGATACTTCCTCAAGCTCCATCAAGAGAGAATGACGGAAAAGATGTCTAACCGAAAAGGATGAAAAAATGAACCGTTAACGAGATAATCTTCAGGCAAACTTTTCTCTGGTTTTCGGCTGACGATGGCTTGATGTGCCTAACTTTTTCTCGGAACCGCTGTTTAGATCTAGATGTTTCTCCGCGTCTTGACAAGAGCCGCCCAGCAACAGCACGGGTTTACCCTTTGTATTGCCAATAGAACGGATTGCCTGAATAGGGTTGAATGCGGTTCTCGTCGTTCATTTTCTTTCCTTCAACGGGTTAAGAAAACCAAGCTTCAAGGGTTGTCTTCGTTTTCGCCGCTTTCAGTCCTTCAATAGCTCTGGTCAAGGCTTTTCTCACGCGTTCAACGGAAAAGTCTTTTTCGCCGCAGAGAAACTGGATGACGCCTTCCATATCCGGGTCCCGCCATTCAAGAGTATACCTGTCTGTGACTTTGGGGTGAAGGAAGATCTCTTTTATTCGTTTAGGCTCAACCGGGAACTCAGCGTTCTTTATGTTGGGGATTGCTTCTTCGATGCTGCCGTACTTCTTTATGAGTTTAAGAGCCGTCTTCGGACCGATGCCCTTTACGCCGTCCGGGTTGAAATCGGTGCCTATTAAGATGCCTATGTCGATGAGTTGTCCATGAGTTATCCCTAGACTCTTCAAAACCTTTTTGATCTCAATAATCTCCGGTACAACCTCAATATACACCTTTTTCCGGGGTAGCTTCCTCCTGCCTGAGATCGTTAGGTTTCTAAGCAGCGCAGGCGCTCCGAACAGAAGGCTGTCAAAGTCTTGACTGGCACAATAGTCGGCGTCCCCCTTCTTAACGATGTGAGCAGCTTGGGCTTCGCCTTCTGAAGGTGCTTGAATCCAAGGAACCCCCATGCATTCAAGTAGACGTTTCGAGTCATCAGCCATGTAGTCCTTCAAACGTGAGGTCATCTGCGCATACATTCGAGCCTCTTCAATCTTACCTTCGCTCAAAGCCTTTTCATATTTCACCAGAGCCTCTTCCTTAACTCTTGACCGGCGTTTTATCTCGACTTCCTTA
>PIYB01000005.1 GCA_003601835.1 Candidatus Bathyarchaeota archaeon
CGACAGGGCACTGCCGGGCAGCCACGCTGCTGCGGATAAGAGCTGAAAGCATCTAAGCTCGAAGCCGCTCCCGAGAAGAGGCGGCCATTCCATGGCAGGAGACCCGGTGACGGGCCTCAGTCATGGACGAGGGTTCCCATAGAAGATGGGTTTGATGGAGCCGGGGTGTACGCCTGAAGGCTTCGGCCGACAGGTTTAGCCCGCGGCCCCCAACCACCCGAGGTGTCGAGCTGAAAAAGGACTAGCATCTGGACGAATTTACGGGCCTGTGCGTGGTGTTTGTTTCTTGAAAGCGTTTTTCTGAAGGCGGTAAGATCAAAATTGATGTTTGGCAATGGTAGCTTGTGCGAAGGCTTATCGTTAGCTAGCTGTTTCTTCTAACAATCCACGCATATTCGTTGCTTTGGTTGTTTCTTGTTCGAGCTCGGAGCAAAGTATAGAAGCGTTTAGGCCTTCGATGGCTATTGCTCCTTCATGTGCAAAGTCATGTAGAGCTATTGTCTCTTCTTATGGTTTTCTTTTGTTTTTAGGTCTAGGTTTGGATGTTTAATGGTTTAATGTTTTTAGGCTTGTTTTGTACGTCTGAGTTTTTTAAGTCCAGACCCCGTTTATCTCTGTGCCGCAGTATGGGCATTGAGATTCCTTGATATTATTCTGGCGAACATTGTATCCACATCTTTCAATCAGCAAACGACCGCACTTATGGCAAAATGTGTTTTCTCCTTCCCCCGATGCATTTCCTTGGTAAACATATCTTAATCTGGATTCTAAACCGATTTTTCTCGCTTTGTTCAAGGTTGACAGAGGGGTTGGAGGTAACGCTGAAAGCTTGAAGGCTGGGAAGAACCGGGAGACGTGCCATGGGATTCCTTCATCGACTTCTTTTATGAACTCCGCTATCTTCCTTAAATCGTCTTCCGAATCGTTCAGTGACGGAATAACCAACGTTGTAATCTCAATCCAGATTCCTAGCTTCTTGTACAGCCTTATCGCTTCAAGCACGGGCTGCAGGCGCGCTCCGCAAACCTTTTGGTAGAACTTGTCGCTTGAACTTTTTAGGTCGATGTTCGCTGCGTCAAGGTATGGAGCTATGGTTTTCAAGGCTTCAGGGGTGATGTATCCGTTGGTGACAAGGATGTTTCTGATGCCTTCCTCAGCAGCCAGCTTAGCCGTCTCATAAGCGTACTCGAAGAACACTGTGGGCTCCGTGTACGTGTAAGCTATGCTTTGGCAACTGTACCGTTTCGCTGTTTTAACGATCTCTTCTGGCGTTACCTCGCTGCCTCGTACAGGTTTATCCGGCTTAGGCATCTGAGAAATATCGTAGTTCTGACAGTTCATGCACCTGAAGTTGCATCCGACGGTTGCTATTGAGTAAGCTCGTGAACCGGGGAGAAAATGGAACAAAGGCTTCTTCTCGATGGGATCAACGGCGCTGGCAACAAGTTTACCGTAAACCAGCGAATACAATTTTCCACTAATATTCTGCCGGACTCCGCAAATCCCTCTTTTCCCTTCGCTTATTCTGCAATGATGACTACACAGGTTGCACTGAACAACGCCGCCTTCAAGTTTCTCGTAAAACATTGCCTCTCTAAACTTGGTTTCCCCCAAACAATTCAAACCATACTATGCATACTCTGAAATAAAGGTTCGCTGCGCCGGGTTCACCTCAGCCTCCAACCGAAGGGTCCTCGTCTAAAACATTTTGAAGAACTCTGAGAACCTTTGCTGGCGCAGCAAGGTCCAAAGACACCGGCCTGAATTATTATCCGGTCATGTTTTTCCAAAGGTCAACTTGGGTCTTGGGTTTGAAAGGTTTACCCACAATATCTAACGCACCCGTGTTCCCAATGTCCGTGATCTTTGCTTCGTGAGTTGGGTTGCCACGATCTATGATCTGTTCATCAAACGAACCGTCACCGTTACCCAGATAGATAAACAAACGCGGATTCAGGTGTCTGCCTAATCCCATCTCGCCGACAAATATGTCCATGTGCCCATCGTTGTTAAAATCGGCAACAGCCAAGATATGCGGGTTGAAGGGTTCATCTGTTATTATGTGCATCTTCCAATCCGAGTACTCGTACCAAACCAGATAGCCTTCCTCAGGCGGGCTTGTGTAACTTCCCACTATCACGTCTACGAAGCCGTTCCCGTTCACGTCGGCGACGAGGCAAACAGAGTTGCCCGTTGTGAGGGTTTTATCATCAATGACCGTATGTTCAAATCTGAGCCGTTTTTCCTTGGTCATGTCTTCTACTTCCGACTTTTTGAGTATGGTTAATCGTATCTACCGTGTTTCTCCACCAACTCTGTGACCATCTTTACGCGGCTAATGTCCCCATCGGGAGGAACTTGGTCTGCCACGCCCATTATGAACTTATGTCCTTCAAGATGGTGTTCCAAGACGTTCAAAGTCATTCGACGAAGAAGATGCTTAGGATAGAGGGTGCTGAAGTATACTCCGGGTAAACCGCCCCACAAGACGATGTTCGGTCCAGCAAACTCGCGCAGCTTCTCAACAGGGATGTCTCCAACCGGCGCAGGGGTGACAGACTGGGCGCAATCTACGCCTGTCTCCTCCATTAAAGGCAGAACTCCTCTAAGGGTGCCGTCAATGTGCACATAGATAACCTTCTTTGCGGCGTGAAGCTGTTCCACTCTTTTCTTGTAGTATGGCGCGTGATATTTCCTGAATATCGATGGTGAAATCACGTCGCTTGTGATGTTTTCTCCGAAATAAACTCTGGGAGCCGGTGATTCACAGATAGCTTCGTAGATTGGGTCGTCTGCTTCGGACATTACCTGAATTGTTTCTTCCAGCTCTTCCGGTTCACGCATCATAAGTTTGAACGTGTTTACCACGCCTGCCCAAACCACGATTAGCCTCTGGAAAGGGGTGCGAGGGGGAAGGGAGCTCACAAACCCGATTTCCTTCCAGTTCTTCAAACGGTCATGTTGAAGCGAGAAATCTGGCTTGAACTCTTGATTCTTGTAAACATACTGTAGAACCTTCAGGTCTTCTCTAGTTTGCACAGGATATTTGATGTGAGCTGAGCTAGCGGACTGTGGGACAAACTTCTTTATCCCAACGATTCTACCCACTGGTGTGCTGAACCCTTCCTCATATATGATGGTGCCGTCTCTATGCGGTTCCGCGGAGCTAAAGCGTTTAACATCATAATAAGTAACTTCCCCCGGTAGATTGTACAGTTCTTCGTGGCTCCCACATCCAAGTTCACGGTACAACCGTATCTGACCGTGTTCGCCGAGATACTTGCTGGGAAGCTCGTTACGATACAATTTAGCCCGGTACCAATAGGTGAGATCAGCAAACCAAGGCATAACATCAGGCTGCCGCCCTGAGAAAACAGCCAACAGCCTCTCTTGCAGGTTCATGATAAGTGGTTCCTTGACCTTGTTTCTTAATTTTTCCCTGCATAATCCGTTGAAGTCCGATTGCTTCAGCAGTTTTTACCGGTCACAGTTTTCTGCTTACTTCCAACCCGTCGCCGCCTGCATGGATAAAAAAGCTCTCATACTTCCCAGAGTTTCTCACGTAGTCCAAGTAGTCTCTCATTAAATAAGCGAAGGCTTCCGCGTTGTCTGCTACGATTATGCTTCCTTTTCGGAGTTTATCTTCAAGGAGCTTAAGATGACGGAGATACTCACTTTTAGCTCCGTCCAGAAAGACAAGGTCGAATTTACCCTTCAGCTCAGGGATGATCTTTGATGCATCTCCAACCAACACCTGAACCTTCGGCTTCACCTTTGCTTCACGAATGTTTTCTCGAGCGGCCTCCGCTTCGGATCTGTCAACCTCTATTGTGATTAGCTCAGCGTCACTGTTCAGCTCCTTTGCCATCAAAATTGCTGAGTACCCTATCAAGGTTCCAACCTCCAGAACCCGTTTAGGCTTAGACTTGCGCACAATCTCCGCTAGAAGATTTCCTCTTTCCTGTCCCATAATGGGCAGATGCTCTTTCCTAGCGGTTCTTTCGATGGCTGTGAGAACCTTTCTGCATTCTTCGGTGAGCATGCTTAGATTCCTCTCGGAAGCCTCGTAGAATAATGAGGTTCAAATGATATAAGATTAGTTGGTAGATCATGAAAAGAAGAAGTAACGGCGGATATGTCTTGAGTTTTATATGTGTTATACTGATACGTTTGATGTTTAACTCAACGGGAGATCATGTTAGGTTGAGAAACGAGCATGATGTTAACGCGATGTTGAAACGGATTGAAAAACATGCGAAAAAGCTTGAGATGATGCTTACCCCTCAAGAACGGGAACAACTGTTCACTTTGCTCGCTGAAAAAGACACCGTTCAGCTCTGCCGAATCTGCAAGCTCGGCACGATGAAAAAGATGCTTTTGTGGATTTTAGGGGAAAAGGAAATCCAGCCTTAAGTATAACCTTTTCTTACCGAGGCTTTAGACATAGCTTCCAAACGAGAGAAGATTCTTTATTTACGTTTAACTGATATATCGAAAGGGGACAATTATGAATCTTGTGGAATTAGCTGAAAAGGTTTACTGGGTCGGCGTTGTAGATTGGAATCTCAGAGATTTTCACGGTTATGAAACAAGAAGAGGAACAACGTATAACGCCTATTTGGTTGTGGACGCGAAAACTGCGCTCGTTGACACCGTTAAGTATCCTTTCAAAACCTCGCTGGCGGATAATATACGGCGGGTCACAAGCCTAGAAAACTTGGACTATGTGATAGTTAACCATGTCGAGATGGACCACTCAAGCTCGCTGAGCTACATAATGCAGCACGCTAAAAACGCAACAATTGTGACATCTCGAAGAGGCAAAGCTGGACTAGTGAAATATTACGGGGAGAATGAATGGAATTTCCAGATAGTCAAAACCGGGGACGAACTTAGCCTAGGGAACAGAACACTGCGGTTCGTTGAGGCTCCGATGCTGCACTGGCCTGACAGCATGTTCACCTATTTGCAGGAGGACAAAATATTGATGCCTAACGACGCTTTTGGACAACACTTGGCGACGTCGCAAAGATTCGATGATGAGGTTGATCAGGCGGTTCTCATGGATGAAGCCGCCAAATACTACGCCAACATACTGATGCCTTTCGCCTCGCTGATAATAAGAAAGATTGAGGAACTGCCTAAGCTAAACATTAACCCCCGAATCATAGCTCCAAGCCACGGCGTAATTTGGCGTAGCCACCCAAGTAAGATCGTTAATGCTTACCTTGAATGGAGCAAAGGGAAAACGAGCAACAAGGCGGTCATCGTTTACGACACGATGTGGGGCAGCACCCAAAAAATGGCAATGGCAATCTGCGACGCCATCGCCGAAAAAGGCATCGAAGTTCACGTCTACCAGATGCGAAGGTCAGACTTCGCCGAAATCCTCAAGGAAATACTGGAAGCCAAGGCTGTGATCGTTGGGTCTCCCACCGTCAACGGCTCCATGTTCCAAACCATAAGTGCGTTCCTCAGATACGTCACCGGACTGAAGCCGAAAGGAAAAATTTGGGCTGTCTTCGGCTCTTACGGATGGGGCGGCGGAGCTGTCAGAGCTATGACCGAACATCTGAAGACAGCAGGATTCGAGGTTCTGGAACCCGGTTTACAAGTACAGTACGCTCCAACCTTGGAAGAGCTCGGGAAGTGCAGAGAGCTCGGCGAGAAAATAGTTAATCAAATCCAAGCCTAGACCACCTCGTGTCGATGCGGCTTCAGCTCCAATATCAAAAACAAAAGAAGCCGTGTATCCTACTGAACGGTGGTGAATAATGAAAAATGGCTCCTGAACGCTTCGGCACCATCATAATCGGCGGCGGGCCCATGACCAACCTTGTTAAGAAAACCGGAATAGAGGTTGATAAAAGAGGCTGCATCAAGGTTGATCGAAGACAAGCAACGAACGTAGAAGGAGTCTACGCGGCGGGAGACTGCACCTGCGGAGGTATGCAGATAGTCACTGCAGCTGGAGAAGGAGCGATGGCAGCCATACAAGCGTACCGATATGTTAAGAGAATCAAAAAAAGAACCGCCCCAAAAAATAGCTAATGATTTTGGTCTATCGAAAACCCTGTTTGGCTGGAACCCGGAGAAGAACATATGCCGAAGCATCAGTTCTTTTTTTACATGCAGTTAGAGACTAAACGTTTTAAGACTCAACTTGTGTCATAACTATGAAGTAGAAGGAGCTACGGAACGAGAATTGAACAAAACAGAAAAATTAGGGTCAAAACCAGCAGGACATTCAAGGCTGAACACAGCGGAAAAAACAGTCATCGGCATAACTGGGATGCCTGGCGCGGGAAAAAGCATCATAAGAAAAGTTTTTCGCGAGTTCGGTTTTCCGATTGTTGTTATGGGTGACGAGGTTAGAGCTGAAGCGCAGAAAAAAAGATTGGTTCCCACGCCTGAAAACTTGGGTAAGGTGATGCTTCAGCTGCGGAAGGAAGAGGGTCCAGGGGTCATAGCTCGAAGATGTATTCCTAAGATCAAAGCCTTAGGTTCACCGGTCGTGGTGATCGACGGAGTTCGGAGCATGCGTGAAGTTGAGGAGTACAAAGCGGAGTTTCCGAACATGAAGATAATAGCGGTTCACGCCTCACCTGAGACCCGGTTTAACCGCTTGGTGAAAAGGGGTAGAAGCGATGACCCTGAAAGCTGGAAAACATTTGTTGAACGTGATAAACGTGAGCTCAGCGTTGGGCTTGGCGATGTGATAGCGGAAGCGGACATCATGATTGTTAACGAGGGGACAGTGGAAGAATTCAAGGAAAAGCTGCGGCGACTTGTAAGACAAGAGTTTATGAGATGAACCGGATGGACAAAATCAAGATAACCGTAGAAGCAGCCGTTAATCCCACTGAAGATGTTGATAAGGTAAAAATAGCTGTCCACAAAGTGTTGGGAGAGATTCCGCTTCAAGTTTTGAACGATCAGTATGAGGCACGCCTGTTCGGCAGAAAAGAAGGCTTAAAGGCGCTTGTAACGTTTCGTGATCTTTTGAGAAGAGAGTTGATACTTGACGCTGCGAGACGCGTGTTGTTCAGCGGGCTACGTGGGGACACTATTACCTTTTATCTGAACAAACAGGTTGCTTATGTTGGACACGTTTCTTTCTCTCAGCCTGAAGGAGAATCCCCGCTTGGACCTATCCGTGTTGACATTCAATGCGATAACCCTCGGGCGCTCATCAATTGGTTAGCGCCGAAGACAGCTCAGCGATAGGTGGCTTAGAACATGAAAGTGGGACTGTCAATGCTGTACTGTCTTGGGCAGCCGTTCTCTAGCCTTCTTAAGCAGCTGGAGACTGTTGAAGTCAGCAACGTAGAAGTCTTGGATGAGGGTTTGCACGCTCTCAATGACCGGCGTGTACATAGCATACGACGGATTGCTGTGGACAGAGGGTTAGAACTGTCGGTTCACGCTCCGTTCGTTGACATAAACATTGCTTCGCCGTCGGAATCTGTCAGAATCGCTGTGCTTAAAAGGTTGAAAAAGTCGATTCAGCTCTCTGGTAAGCTTAACGCCGTTTTTTGGGTTTTTCATCCCGGTATGCGAACGGGGATCAGCCATTTCACCCCGGGGTTAGATTGGAAGTTCAATCTTGAATCTGTTCGGCAGCTGTTATCCACGGCGGAAAACACCGGTGTTAAACTAGCTATTGAGAACGGTCTGCATCCTCTTCCTTTTCTGCTTAAAACTCCAAGCGAGTTCGTCCGGTTTTATGAAGATCTTGGAGCTGATTTAGGTCTGACACTTGATGTGGGGCATGCTAATGTGAACGGTCAAATCTTCGAGTTCATCAAGACTTTTCCAGACAAAATAGTTCATGCGCATCTCCACGACAACCACGGGAAAGCAGATGAACATTTAGGGATAGGAGACGGAAACATAAACTGGGTCAAAGTTGTCAGAGCCTTCAAGAAAATAGGCTTCCGGGGAGCCTTAATCGTGGAATCCGAGAAGAACGCTTTAGAAAGCGTCCAAACGCTTAAAGCGCTTGTGCAAACCGTGTAGATCGCAGTCCCTCATCTGCCTATGGTCTTTGAAAAAACGGTGCTGCTAATCTTTAAGCGGAACATCAATCCGCATCAGGTCTTCCGCAACAATCACGTGTGGAAAAACGTTTTTGGCTTCTTCAAGGAGGATCGCCGGGTCACCGTATCGAGCACTTATATGCGTCAACACCAGAAGCTTGGCTCCCGCCTTCTTCGCAACCAAAGCAGCCCCGGTCGGGGTTGAATGAAGGTCCTTTGCAGCTCTCTCAGCAAGGTCCTCTGCGAAAGTTGCTTCATGAATCAGAATATCCGCGTTGCAAGCAAACTTGGCTATTTTATCCGACGGTTTGGTGTCACCGACTATCACGATCTTCCTTCCAGGTCTCGGCGGATCCATAACATCATCCGGTCTGACTATCTGCTCATCTGAGACTTTAACCGCCTTCCCTTCCTGAAGCCGGTGCCACAAAGATCCCTTCGGAACTCCGAGAGCCAAAGCGCGTTCTGGATGAAACTTGCCGGGACGAGGTTTCTCAATCAGGGCGTAAGCCAGTGAAGGGATTGAATGTTCCGCCCATGCTGAGTGAACTTCATATTCTTGTTCGTTGAGGACCAGTCCTTCATTTTCTATTTCGCACACTTCAACTGGAAACCTAAGCGAAAACTCGACGGTGATGATCATGGCTTCTAGGAAGTCCGCGGTTCCCTTAGGTCCATAAATCTGCAGAGGCTTGTCTCTTCCAAGCAGCGACATTGTTTGAAGAAGCCCAGGTAACCCTAAGATGTGATCGCCATGTTTGTGGGTTATGAAGATCCTTGTTTTACGGTTGAACCCGAGTTTGGCTTGAATCATCTGTCTCTGGGTGCCTTCACCACAGTCGAACAGAAAGAGCTCGCCCTTACGTTGGATGGCTACGGCTGAAAGCGCCCTTGCCGCTGTGGGTATACTGGCGGCGGTTCCTAGAAACGTGATTCGCATGCTCATGGACAGGTTTCACCTCGGCAACTCGAACACAGCGATCTCTCGCGTTAAGCTTCTATGAACATAAATTAGGTGTGACTGTAGATGCTTAAAGCCTATTCGTTCACCGATCTCCTTTACTCCAACAGTTTTCGGGGCGGCTAAACAGATACGCCTACCCGGTTTAATGTATCTGCTGATGGTTGCCAAAAACGTTTCAAAAACGTCCTTTCTGCTTAACCCAAGCGTTGTTGAAGAGGTTCCGTACGGCGGGTCCGTGGCAACGCAATCAACGCTTTTTTCAGGCAACGGGAGATGCCGTGTGTCAGCGACGGCTAAGCCTTCAAGCTTTACTTCGTAACGTGCGAGGTTTCTTAAGCTTCCTTCAACCATGGAACGTAAGACATCGAACCCCAAAACCCGGCAGCCTATCAAACCTGCTTCAACTAGGAAACTCCCGGTTCCACAGAAGGGGTCTAACATCAAGTCCCCAGGTTTCGCCTGAGCAAGGTTAACCATGCATCGAGCAATCTTAGGAGGCATCTCAGCTGAATGAGTGAAAACTTTCTCTTTTGAACCTCTTTCAACGAACTTTCCGGCTTTGATCTGCACTTTTTTCAAGCCGAAGATGAATCTTCCGTCGGTGAGGATGCCGAAGAAGTTTTTCCTAGGCGCCTTCAGATCAACCTTGCTTCCTTCAACATTTTCATAGATGATCTCGCCGATTCGACGTTCAAGCTCAAGCGAGTCAACATCGGGAGAGCTTCCTCTAACCCGTTTTACGCGAACAGCGAAACTGTCAGAGGCATCTAGGAACGCAGAGAAATCGGTTTCCTTAGCGTTCTTCAATATCTCTTTAGACTCAGCCCTGCAGTTGAAGAACTCGATTCCGCCGGCTCTCATCATGGAAGCCCTGAGCTTAACTGCTTTAAGACATTCAATATCAGCCTGTACTCTTAAAACCTGGGTCAACTCTTCGAGAACCTTATAAGAGAAGCCTTCAGCCTCTAAGATTGCCTTGGTTTCGGAAAAAGGAAGAGACGGATGCTCACCTGAAACTAGAAAGAACAGAACTGTCACAATGTGGTCCTCTTTGACCCGCCTCCCCAAGAAGCGGTCTCAAGCCTTCGCTTGGAGCTCTTTTATGAGTTCCTTCGCTCTGTCCATTCTGATCTTGCGTTCTTGAACCATCCGTTCAGCCACAAGGTCAATAAGGTCCCCAGTTGCACCAGCCATGACCGCTATGTTTCGAGCGTGAAGCGACATGTGCCCCCTCTGAATACCTTCATGAGCAAGAGCTCTTAATGCACCTAGGTTCTGCGCAAGCCCAACGGCAGCCATAACCTCGCCAAGTTCACGGGCTGACTTGACTCCTAATATTTTAAGGGCGATCTTGGCTATCGGGTGAACCTTTGTGGCTCCACCTATTGTACCTACGGCCATAGGTAATTCAATTGAACCAACCAAGTCTCCGTCCTCGTTTTTCTCCCAGATTGAAAGCGGACGATACTGTCCTGTTCTCGCGGCGTAGGCGTGGGCTCCTGCCTCAACTGCTCTGTGATCGTTGCAGGTTGCGATTACGACGCCGATTATGCCGTTCAGTATGCCTTTGTTGTGGGTTGCAGCCCTGTAGGGATCTCCGGCTGCGAAGGCGTAAGCCTCGAGGATGCCTTCTACCACTTCTTCTCCGCCGACTGCTTCTTTATCCACGACTGTCCATGCTCGAGCAAGCCGTTTTGTCGCAAGGTTCGAGATGATTCTTAGGAAAACCTTGCCTTTCGTTATCCGTTCAATCATAGGTGCGACGGCTTCAGCCATTGTGTTAACAGCGTTTGCGCCCATGGCGTCCCGGCAATCCACCAACAGTTCTGTTATGACCATCGGTCCACGCGGCGTGTCGATGACTTTGACCTGAACATCCTTTGCGCCGCCTCCTACTGAGACAAGCATAGGATCCTGTTCGTTAGCCTTTTTCAAAATCTCTTCTTTCGCATCCAGCACCGCCATTTTCGCCCTGTACGGGTCTTTAACTTTGACGGTTTGGATCTGTCCGATCATGACTGGTTCCGTGCTGCTGGTGTGAAAGCCGCCTTTGCTTCTAGCCATTTTAGCTGCGTAGCTTGCCGCGGCGACAACCGAAGGCTCTTCAATCGCCATGGGGATGAGGTAGTCTTTGCCGTTTATCAGGAAATTAACTGCGATGCCTAACGGCAAGGGAAAGGTGCCTACAACATTTTCGATCATACGGTCAGCTAGGTCAAGGTTTAAGCTGCCCGTTGACTGCAGAAGCCTAACTTCCTCGTCAGTTAAATCTGCAAACTCTTTCACGATCTGTATTCTTTCAGGTATGCTTAGCTTGTAAAATCCAGAAATCTTTGAACTTTTTTTCAAACTCTTATCTCTCCTCAATCAAAGCAAAGGATTCTCTAACAGTTCTTATTCGGTCAGTGACATAAGAAACTAACGAATTGTTCCGAATCTTAAATTGTGCAAACCCGAGATTCAATGGTTGCCAAAAAGGTTTAGAGTCGAACAGATGCTTTAATACTGTGGGAAAGAAACCATGTTTTGTCCGAACTGTGGAAAAAAGGTTGATGAAGGCTCAAACTTCTGCCAATACTGCGGATTCAGACTGGTCTCGCTGGAAAAGATGCCGGTAAAAGAGGTCCTACGGAACACCTTGATCCGTCGGATAGAAGGCATAAAACACCGCAACCCGAAGATCATAGAAGCCGTTGTCCTCAAAGAGAAATACACGAAGTTTGACGACTGGCCGCCTTTCGAGCTGCAGGAATCTGAGGCTTTAAGCAACGAGGCGAAAGCTCTGAAGGTGCTGAAAAGATATGAGTATGAAACGCGGTCATGGAAGATAGAAATTTTCGGAGACTGCGCCTTGGTAACGTTCATGATAAGATACCGCGGTACAATAAGAGACCTAGATTTCGATGTTCGTTCAAGGGTAACTGCTTTTCTTGTTAAACACGAAGGGGAATGGAAGATAGTTCATGAACACTGGTCACGTCTCCCTAAGCCCATGCCTTAAGACAGAGTGAAACAAAAAAGGAAAGGCGCAAGCACTACGCTATCAAAAATGCCTATGTTGATGTCTCTTTTTCCTCTTCCTCTTTCGAGTTTTCTTCAGACAAAGGTAAAGATGGCGGTGTGGTCGCCATAGCCCACCCTATCCAAGCAACCACGACGAGGAAAAGATAGACGATTATCATCACAGGAATAAGCAGAGCCCAATCTGCAACGGTTCTCCCGAGGAACTCAACATTGTGCGGTGCCAGAAAAAGCGCCCAGAAATATAGGATCATGGCGAAGAAGCTTAGAGCCAAAAGTAATCTTCCCTGCGTGATGTCCCGCATACCGGTTTAACCTCACTGAGTTAAGAAGCTGAAGGACTCAACTTAAAACTTTCGAACCTCTAGGCATTTTTATAAACGATGAAACAACATAAGATTTGTCAGCGAACAGTCTGGCGAAACGGGATGACTGAAAAGATCAGGAAGCTTCAAGGTAAGGTTCTCGATATACATTGAACCGGCGAGTTCATAACGGATAAGGACGGGGATCGATGGGAAAAATGCATATTCACGGTTGAAATCACCAACTTCTCGAAGCGAACACCTGATGAGGTTGTCCCCGACGAGATCAAAGGAAAAAAAGGTTAAACTCGTCCGTTACTGTTGTTTCGACTGGCATTACAAGCTAGGTGTAAGGAAAACCTTGGAATTCGATGAAACTGAGGCTGTTCTAGCTGGAAAACCAACTGAAACCATGTATTGGTAAGCCGTCTTTTTCCTATAAACAATCAAGCTTACAGTATGCCACCAGTCTATCAGAAACCATTTATTCTCGCGGTCTAATGGATATTAAGGGTGAATGTTTTGGGTCAGCTTTCTGGAAGCAAAAACCAAAACAGCCAAGTCTACTGCAAGACCTTGACCGATGTTGAAAAAGGAATCTACGTTGAAGACTGGAGTATATCAAGCGAAGAAGTAGATGCAGGAGAAGGATGGAAGATAGAGAAGCGCAGGCTCCACGGCGGCGTTTCAGACGGGGTTGACATAATCACGGTTGACAACGGAAACTTTTCATTCATCGTTGTGCCTACCCGCGGAATGGGCATCTGGAAAGGAGAATGCCAAGGAATTTCGCTTGGCTGGGATTCCCCCGTCAAATGTCTGGTTCACCCTCGGCACGTAAATCTTGAATCTCGCGGTGGACTGGGATGGCTTGACGGATTCAACGAGTGGATTGTCCGTTGTGGAATTGCGAGCTTCGGAGCTCCCGGTTTTGATGTGCTTAGGGACAACCAAGGAAGAGAAATGAAGGTGATGTTGACTCTCCACGGCAAAATCGCGAACATTCCGGCAAGCGTCGTTAAGGTTAAAATCGGTTTGAAACCGCCGTTCGAGATCGGGGTTGAGGGCGTGGTTTACGAAACCTCAATGTTCGGCTCCAACTTGAAACTGTCCACCTCGATCACGACTGTTCCCGGCAGCAACACGTTGAAAATTTCGGACATAATTGAGAACCTTCGCAGTTTCCCGGATGAAACCCAGCTTCTATATCACTGTAACTTCGGAAGCCCGTTCTTGGAAAAGGGCGCTCGGCTGGTGGCGCCCATTAAACGTGTGGCTCCGAGAGACTCCGTTGCCGCGAAGGGGATTGACGCCTTCAACGTTTTCGGCGCTCCGGAAACCGGGTTTGTTGAACAGGTTTACTTCATGGATCTTTTCTCGGATAACGAAGACCGGACTAGAACCGTGCTGGTAAACCGAGATGCAACCAAAGCCGTTTCAGTCTCGTTTTCGAAGAAGAACCTTCCCTGCTTCACCTTGTGGAAGAACACCGTTGCAATGGAAGACGGATATGTTGTAGGCTTAGAGCCGGGTACGAGCTTCCCGAATCCCAAACGTTTCGAACGGGAAAAAGGACGGGTTAGAGTGTTGAAGCCTGGAGAAAAATTTCAGGCTGAGGTTGCCTTATCCGTTCATTTAGGCGAAGACGAGGTAGCTAAGGCAGTGAAAAAGGTGGAAGCCATCAGAGGGGAAAGGGGTTCAACAGTTTACGAGAAGCCGATTCCCGAGTTTTCGCTCGTCTAATTAAATATACTTTTCTGTTAATAACTTGGCATTTTCTTTCTTTTTTTGCTTTCTAAACAGCAAAAACTTGACTGGTGGTTGCCTGTAGGTTGTATACGTAGATATATGCATCAATATTCTGAGCATAATAACAAGGTTCTAATTCACGGATGCATTCCCTTACTCAGGTGAGTAGTGGTTGTCATCGAAGTTCATTAAAAGATGGGAGGAGAGCGACCGAACCGGACTCAAAGCAGTATTGAAACCGTCTGCCCCGTTAAAGTCAAGGATTGAGCTCGCCATCAGACGGATTGAAGCTCAAATGCAATATTTGGATAGTGCTTTAACCCGGTTCGCAGATAGAGACCGATACATCTTCTCAAAGGTTGTTGATGCTTACTCGAAAAACCAGATGCAACGAGCTAACGTTTTCGCCAACGAGCTCGCAGAGCTAAGAAAAATGGCAAACTTCATGATGAACGCCCAGCTAGCCCTCGAAAGAGTTGTGTTGAGATTGAGAACGGTAACCCAGCTGGGCAACGTCGTCGTAAACCTAGCTCCAGCCACAGAGGTTCTTCAAAACGTGAGATCAGGACTGGCTGGAATGCTGCCGAACGCTGAAAAAGAGCTTGAACAGGTCAGCATGATGCTCAATGACATAATGGTTGAAGCAGGACACACAACGGGAATAGCCCCTGACTTTGAGATAGCAAGCGAAGACGCGAGGAAGATTCTCAACGAAGCAGCGACGGTTGCGGAACAAAGGATGAAAGAGAAGTTCCCAGAGCTCCCATCGTTGAAACAGCCTGAAACATATCAGCAGGATTCCGGTTACACCCAATACTAGGAGATGTGTGAATTTTGAACGTCAATATTAATGCGCCGAAACTTGTTGGAAAAACGGTGAAGGACGAAAACAACAGGGAAATCGGAAGAATCGTATCGTTCCTGATAGACTCCTCAGGCCGCGCTGAAGAGGTTTTAATAGAGAACAGGTTTGGAAGGTTGACCAAATACCCCGTTAGCATGCTTAAAACGGAGAAAGACGAGGTTTTCTTAGTTTCAAGCGTCGACAGAATGGTTGAAATGCTTTCCGAGCGGCTTCCGACAATACAGAAAAAACGAAGGATTCTTGATAGACTTCAAGAAAACCGGGTTATTCCCCCTGAAATATATGAAAACCTCTGCAAAGAATTCGATAAAGCATTGAAAGATATGAGGAATGAAGCCCGCTCTCTCTTAGAGGACATGGACAAACAGATCAAAGCTCAAGAAGAAAAGATCAAAACGCTTCAGCTAGCTCGCGCGTTTCTGGAGATCGAGCACGGCATAGGCACCGTTGAAGACGATGTTTACAAACAATCCATTGTATCGCTTCTTAAAGAGGTCAAAACCGCCCAACAGAAGAAACTGAGCCTTCTGAGAACCAAAGACAAGCTTGCAAGCATACTTCAAGAAAAGAAAGAGCCTGAAAAGAAACCGGAAACGCAAGGTGGTTCCGAACGGGAACCTGAGAAAGAATCTGAACCCGCAGCCGCGGAAGCCGGAGCTAAATCAGGAACAGAATCGAAGGAGACGACGCAGGCAGTTCCAGTCCGGGTTACTCAGGGGTAGACCATTTTTCTTCAACAATCAGCCTCATGAGATGAGATGATATGATCAAAGCTCTCTTCAACAAGACAAGGAAACCGTTAAGCGAAATTATTCTAGACTGTACGAGAGAGCTTGGTAAATGCTATTCGAGGCTGGAGCTTGCTTCTTCGAAGCTTAACAAAAGAGGCGAAAACCTGTTTAACGCCTGCAGTTTCCACCTGAAAAAAGGCTCTAAGGCAAGAGCAACAATATACGCCAACGAGATAGCTGAGATAAGAAAGGTGCTTTCCATTCTGCAGCAGACCCAGCTAGCTGTGGAACAAGCTATCTTGAGGCTAGATACCCTTAAGATGGTCACCCCGACCCTAGAGTCGCTGGGAGCAACATTTGGCGACGTCAAAAACGCGCTTGGTCTCGTCGCTAAAGTTATGCCATCCTTGGTTCCAGAGGTCAACCGGTTGAACACCGTTGTGAACGAGATTATGGAGGCCACCCAGTTCGATCTGGCTATGCCCATGCCGTTCGTGGTTAACGATGCATCAACTGAATCCATTCTTCAAGAAGCAGCAAGTGTGGTCGAGCAGGATCTCTACAGCAGAATCCCAGAGCCTCCGGTTGACACTAAAGTGCGGAGACCCGTGAAACCTAAACCTTTGGTTGCCTTGTCTGCTGACGGCTCTGAAATTTACGTCGACGAAAAAGAAGCAACCTTTACGGATAAGGGTTCCACGGAGACTTTTGATGTTTCCTCTTTTCTGCTAGAAGAGCTGGTCATGGACTACATCGAGAGAAACAACGGAGAAATGAACATATCTAGATGCGCCAAGGAGCTTAACCTGCCTCCCGCTAAAGTTAATGAGGCCCTTCAGATTTTGAGCAGAAAAGGGAAGATTGAGATTCAGCAGTGACAAGAAAGAATGAGCGCCGTTGAAGAGCTTGAAACGATAGCGATAAGGCACGCTCAGGAAGCTGTGGCGCTGGACCGTCAAGGCAAGAAGGAGCAGGCTATTGCAGCTTATCAAAGAGCCATAGATTGCCTTCTTAAGCTGGCACACATATACCCTAACCACAATCTTAACAGAGTTTATGTGCAACGAGCCGAGGTTTACAAGACTCGCGTAAGGGTGCTCAAAGAGGTCTGGGTTGACAATTCATCCAGACATGAAAGAATGGATTACGAACGGGTTCAGACGGCTCAGATGACTGAAACAACTGAACTAACCGGTTTTGACGAGCTGATTCTCAGAGAACCCCCAAACGTCAAATGGAGCGACATCGTTGGTTTAGAAGACGCGAAGAAAGCTATCCAGCAGGCAATCGTGTATCCCTCGTTGAGACCAGACCTTTTCCCGTTAGGGTGGCCTAAAGGAATCCTTCTTTTCGGTCCTCCTGGCTGCGGAAAAACCTTGCTTTCAGCGGCGGTCGCTAACGAGGTTAAAGCCACGTTCATCTCGGTTGACGCTGCTTCGATAATGTCGAAGTGGCTGGGGGAGGCTGAACGGAACGTTGCTAGGCTTTTCAATACGGCGAGGAAGGCGGCTGCTGAGGCGCCGGCGATAATCTTCATAGATGAGCTTGACTCTTTGATGGGAATCCACCGGTTGGAAGTCAGCGGCGAGACGAGGGTTCGGAACCAGTTCTTAAAGGAAATGGATGGGATAATTGACAAGAAAAATCCGGTTCGCGTCTATGTGATCGGCTCCACGAACAAGCCTTGGACTCTTGACCCCCCGTTCATAAGAAGATTCCAGAAGAGGATATATGTTCCTCCACCGGGCTATTCTGAACGCCTAGAAATGTTTAGGCTTTACACGAGTTGTTTGAAAACAGCGGCGGACATCAACCTTGAGGAGCTAGCAAGGTTGACTGAAGGATATTCCGGAAGCGACATAATGGACGTATGCCAGTCTGCTCAGCTGAAAGTGAACAGCGAACTTTTCGAGTCTGGCATGGCGGAAGCTGGTCATGAGCCACGGGCAATATGCATGCAGGACTTTCTGGAGATGCTGGAGAAAAGGAAACCAAGCATTGCTCAAGACTCGCTGGCAGCGTACGAAGCTTGGTTCAACAGCTTTAAAGCCCTTTAATGAACCGGCGTTCAGCTTGGGAAACAGGTTTTCCGGAATTATGGCTACAATGTTTTCCTTCGAGTGGTTCAGCATGTCATCTGAGGATTCACGAAGGGCGGAACATTAAACTTTATATTTGGACCCGTTGTTTCAACATCATGCCGCAACGTGTGATGGGCCCTTGTTTCGCTAAACGTCGAAGAGGTAATGTCTGATGTCTAACGATGATGAAGAGATGGTTGTAACACCTTGGACCGTTTCCGGTAAAATAGACTACAGCCGCTTAGTGGAAGAGTTCGGCACGCAACCGTTAACCGAAGACATGCTCGAAAGAATAAAGAAACACACCGGTGAACTGCATCTTCAGCTTAGAAGAGGACTGTTCTTTTCCCACAGAGATTTAGACTGGATTCTCGACATGTACGAGGCGGGGCGCAGATTCGTTCTTTACACTGGTAGAGGACCATCTGGACCGGTGCATATCGGGCATCTTGTACCGTGGATATTCACGAAGCATCTGCAGGACGTTTTCGGCTCAAAGCTGTATTTCCAGATGACGGACGACGAGAAATTTCTCATCCACCCTGAGTTTACACTTGACACATCAAAAGGGTTTGCCTACGACAACGCCTTAGATGTGATCGCTACGGGATTTGACCCTAAGAAAACAAAGATCATCATGGATGTCGAGGATTCTGGGACGCTTTACAGGATAGCGGTTCAAGTCGCCAAACGGATCACATTCTCCACCGTGAAAGCCACGTTCGGCTTCACGGAAAGCTCAAACATCGGCATAATATTCTTTCCAGCAATCCAGGCTGTTCCATGTTTTTTGGAAACGGAGCTAACCGGCGAGAATGTGCCGTGCCTAATTCCCGCAGCCATAGATCAGGATCCATACTGGAGGGTGACGCGGGATGTAGCTCCGAAGCTCGGCTACTTTAAACCGGCGCAGATTCACTGCAAGTTTCTGCCTGGGCTGGGGAAAGGAGGTAAAATGTCGGCTTCCATCCCTGAAACCTGCGTGTTCACTACGGACCCGCCGGAGGTCGCTGAGAAGAAGATTTGGAACGCGTTCACCGGCGGCAAACCCACGGTTGAGGAGCAACGTAAGCTTGGGGGAGACCCTTACATCTGCCCCATTTACTACTATGAGTACTACCTGTTCGAGGAGGACGACGGCAAACTGAAGGAGATATGCGAAAGATGCAGGTCCGGCGAACTTTTGTGCGGCGAACACAAGATGATGCTTGCGGAAAAAGTGAAGAAATTCCTCGTTGAGCATCAAAAGAAACGGGAAAAGGCAAAAGATGTCCTAGACGAGTTTCTTTTCAAGAACAGATAGACAACCCGCCTTCCCTATTCAACGGTAAAGTTAATACCGAGTACCAGAAAAAAGAAACACATAGCCTCAAAGAAGCCCGGTGGTGTAGTGGACAAGCATAGCGGGCTTTGGACCCGCTGACGAGAGTTCGAATCTCTCCCGGGCTACTAAATTTGTGGAAACGTAAACATAATTATTAGAGTCATACCGTTAGGCTGGTTGTAGATGCAAGGGGTTACGAGACTCTCTGATAATCTCCTGAATTATGTACTTGTTTCCACAGGCATACAAGAAGGATATGGATTTCCAGAATAGTTGAAAAAACAAATCAAGCCGATAGGTCGTTGCTTGTGAACTCTTCATTGGCTAAGAAACTCCCTAAGATTCAACAACGACCATCCGAGATTTTGCGGCATTTCCGTTCCATGGTTAGTGCAGGTTTAGATGAGTTTTTCTAGGAACATTTTTGCTTTTTTGATGTCTCTTATCTGTTGGGGGCCAGTTATCTCCCGTTCAATTGTCAGCGCCCCCGTGTAGCCCAGTTTTTTAAGTTTCGATATCAAAGCTGGAAAGTTAACACGGCCTTCGCCTAACGGTTTTTCTTTGCCGAGTTCGCGGCCGTTTGTCGGGTATTCACCGTCCTTCGCGTGGACGCCGCGGACGTATGGTCCGATGATGTCTAAAGCGTCCACGGGGTTGGCTTTTCCGTACATGAGAAGGTTTGCGGGGTCAAGGTTGATTCCAAGGTTATCTGTGCCCACATCTTCAATCGTTCTCAGAAGGGTTATCGGGGTTTCTTGGCCAGTTTCAAACCAGAAGCTTTGTTCGTTTTCTCCGCAGAATTGGGCTACGGTCTTAAGAGCTTCGACGAGTGAGACGTAAACGGGGTCTTTTGGGCATTCAGGTATGAAGCCGACGTGGGTTGTTATGCTTTCAACCCCGATTTTACGGGCGAAACTGGAGGCCTTCTTCAAGGTTTTTAGGCGTTCCTTCCGTGTATCAGGGGGAACCAGGCCGATTGTGCTTGGGCCGTCGATGAAGTTCCACACGGCTTTGCCTGAGAACCCTGTCCAAAGCGTCGTGATCTCAACATCGTTTTCTTCAGCTGCCTGCTTGAGCAGTTTAGCCATCTCTTCATTGTAGAGATCTGGGTTCCAGCAGCTAACTTGGCATGTTGGGAAGCCGAGTCTGCGGACTTTTTCTATCTCTTCCTTCGGGTCGCGTCGAAGAGACACGATTAAACCGAGCTTAAGTTTCACGTGGATTCCTCCGGTTCTAACCATAAGATCATGCGTTACTCAGTCGTTATGCAGATTAACATTTTAGGTTATTGTTTTGTTTGGTTTCCCGGTGGAAAACAAGGGTTCACCGGAGACGTTTTAAGAGCACCGTTTCACCCTCAAGATTCACATTGGTTCTGCTAGGGTTATTGTACAACAGCACCGGAATGTCAACGGCTTCCGCTATACGGCGGTAATGCCAGTAAAGCTCTTCTTGACTTGGACTTATGTAGTACGGTGTAACGATGGACACCGCGTCGGCGCCGACATCCGCTGCGTATCTGCTCATTAATTACGTCTCTGGTTGAGATGGCTCCCGTGCCAGCGTACACTGGAACCCGCCCGTTAACCTCGTCAACCGTCAGTTTGATGATCTTCTTTTTTTCTTCATCTGTTAACACGCAGGCTTCCCCTTGGCTGCCTGAAACAAAGATTCCATGGACCCCTGCGTCTATAAGATAGTTGATAACCGCCTTCATTCCTTCCTCGTCAATTTCCTGATTCTTGTCCATGGGGGTAACCATAGCTGGAATTATGCCTTCCACCTTCAAACCCAAACCTGAAACCTCCGAAACCTAAGGGACAAACAGGCGATGCTCCTATCAGGTTCTTAAAGATGTTGCATAAACCTCCTCCAAGCCACCTGAACAAAAGAGTTTCACGGGTTCAAAGGACAAAAACAATTTAAGACAATACCTGATAGAATTCTAGCTTGCCTAACCTGCGCGGCCGTAGTCTAGTTTGGTCAGGACGTCGGCCTGCCACGCCGGTGACCCGGGTTCAAATCCCGGCGGCCGCACCATCACTAGAAGCGAATATGAAGGGGCTGATGGGACTTTTGCTTGTATTTTTTCATGCTTTATGGAAAAACAAGCCCCTTTTTTAGCAGGTAAATATAGAGATTTCTCCAGAAAACTTTCACCCCTTCAGTCGTTATATTCTTTGAAGCAAGCTTTTTTGATGCGTCTTTACAGCTGTATATAAGAAGGAAGCTGTAAATGTTAAGAACGTGATTGCATCTAATCCTCGGCGCCATATTAAAAATTATTTTTAGGCAACGGGCTTATTTTTTTAGCTTTGTTTTTCTTGCTTGATTTTTAGGCTTGGATCTATTCTGAGGTATCGAGTGATCATTACGAGGGCATCTGTTGCAGTTGTTAAGAGCAGGAACTCTTGGGAGATATTGAAGAAAACGTTAGATTGATCGACTGCTATTCCCAATAAATCTCGTTGGTTTTAGCGGGGTTCTTAAGGCTTAACGTAAATTTCGTATACTGGCTCCCCTATGGCTACTTCGCCCGTGTTATCTCTTACAATCACCTTGAACCTGATGGTTTGACCTGCCATCTCGGAGCTAATTGTTCCCCGCACAAGTCCCCCACTCGCATCCAGCGTCAAGCCTGCCAACGTAAAGTTGCTCTTGTATGTCGAGTCTAAGCGCCAACTGTAGAATGGTTTTCCTCCCATAACATAGAGCGTTGCACCATAGGGCTGTCCCGCCTTACCATCCGGCAACTGTATTGTTTGCATCAAAGGCTGCTGAAACTCGGCATATGGCGGGCCTGGATCAGGAATTGGACCCGCCTTTTTTACATATTTCTTCACTTCTATGGAGAAAGTTACGGAAGCGGTACTCGTGCCATCGCTAACTTCAACATCGAAGTAATACGTTCCAGATTTGGGCAACGCTCCGCCTGTTCCTCGAAGAACCCCTGTTTGCGGATCTATTGTGATCCCGGAGGGAGGAGAGCGACCTCCTGTAGGTTTGCTCCAACTATATCCTGCTACACCTGGGGAACCGCCATAAGCCATCAACTTTTGCGGAGTTACTTGATACCAAATGGTTCCATTTGGCTCGACAATTATCCAAGCCGGACAAATCGTCCATCTCGTGTCAATTGTCAGTGGAATACCTGCACGGGGGAACCCCGGAATTTTTATGCCGAAAATGTTCAGAATGGGTTGAAAGATTCTTGAGACAACTGTTTGAATTATGTCAAGTCCATAAGTCGTCTCAAGAAACATATTTTCAAAAAAGGAGAAAACCACAAATAACGCGCAGATAACAAAAACGACCTTAACGACAGTTGAACCCGTACCCAACCCGAACACGCATGATATATTTGACCTTATTGAGTAATTAACTTTTCTGTCTTCTTCTGTGTTTTTTGGTGTGGGTGGTGAAGGTGGGTGTCTGTGGACTGGAGGAATGTTGATGTGAAGAAAGCAGAAACAAACACCAAAAAAGCAACTAGTCCACAAAGCATTTTTTCGTGATGTTTTCTAAAATCTTGATGTGCTTCTTTATTCTCTGTTCGTTGTGGGAGAAGTTCATCACTGAGTTTATGATGTTTCTGTAAGGATGTTTGTTCTGAACGAGTTCAATGTATCGCATGCTAGGGGCATTGGGTGAGGTGCCTTGCAGCAGCCGCAGTATTGGCGATGTGATGAGCATCGCTGAGTATCTTGCCTGTAACATAGCTGCGTCGAGGTCTCTGCTTTCTATACAGTCTTGGGCGTTGAATAATTCGGTTTTTGCACCGTGAAGGGGTTTGCCCCATTTCAACCAGTCTGCTTTGCCTTTGCTGCGGGCTTCTTCAGCTATTTTTTCCCGCCAGTTTGAAATCTGCTGGACGGCGGATTCAACCTCGTTTCTTCGGATGAAACCTAGATTGTGGACTTCACGGAATACGCCGTAAAAATCGGGGGCTATGTTTCGGAGGTTTGGAACATAATTCTTAGGCGGCACTATCTCCGTCACGTCTTTCTCAAGCAGTACTGCCTTTGCAATTTCTTCGGCGGCTTTCCTTGTCTCAAGTTCAGCTCCTTCAAGTTCCTTCTTTTCAAGAAGATTCCGGGCGAACTGTAAGCTTTTGCATGCTTGTTCCAGCAACGATTTCATGTGCGAACGCGGTAGCCTACGGGTTTGTGCATGCGTCTTGAACCGTTGAAGGATGCCTTTTGGATCATAGACGATTTTTCCGTGTCTCATAACCTCAAAGATGAAAGCATCAGAGAGCACGTTTCCTAGGTCGCCGGAAAATGGTTTGCCGAAAACCTTCAGAGGCCACCTGTGAATCTCTAGTGGAATTCCCTTTCTTGTTTGTCTTGTTCTTGAATGTCCTTCAGTGTCCTTTCCAACTACGAGCAGGTCAAGGTCACTCGTTTCCCGTACTTTACCTTTGGCGAAGCTGCCGAAAACAAGTATTCCTACAACTTCCTTGTTCTGACTTTCCTGCCGAACGAAGTCTTCAACTAAGTCAGACATTCTCCTGAGTAAAGTGGACATGATTCAACAAAACAATATGTTGTTCTCTTATGCAATAAAATCTTTTTCGGCAACCCATAAAACCATAAACAACATAACATAATAGGAGAAAAACTAACTTTTGAAGCAGGCTGGCTGTTAAAGGAAAAAACCTAGTCACAAGGGTTCAGGCTAGCATTTTATTCCTAGCCTTCGCCACGTGTTCTGTATGTTGCGGAGAAAATTTACTCATGTTCCAGGTCTTTTTAGGCATAAACCTGTTTTTTGGCTCAAAACGGCTATACTTGTGTAAAGAGGGGGTGAAAGAACATGAGTGGATGCGAGGAAAAGGAGGAGGAAGAGGAATGCGAGTAATCTATGTATCCCTCGGTTTTAAACCTGAATATCCCCTTTTTTGTTTTGACACAGACACGAAAAACTCGTGATCGTTACATGTTCACATGAATGCTGGCTGAAAAGGCAAAGCGTGAATCTTTTAAGGAACCATAATGATCTGAGAGAACCGATTTATGAACAAAAAAGAAAAGCAGCGTCCTTCATCTATGTTTCTGTCGGCTTAGCTAAAATAGGCGGAATGTTAACCGCAACAAGGCTTAGATTTATTAGCACATGATTCAGCGTTAAAGAATAAAAGCAGCAGTTGGAAACGGGAAAGCTGGAAGATGCCATCTGCCCACACAGGTTCAGAAAAGTATTTCTTCTTGGTAATGTGCGTTATGGGAGCCTGTGCTATCCTCAGCTCCACCATGTCTAAAAACCCGGTTCTTAACCCCTTCGCCGAAAGCCTTGGGACTCCTGAAGCTTTCATGGGGTTTGTTGCTGCTGCTTCCACCATACCGGGTGTTTTAATCAGCCTTCCAGCTGGATCATTGTCTGATGTTTTCGGAAGGAAAAAGGTTCTCTTAGCTTCCACCATCATCTTTGCTTCAGCTCCCTTCCTTTACGTTATCATCACTTCTTGGTGGCAACTGGTGCTGGTCCGTTTCTATCATGGGTTCGCAACGGCAATCTTCATACCCGTAGCAAGAGCTGCTCTAGCAGAGCATTACCCGTCCCAAAAAGGAGAAAAAATATCGATATTCACGTCAGCAACCATCGTAGGACGCAGCATCGCCCCGTTCCTAGGTGGGTTCATACTTTCAATAACCATCTGGAACTACAGCACACTATATCTCGCTGTGGGCGTTGCCGGCATCTCAACCCTCTTCGCTACCTTAGTGTTCTTCAAGGAAGAAGACAAAACTGCAGAAGAACATCCTGTTGGAACATCTTTTAAGCGTTTCCGAGAAAGCGAATCAGTTCGTGGATGGAAAGCAGTCCTGCTGAACCTTAACAT
The DNA here is from genome assembly GCA_003601835.1 of Candidatus Bathyarchaeota archaeon. Taxonomy (GTDB): domain Archaea; phylum Thermoproteota; class Bathyarchaeia; order Bathyarchaeales; family DTEX01; genus PIYB01. The sequence goes on from PIYB01000005.1 coordinate 24,922, forward strand.
TCTGGTTGTGAGCAGCACAGAAGCCGCGGCACGATACGTTTACGGAGCCCTAGAATTCTTTCTCGTTGGATACCTGAAAAATGTGGCTAAGCTTGATCCTTCATTGATTGGAACAATCATGGGCATGCAAACAGTTTTGATTCCGGTCATCAGCCCTTTCATGGGCAGACTTTCCGATAAGATAGGGAGAAAAATCCTTATACTCGCAGGTTTGACGATAAGCGGCCTCGTTCTGATCGCTCTTCCCTTCGCGGCTGGTTTCGCTGCTTACCTAGCTATCTCAGTGATCTATGGACTTGGGTTCTCAATGGTTCTGTCTTCCACACCAGCGTTGGTAAGCGACCTCACAACCAAAGAATCCTACGGGGCAGCTATGGGATTCCTCGGAACCGTGATGGACGTGGGACAGATGCTGGGCCCCATAATCACCGGTTTCATACTAGCCACATTCGGCTATTCAAGCTCCTTCTTTTCCTTAGGAGCAACTCTTCTAGGAGTCTGCGCGTTATTCGCGCTTCACCAAAAGATGGCTGGAAAACCCGCTTGACGATGAGAGAGTCTTAACTTTTCTTTGATGCTGCTACCTTCAGAGAGCAAAAGGCGTAAAACGCGTCATAAACAGGAAATTGTTTTTCTATGTTGTCGTAATCGTCGGAGCTTATCAATCTGAAGCCTTCAGCTATGGCTACGAGTCCCCTTGACTGGGGTGTTAAATCCTTGTTCTTTGTATCGGCACCTCTGACGATTTTCGCAAGCTCCAGTAAAGCTCGGTCTTTCAACCCATATCTCTCGATGATTGCGTCAAAGGTACATTTGTCGCCTTTATGTCCCAGCTCGGCTCCTTTAACATCGAAGGGTATAGCATCAAGTTTTTCAGCCATCTCAAGCACTTTATCCGCAGCGACGAAGATGAACTCGGCGTCGGAGTCAACAAACTTCCTTATCAGCCATGGGCACGCAATACGTTCAACCATGGCATGGCTACGAGTGATCCATCTCATGATAAAGCCTTCTTGATACTAGCTAGATGGTCTGACGACTTAAACGTTGCGAGCGCAAAAACAGCAGTCAACAACATAAAATGGGTGAAAAGAAAACACGGTGACCGAAAAAAATGTGGGCGGGCGGGAAAAAATTGTGGTGCAACTACTCGGTTTTAAGCCATGGGTATAATGCCTTGAGCTTCCGCATTGCTTCTTTGACTTTCTCTTCGGGGTACTCGTATGGTTGAAGCTTTCCAGCGAGATAGTCGTCGAAGGCTTGCATGTCGAAGTGTCCGTGGCCGCAAAGCAGGAACAAGATCGTCTTTTCTTCCCCTGTTTCTTTGCATCTCAGAGCTTCATCAATGGCAGCTTTAATAGCGTGTGCAGGCTCCGGCGCCGGGATCAACCCTTCAGTTTTGATGAAAAGGTTTGCTGCGTTGAAAACATCCATCTGGTTGTATGCCACTGTTTTAACCACGCCTTCCTCGTTAAGCAGCGAAATCGTGGGCGCTATCCCGTGGTAACGCAGTCCACCAGCATGAATCGGCGGCGGTATAAACATGTGTCCAAGCGTGTGCATTTTGAACATCGGGGTCATCCGTGCTGTGTCCCCATGGTCATAGATGTATGCTCCCTTCGTCACCGATGGACATGCTGTCGATTCTACGGCTAGAAACTTGACATCTTTTGAAGCCTTGCCAGAAACCTTGTCGTAGTAAAAGGGCCAATATAAACCGGAAAAGCTGCTTCCGCCGCCTATGCATCCGATGATGATGTCTGGGTAGTCGTCCACCTGTTCAAGCTGCATCTGCGCTTCCTGTCCTATGACTGTTTGGTGTAAAAGAACATGGTTGACAACGCTTCCAATCGAGTATTTCACGTCTTCATGAGTAACCGCATCTTCTACAGCTTCGCTTATGGCTATGCCGAGGCTGCCAGGGCTGTCAGGATCTTCTTTCAAGATGCTTCTTCCACTGTTTGTTTTCTCGCTGGGACTCGCATAGACCTCTGCGCCCCACGATTCCATCATCACCCTTCGGTAAGGCTTCTGGTTGTAGCTCACCTTCACCATGTACACCGTGGATTTCATGTTAAACATCGTGCAGCTAAAAGCCAACGCGGATCCCCATTGGCCTGCGCCTGTTTCCGTGGACAGTCTTTGCACGCCTTCCTCTTTTGCGTAGTAGGCTTGGGCTACAGCTGTGTTAGGTTTGTGGCTTCCAGGCGGGCTTACGCCTTCATATTTGTAGTAGATCCTTGCAGGGGTGCCAAGGGCTTTCTCAAGTTTCTCCGCTCTGTAAAGCGGTGTAGGTCTCCAAAGCCGGTAGACATTGCGTACTTCGTCAGGTATGGGGATGAATCGTTCTTGACTTACCTCTTGCATCACGCATTCTTTTGGGAAGAGCGCTATAAGCTGCGCTGGTTCAATAGGTTTCTGTGTTGCAGGGTTGATTGGTAGGGGCAACGGCTTCGGCAAATCGGGTTGAATGTTGTACCATTGTTTGGGAATTCGCTCTTCGTCTAGGAGTATCTTTTTAGGTGCCATTTTTGTTTCGCATCCATCCAATTTATGAGTTAAGTATTGGACGTTCAAGCACTATTTAAGCCTTTTGTGTACAAAATTGTACGTTGAAGTCGCTAGGACCTTAAGAAACCGCAAAATGTAACTCAAATATATGAATGCGTGCGTCTCCGTTGGGAATGAACCGCTTGTTATGCTTGTTTTTGTAACGCCTAATGAACCTAACGATGAAGTCTCTCTGTCAAAAGAAAAAGTAGAATTCCCGGACCCCAGTAGCCTCCGTTAACCATACTGATTTACGGTATATATCACGAGTTCGTAACTCATTTTTGTTCAGACTTGTTCATTTTTGACTGCGAAGCCGGGCGATGCTGAGAATTAGCGGTGTACTAAAGTGAGCCATCTCAGTCAAAACAGGCCGCAGTATAAAACCCGAACTCTGGACGAGTTCGATGAACTGCTATTGCAGATCATGGACGATGTGATAAGAGCTTCTCTCGGAGACAGAAGCGCAAGGATGATTTACGCTCACCTTAAACGGATGCTCGGTTCAAGAACAAAGATCCCTTCTAACCTCGACGCTTTTTCTTTAGAGCTAAGAAAGATCCTTTCAGATACCGGACCTCGTTTCAGCTTATCTAAAGGCATATCAGCTTGGGGCACAGCCGCACTGATCGAGCGAACGATTGCTAAATGGGTTTGCAAGAAGCTAGGGATACCTTTTACCGCTGTTGGCCCCATAGATTTTTCGTCTTTTATGAAGGATTTGAAGGATCTTTACAAAGAAAAGTTGCCGGAATCTGACTCTTTACCGAAAAAGGAGGTGAGCGTTTGAAGAGCAATATGGCGGGCATCTTAGCATTTAGCCATGTTGGAAACAGGAAGATGATGCGAGAGAAGGAGGGAACGGACGCCGAGGTGCAAGACGCTTTTGTTGAGTCAGGAATTAGGTTAAGAAAGATTTTTGAGAATTTGAGCGAAGCCGTGATCTATATTGACAAGTACGGAAAAATCCTTGATTTAAACAGGAAAGCGTTGGAGCTATACGGCGGTTCAAAAGAAGAACTGTTAGGAAAGCATTTTACGCGCGTAAACATTTTTTCTCCTAAAAACATGTTAACGCTGATGAAGAATTTTAAGAAGATCCTTTCCGGCGAAGAAACTAGGGTGAACGTTTCTTTCAAAAACAAAAAGGGTCAAAACCTTTCTCTGCAATGCTCAACCTACGCCGTGAGAATAAACGGTGAACTGGACGGTTTTTTGGTTATTCTCACAGACATCACTGAACGTAGAAAAGCGGAATTGCAGGCTAAAGAGGCTCGTGAATATGCTGAGGACATTGTTGAAACGATACGTGAGCCTCTTGTTGTGTTGGACAAGGATCTCCGTGTAGTCTCAGCTAACAGCGCTTTCTACCGAACTTTTAAGGTGACACCTGAAAGGGTTGAGAAACATTCCATTTACGAACTGAGCAAGTACAAGTTGGACATTGCAGAGCTACGTACTCGGTTGCAACAGGTTCTCGCTGAGAACGTTGCTATTGAAGATTTTGAGGTTGAGCATAACTTTCCGAAGATCGGATGGCGGATAATGCCGTTGAACGCTCGGCGGGTATCCAGTAAAACGAACAAGGAGCCTTTGATTCTTCTTGCCATAGAGGATGGCACTAGACGCAAAGAAGCGGAGAAAGAGCTGTTATTCCAGCGGAAACTGTTTGACGCGTTGATGGACAACATTCCTGACGCAATCTACTTCAAAGATGCAGAATCCCGTTTCATCAGAATCAATAAAGCGCATGCGATGAGAATGGGGCTTAAAGCTCCTGAAGAAGCAATAGGAAAAATGGACTTCGACTTCTATCCGCTGGAGTTTGCTCAGAAAGCCTATGAGGACGAGCAGAACATTGTTAAAACCGGCAAGCCGCTTCTCAGAAAAACCGAGCGTATCGTGGACAAGAACGGGCAGGTTCGATGGGTTTCAGCCACAAAGGTGCCGATCAGGGATGATCTGGGTCAAGTTGTGGGAATAGTCGGCATCTCCCGGGACATCACGAAGCTCAAACAGATGGAAAAAAAGCTGAGAAAATATTCTCAACGTTTAGAGGAGATGGTTAAGGAGAGAACTAGGCAGCTGAGAAAAAGCGAGGAGAAATATCGTAGGCTCATACAACACATACCCGATGTAACGTGGACATCCACCCAAGAAGGCAAGACTATATTCATCAGCGACAACGTGAAACAGGTGTTTGGGTATACCCCGGAAGAAATTTACAGAAAAGGCGAACGCCTATGGTTTGGAAGAATCCATCCTGACGATTTAGAAAAGGTAAAGAAAGCATACAAAGCATTGTTTGAGAAGGGAGAACCATACGAGGTTGAATACAGAATCAGAAGGAAAGACGGAAAATGGATCTGGTTGTACGATAGAGCGAGGACCACTTACTGGAACGCTGGTCGACGGTACGCTGATGGCGCCTTCTCAGACATCACTGAACGCAAAGAGCTTGAAGAACGGCTAAAAAAGGCTGAAAGAATGGCTGCGATCGGTTCAACAGCGGCGATGGTCGGGCATGATCTTCGTAATCCGCTTCAGGTAATGATGAACTTGGTTTACGTGGGGAAAAAGATAGTCAAGTCGATGCCGTCGTCGCTTGCATTTAAACCTCGGTTTGAGAAAATATGCGAGGCGATGGAGAGGCAAGTGCAGTACATGGACAAAATTGTTTCTGACCTTCAGGATTACGCGAGACCTATGCGGCTTGAATTAGCTGAGACAAGCTTGTTAACCATTATGAAAAATGTGCTGAAAACACTAAGTATACCGAAAAACATCGAGGTGGCAGTAATGGTCCCTGAAGATTTCCCCGCCTTGTTAGTTGATTCTCATTTAATGACACGGGTTTTCACTAACTTGGTGTTGAACGCCTTCCAAGCTATGCCACAAGGCGGTCGGCTAACGATAGAAGCGTCACTAACAGACAAAGAAGCGTTGGTGCACGTAAAAGACACAGGAATCGGAATAGAAAAGGAAAATATAAGCAAAATATTCAATCCTCTGTTCACTACGAAGGCGAAAGGGCAGGGGCTTGGTTTACCTGTTTGCAAAAGAATAGTTGAGGCTCATGGAGGCAGCATCACGGTTCAAAGTACTGTTAACAAGGGCACAATCTTCACTGTTAAGATACCGCTCAGACAGGAGGTGAAAAAGGGTGGATAAAACGAAGAAAAGAATCTTAATCGTCGACGATGACAAAGACATTCTGGAAAGCATAAAAGAGATCCTAGAAGCAGACGGCTACCGTTTGGACACAGCTGAAAACGGTTGTGAAGCCATAGAAAAAGCGAAGAACAACTTTTACAACATGGCTTTGCTGGACATAAAGCTCCCCGACATGGAAGGCACAGAACTGCTTACCCAGCTGCCAGCAACCACCCCTAAAATGATGAAGGTCATAATCACCGGATATCCCAGCCAAGACAACGCCATCAGATCGCTGAACCTTGGAGCGGACGCTTACCTTACAAAGCCCATCTGGCCTGAAAAACTGTTAGAGGTCGTGGAAAATAAACTGAGAGAACAAGAAGAAATCGAAGAAATGAGCCAAGCAAAGATGGATGAACTCATCCAAGCACGTATTCGACGGCTAGAAAAAGAGCACGGTCTCTAGCATGCCCACCGCTTCGCCATGTATTGGACCTAAATAAAACCTTTGCACAAAGACTGCTTAGCTCTTCATTCTGTCTGTTTGATGTAGTAAGCGACGGTTCTCTAAATTCCGAAAATTTCCGCTATGTTCCCCAACGAACATGATCTGCCTCAAAGGCTTTTTCATGAGGCAATAAACATCTTTGGAAACAATCAATGTTTTGGCGCAAGCATCTGCAATTGCTGGATTATGTGCAGTTCTGAGGCGGAAAGATTTAAGAACTTCTTTTTGGATGTGAGTATTCTTAAGGTGATGAGGCTCACCTTTAACCGCCTGAGATTTCTTGGTTTCAGGCTGATGGCTTCTACTGGTTAAATGCGGCTGACAGGGGTGGGATCATCCTTTCGCTGAGTAGAATTAGCAGTTTCGTGGACATAGATGGTATTGTGGATTACATACGTGAAAGGCAAAATGAGGATGGTGGGTATTCTTTTTGCAGGGGGGCGGAATCTAACGCTGAGGATACGTATTATGCCATAGAAATATTGAGGATGCTTGAAGTCAAACCTCGAAACATGGATAAAACAGTCGCATTTTTGCAGAGTCTTCAATATCAAGATGGAAGATTCGATTCGGTTAAGGTTGCCTATTACGTTACCACGACTTTGACCTGCCTCGGGTCTAAACCGTTAAAACCGATTAGCAAGGTTGTCCGGTTTTCAGAAGGAATGATTGAAAAATGGGAAAGCGCAGACGTGTACATAGAAGCAGTGTCTGAAATTGAAAACCTGTACCTAGCAGTTGAGATTCTTAAAACATTCAATTCATTAAAGAATTCTGGGGATGTCCAAAAACACGTATTGAGACTGCAGAATAATGATGGAAGTTTCGGGAGCGAAAGGTTCTCAAGGATAGCCTCCACGTTCTACGCATTGAAAACATTAATCCTTCTAGGCTATAACGTAAAGACGTTGTGTGATGTGTTACGCTGGATCAGACGGTGCGAGGTTCCATCGGGAGGTTTTGTATCGTCTCCGGAGGAATCTTCAACTCACATGGAAGACACGTATTTCGGGGTGAAGGCACTTAAGGTTCTTAATGAAAGCCCTCGGTATCCACAGAAAACCTTGAAGTTTGTTGCCGGGTTTCAGAATCCAAACGGCGGCTTCCGCAGATCCATATTTCTCGGAATCTCAGACTTCGAATCGACATATCAGGCAGTATCTGTTCTCAAGACGCTTTTGACATTGTTTTAAGGGGCATCTGAAAATCCTGTCGGTTTCGATGCTTCGTTTTTCTGAAGAACAGGAAGGTTTAAGCCAACGGAAAAGCTTTTGAACGATTAATCTTATTAGTTGCCCGAGTTTCCTATTTCTGTTGGTTCCAATGTTGCTGGAAGCCATCATTCTGGGCGTAATCCAAGGTGTGCTTGAGTGGCTTCCCATCTCAAGTGAAGGAAACCTCATACTTGTTATGGTTATGCTTCTCGGCATCCAACAGTCGCAGGCTTTAGCAATCTCGGTTTATCTGCATGCGGGAACCCTTCTTTCGGTGATAATCTATTTTCGAAGAACCATCGTTGACCTTTTACGTGTCCTTCCAAAATATCGACCTGGACGTTCAAACAGCGAAGAGAACAGATTAATATCCTTCCTTCTTCTCAGCACAGTTCTCACAGGACTGGTCGGCTATCCCATCTACAGGTTCGCGGAAACAGCTACGGTTACCGGAGAATATTTCATAGCGCTTATAGGCATAGCCCTAATCGCAACTGGTCTTCTTCAAAAATCGGTGCGGCGGCTTGGGCGAAGAACCGTTAAAGAACTAAATTTCACGGATGCACTGGTTGTGGGCTTGGCTCAGGGGTTTTCTGCTTTTCCCGGGGTTTCCCGTTCTGGGGTGACCACTTCATGTCTGCTTTTTAGGGGGTTTGGGACTGTGCATGCGTTAAACCTTTCGTTCTTAATGAGTATTCCAGCAATTCTCGGTGCACAGATAGGTTTAGGTCTAACCACAGGTGTCCCGAACATCGACATATTGGATATTGCGTTAGGCTGCTTTTCCTCCTTTGTTTCCGGTTTAATCTCGATTCATGTTCTGATGAAGGTCGCTCAAAGAATTAGATTCTGGTTGTTCTGCATCATCATCGGGCTCATAGCACTGCTCCCAGTATTTAGCCTCTTCTGATATTCTATCTTCAGCAGCATTGTACTTGGAAGGCAAGAAGCCTATAGAAAAAAAGAGGTTTGTCCCCGACGTTCACAACGGTTTTTCGGAGTTACCTATTTTTCAAAAAATGAGACCCGTCTTGTCCTTGAACAGTTCTGGTTTAAACAATGGTTAAATGCGAAACCTAGCTTGATGGGAACAGTTTGTCTGTTGATTCGTTTTAAGGAGTCATGAAATTGTTATGCTTACTCTTTCATCGCCCTTTATGTTTACGCCTTTCAAAGTTGAAACCATGCCTAGAACCGATTTGCGGATTATCTCTGATACGAATGGTTGAATCGGCACCTCAACATCATCAATTGTTATCCGAGTCTTAAGCCTCGATCTAGATCGTAACGGAACACAATCATCAAAACTTGCTTCTTGCGCAAATATAGCTTCCGCCATTTCCTCACAAGAGGACCTACCGCATTTTCTACAATCTAAGCCGGGTAACCGATCCAGAATCTCCGCGATTTTTTCTTTTTCTGAAATGAAGGTGGATGTCTTCTCAACGATTGTTGCAAGACCGTCGTTTATGCTCAGAACAGGTTCGGGTAATTTGTGGAATGAACAGAACGCTATGATGTTTCTCTGCGTTTTCTTTTTGAACTGGTCGTATTCCCTTTGGTTTCGGACGCATATGATCTTGCCCACCCATGGGTCATCAAGTACGAAGGAAGAGAAGCCTTCAAGAATCAAGACCTCAGCTCCATGCTCGCTTACAAGCCTAGAAATCTTCTTCGTTGAGAATCCCGCCATTCCCATTTTCGTTTTTATCGTCATCTCCACGTCAGAAACAATAATAACCGGGTTAGCTCCCGCTGCTGAATGACGCCACGAATCACTACCTTCAGTGTCGATTGAAAAGCCTTCTTTGCTTACATGTTTCACGGAGGCAACTCTGCGCCCTTTCTTCACCAGCTCGGATATCAGCGCTTCAACAACCGTGGTTTTTCCAGAGTTCTTGTAGCCTACGACCGAAACGGTTGGCACGCGAGTACGCAACCAGCCTCACCTCTTGACAATGCTACCTTACAGGCTTGGAGAAGATAAAACCTTTCAAACATGCGTAGGTTTCACCCTGATAAACAAGGCTCAACCACGAAAACAAAAAGACCGTTGCTTACCCTCGGATATGTATACAGTTAAATAAGAAGCTTCAAGTCATCTCCGACCGAAAAGCCCGCCTCTCGATGCTCTCCGTGAAGAAGCGTGCACTCTTGGACCGATGTATCTCCACAGCCAGTTTACAAACTCTTGTGGATTTTTTGTCTGAATATAAACTTCACCTGGACCTGTAACCTCCGTTATTAAGCCTTCTCCTCCGAGGATTGTGGATTTCAAGCCGCCGAACATGCGAACCTCATACTGGCATGTTGTGCTTAAGGCTGCCAAGTGAAAGTTGTCAACAACCAGTTTTTCTCCCGGTTCCAATTCGTGTTTATCTATTGCGCCGAAGGCGGTGATAAAAACATCGCCTTCTCCCAAGGTTTTGATCATGAAAAGATTCTGCCCGAATAGTCCTTTGGTGAAGCCTTGCCATTCTGTGTCTAGCTTCACTTTCGGTGTGGAAGCGATGTAAGCTGAGCTTTGGATGATGTATCCTTTTTCTTGGCTGACTTCTAGATGGGCTATATCCCCCAAGGGGGCTGATACCAGCCCAACCTTTCCATCGCCGCCTTTTGCAATGTAATCGTTGATGAATAAGGTTTCGCCGCCCAGAAGGGAAACCTTAATTGTGCCCCATAAACCGGTTTCTTTCATTCTTGTACGGGTTTTAACCTCGATGTTGCTGCTCATGTAGGTCATAGCTCCAGCTTCAGCAGTGATGTATGATCCTTGCGGCAGCTGAACCTCGAGAAGAGAATATGAAGGCTGATACTTTATCTTGTATTCCAAGGGTTGCTGTTCTTTTTCAATTATGGCTGGTTCTTGCAAGATTCTCGCGCCGCATTTCGGACAGAATTTAGCGTTATCTCCCACCTGAGCTCCGCAACTTGGGCATGTCTTCAAATAAGTCACCCTTGTACCCTTGTCTAACTGCCTTTATATTCTTTGTGAAAACAAGAAAAACTATGGCTGGCTTATTCCATCCACAGCCTACCTGTAGTTTCAGCTGTTTCCTTTTTGCTCTTAGTAAGGTTCAAGAGGCCCGCTATGAAGAATGTCGCAGCGAAGATTGTACCAAGTATCAGAAGTGCCGTATGTTCTTTTGAGTATAACGTAAGCTGTAATACACCTGCTCCGCTGAGAAAAAGAATCAAGATGATGAACCCGCTTATGCCGATGTTGATCCCTCCGACTGCAAAGCGTAGGCGTTGGTAACCCATCATCTTCAGGTGGTATATCATCAGAGAGATCAGGATAAACTCAAGTACGAGAACCGCGGCTGAACTTTCAACAAACATCATCAACATAAACGCGAACACAATCCCGAAGATAGGTGTGTACGGATAAAAAGGGGTCTTGAAGGGTCGTTCTAAGTTAGGCTGGGTCTTTCTGAGCTTGATCAAAGACAGATTCACCAAGGCGAACACGATTAACGAAGCGAAGCCAGCTGCGTAGCCGACGAACGTAATTAACCCAGTTGCGGCGAAGAACATCGCTATGATGGAACCTACCATCTGCGCAATGTAATTTGTTACTGAGCCTTTACCGGGGGAGAATATTATCCGAGGGAGGTACCCGTCTCTGCTTAGAGCTGAAAGGATACTTGTCTGAACCGACATGCTTGTTGCCAAAGACATTATAGCCGCAGCTGCCCATGCAACGATGATCAGTAACTGGCCTGCTGTTCCCATAATTACGTATCCCACGTGGACTAGAAGAGGCTCTGTTGAGGTTGCGGTTGGCGGTATTGTTCCCACGGCGATGAAAGCCACGCTGCAGTAGATGGCTATACATATGATGGTGGAGAACCATACTGCCCTAGGAATGACTTTTCCCGGCTCTTTTATTATGGGGCTCTTGGTTACTATGGCTCGCATGCCAACAAACATGCTGAAGGTGTACATTGCTCCGGCTAAAACTCCTGGATAAAACCCGTTCGGCATAAAAGGCTGGAAATTGTCTAGGTTTAACCCTCGAAAGCAGCCGGCGACGCTGAGCACAACAAAGGCGATGATGAAGGATATAACCGTAGCCAGATCGACTATTCTTCCTCCTTTCACGCTGAGCGCCGTGAAAAGAGCGATCACCACAACTGCGAACAGTGAGGGGTTAATATAGGGGAAGAAAAAGCAAACTATCCGAGCCAGTCCCATGGCTGACAGTGTGGTTGTGAAGATGCTGCTGAGCCATCTTAGATATCCTGAGAAGAAACAGATGAACCCTCCGAAGGCAGCTTTTGTGAAGGTGTATTCAGCGCCGATTCTTGAGATGCTTGAGCTTAGTTCAGCGTAGTTGAACATAATCAGCAGGTTTATCAGTCCCGAAATTATGAGCGACAGCACAACAGCGGGTCCCGCAAGTTTGGTTGCGTAGTCCAACAGAACAAAGAATTCTATGCCGAGGGTGGAGCCGAGTCCCGTTATAATTGCGTAGAACATGCCGAGTTCCCGTTTTTTTCCTTCTTCCCCCATCACCTGACACCTATGTTCTTATCGACCATTCATGGATTATGAGGAGCCCGCTGATTATGGCGAAAGATCCTACTACGATAAGGAGCATCATATAGAAAGCTACGTGTTCCGGCAGAAGGTTGAACATCGTTCTAACCGGGAAGAAGTCCGGATTGTAGTATATCAAATAAGCAACGGTGATGGACAGTATTCCTGTCAAACTCTGAAAGATGCCGACGAACATCGCAAAGGCTTCCTTTGCTTTCACTGTTTCAGTCACCACAACAACAGTATTATGCCGGATATTAAGTCGATAACCCCGATAATGAGCAACGCCCAGACAAGAACCAGCTGAATTTCTTTGCTCAAAAAAAGATCGGGGTTAAATATGCCGAAAAAGGCAAGCGAGAAGGTAGACAGCAAGATCACACCAGCTAGAATTATGAATCCGCCTATGGCTATGACGATCTTCTTGGTTGTTTCCCGGTTTTTCTGCAACTAAGCCCCTCAGACCGCTCTCTTCTAATCGGAGAAACTGGACACATGTAAATAATGTTTTCCTACGGCTACCCTAAAACGTTTCGAACCGGACAATTTCTTCCAGAGCCCGCTTATATGGAATCCGCGGATTCTCAGCTGGATACCCGATGGGAACAATCGCGACAGGTCTTAAGCCCAAAGGCAGTTTCAACGTTTCCCGAACATCGTTTTCTCTGAAGGCTCCAACCCAGCAAGCGCCTAACCCTAATCCGACGGCGGCTAAAAGCATGTTTTCGGTTGCCGCAGCAGCGTCTTGGATGCAGTAAAGATGTTTTCCTCGGCTTCCATAACCCCTCGCCGACTTTTCCTCGTCTGCGCAGACCACTATAACCACCGAGGCTTCTTCTATGAAACGCTGGTTTAAGGCCGCTTCAGCTAATCTTCTTTTTACGTCGCCTTTTCTCGCCACAATGAAGGTCCATGGTTGAATGTTTCCGGCTGAAGGAGCCATTCGAGCTGCATCTAGAATCTTCTTCACATCAGCCTCGGAAACTTCTTTTCCGGTAAACGCTCGAATACTTCTTCTTTGTTCGATGACTTCGAAAACGTCCAAAAAAGCTCCTCCCAGATTCTTATTCAATCATATTGCGTGACGGTTTTTTAGTCTTTTCTGAATCTGGTCTAGACCGGCATAACGCATCTTTCAGGAAAAAACATTTAGATCTTGCCCGGAAAATAAAGGTTGTCAACTGTCCGAATTGAGATAGCTAGGTTTTCCCCTTACGTAAGCACAAGGACTGTTCCAAGCGAAGCCGCGAAACAATTGCAGGGTCAGCTGACAGGGTTGCCCAGATCGAGTACATAATGCACACCAAGCTTATATCCAAGATATACGGCGGAGACCCCTTCAGAGCTCCTGATGAAGCTCTTGCTAAGACATACGAGAAACTGGACACAGACATGATCTTCTGGACCCTGCAGTCTTGGCATCCATGGAATGAAGCTAAGGCGAAGGGAGAAACCTTTGATGAGAGA
>PIYB01000006.1 GCA_003601835.1 Candidatus Bathyarchaeota archaeon
TGTGGTTGTCATTTTGCTTGCTCCGGTTTATGAATGGAGTTTGGACATGTTATTTCGAATCCATGTTTTTTGTATCATGTTTAAGGTCTGTCTTCGATATCAAGGTTTTTTACATATGTAAGTTTGTTTTTCGTATTTTTCTTGTAAAACAATTGTATACAAAAGTATACCTGCTCTTAAATTAACACAAATTTGTCTATAACCGTCAAAATGACTTGTTAAATAAACTGAATCTCGAAACTAGACAAAAAAACAATGCGCAAAAACGAGAACGGAAGAAACCTGCACATTAAAACAGCCCTTAACCAAATCTGCATTCACTTCAAGAAGCAAAACGACAAAAACGGCAAATACACGGCATTTCAACCGCGAAAAACGCTCAGAAAAACAACCAAAACAGCATCACCGCACTTTTCAGCAGCGGTTTGTGCAGCTACTCCCAGTCACCGCAAGAAACAAAGGTTAACGGCGTCTAGCTGCCTAACGCTTTTATACGGATCTGAATTTTGTATTATTGCAAGGGTTCCAAGGCGGACGGCTTTTATGTTGATCCAGCGTATCCCAACGGGAATTCCCAAATTCGACGAACTCATAGAAGGCGGTTTCCCCGTCAACAGCATGATACTTTTAGTCGGGTATCCGGGCGCAGGGAAAACTACCTTCTCAGCCCAATTCCTCTATAATGGAGCTACGAAGCACAGGGCTAGAGGAGTGTATGTGTGTTTCGCTGAGACGAAGGAGACATTCTTAAGGAACATGTTGAGGTTCGGATGGGACTTCGAGAGGCTTGAGCAAGAAGGCAGGGTCGCCATACTAGACCTCTCGGTAACCCGTGAAGCTGGCCTTCAAAAGAACCTTGACACAATCATGGAAACAATGGCCTCACTCAATGCAAGCCGTTTGGTCATAGATTCCTTTTCTGCAATAGGCATGGGGCTGAAAGAATCGATAGACATCCGCATCATGATCCATCTTTTGTATAAGTTCCTAAAGAAGGCGAACTGCGTATCAATATTGATCATAGATCAGCCTTGGGGTTCATCCTCCATCGGTGAAGGAATATCCGAGTTTCTCGCTGACGGCATAATTCATTTGGAAACATACTTCGATGAACACGAAATGTTCCGCAGAAGGCTGAGAATACTCAAGATGAGAGGAACAAACCATGCGAAAATGCCGTGTGCGTATGACATTAATTCCAGAGGCTTCGTGCTTTTCACTCCAGAACCAAGCGTGCCGAAAGTTGAGCGTAAAAGAACGGCGAAACGAAAGGAAGGTGCCGGTGCAAGCAGTAGAAGAACGGCGCGCCGCGGAACAGTTGATTTGACCGAAGTAAAAGGAATAGGTCCGAAACGTGCGGAGAAGATAAAGACGTTAGGCATTCGTTTTGCTGAAGATCTTGCAGAAAGCAACCCGGAGGACATAGTTAGGTTTCTCGGGGTTTCTGAGAAAGTGGCTTCAACATGGGTTAGGAATGCGAAAGCCGCTGTGTCGAAAAAGAAGTTTTTCTGAGACATCTTTTTTGCGCATTGATTACAGAATCTTAGCGTTATATGGCAAACTGTAAATATTTATTTCTAGTTCAGATTAGGGGTTTGAATTATGTGTCTGAACTAAGGGTTTGGACTATATATTAGACATAAACGTTTCAAAAATGGCGTATAATTGTGTTTATTTTCTTCATAATTGTTTTAATATTCTGAGACAAAAAGGCAAAGTATGCCTCTTGAAAAATCCGCTAGACCGTTCTCTCTACAATCAACATTAAAAAGATCGTTCTCCAGCATAAGGGGGGATTATTATAGGTGCCGCTACTGTAACCATGTCATACTGAAGAAACAAGCGAAAATCTCAGGGTACGACTCGGAACATTCACTGCGTCACATTCACTGCCCTCGTTGCGGGAGAATAATCAGATGGTCCCCAGGAGGCAGCAGATTGCGAAGCATAGTTGAAGGCGTTTGTTTGACGGCGATCGGGGGAGCAGTGGCTTTCATGTTGTATCCGTTTTTCAACATTTACGGGTTGCAGGCGGGTTTCTTTGCGTCTTTGTACGGTATAATTAAGATTTTTTGTTTGTAAAAAATGTCGCATATTTTTAGGCGTCAGATAGGGGACAGCGAAGATGTGCGCAGTTAGAAAAGCGTTTTTAAGCACGTAAATCGTTCCCTTATCTTGGAGTAGTAGTGTATGCCGAAGATAGAAGGCACCTCAAAAGCGGAGCTTTTATGCACGCGTGTGACGCCGCAAATAAAGGAGGCAGTTATCCACGAATCTCAAGTGGAAGGACTGACAGCCTCAGAATGGTTACGTAATCTCATCGTTAAAGAACTCAAAGAACGAGGAGCTCTCCAAAGAGTCTATAGGTTCCCAAACCTCAGCAGAGTCAGCTCAGAATCTTAGGCCGGCTTGTTCCTTCAGACTTGTTCTTTAAGCCTCCGAGCTGCGGTTCTCAGCTTAACTCATCATTCATCTCTAAACTGAT
Source organism: Candidatus Bathyarchaeota archaeon (assembly GCA_003601835.1). GTDB lineage: Archaea > Thermoproteota > Bathyarchaeia > Bathyarchaeales > DTEX01 > PIYB01. The sequence continues at coordinate 2,486 of PIYB01000006.1, forward strand.
TGTTTTTGTAGCAACACAAGTTCATATGGAAAGAGCGATGCTTCCAGAATTTTATAGCCCGTTCGTTTTCAACGCGTTTAAACCATTTGTCCCAAGAAAACATGGCTGGAAAAATAATTTCTAGAAAAATCTCTTAAGTAGTTATCCTCAATTGTAGTAGATCGGGATTTGCCTTGGAAGAATTAACCCAGTTCGCCGTGGATTTTGCTGGAAGCCTCAAAGCAGAGTATGCTGAGGCTAGGTTTCAATCAGACGTAAAAGAAGTGGTGATCCTGAAAAACGGGTTCACTGAAGCATTGGCGTTTCAGGAATCCAAAGGCATCAGCGTAAGAGTTGTAGCCGGGAACTCTCTAGGTTTCGCGTCGGCAAGCAGGCTGACGAAAAAGGCTGTCCGTTCTGCTGTAAGACAAGCTGTGAAGCTAGCTCGAGCCGCCTCAAAAATTCCGGGGAAAGGCGTTTCGATGAGTGAATGTGATTTAGGAAAAGCAAATGTGAAGGTCAAACCAGTCATCAAATTCGCCGATGTAGACCTTGAAACACGGGTCCAATTGTTAAAAGAAGTTGATCAGTGTGCACAAGAGTCCGCTGCAAAGGTCAAGGTTAAGATGCCTGCACGCATGCTAAACTTCACCACTTGGATCACTGAGAAGAATGTCGTAACAAGTGATGGAGCGCGTGTTCACAGCGTTACACCCAGAGTTGCATTGTCCTCGCTCTTGACCGCTTTGCATCCTCAATCAGGCATTGTTCAGAGATCATTCAATCTGGGGGGCACAGGGGGCTGGGAAGTTGTGAAAGAATGGAATATGTTCGAGCTCTTCGCAGAAGAAGCGAGCTCTCTGTCAAGAATTCTCCTTGAGGCTAAAAAAGCTCCTAAAGGCGTAGTAGACCTTGTTCTCGGACCTGAAGTCATCGGTCTTGTCAGCCACGAATCTTCTGGGCATCCCGGTGAGGCGGATAGAATACTTGGAAGAGAAGCTGCACAAGCAGGGGAAACCTATCTGAAACCGGACTCTCTGGGGCTACGTGTGGGGTCCTCGCATGTGAACGTTGTTGACGACCCAACTGTGAAGGGGTCATTCGGGTACTACGAGTATGATGATGAAGGGGTGAAGGCTAGGAAAAGAACGTTGATCAAGGAAGGAGTTATCAACGAATTTCTTCATAACCGTGAAACCGCCAGCGTTTTCAGGGTTACCAGCAACGGAGCATCGAGAGCCGTGGCTTATAATCGTGAGCCGATCGTGAGAATGGCAAACACGTTTCTTGAGCCGGGAGACTACACGAAGGAGGAGCTTTTCGAGGGAGTGAAGGACGGCGTCTACATTAAGAACTTCATGGAATGGAACATTGACGACAGAAGGTTCAACCAGCGGTATGTTGGACTGGAAGCATACCGAATAAAGAACGGGGAACTAAGCGAAATGGTGAAGAACCCGGTTCTCGAGGTGACAACAATCGGTCTCTGGTCGGCGGTTGACGCCGTCGGGAAAGACTTAGAGTTTCAGGCAGCCTACTGTGGAAAAGGAGACCCTATGCAGGGCATACCTGTGTGGACTGGAGGACCGCACGTACGTTTAAGAAAGATTAGGCTTGGAGGGGCATAAAATGAAGAAAAGTGAGATTCCAACCTTCGTTGTCAACCTAGCCTTAGAAAAAGGCGCAACTGATGTTGTTGCAGAACTCGAAGATCAACAGCGGGTTATGATCCGCTTCTCGAACAACGAGATCACCGTTTCAAAATTCTATCAAGAGACACTTCTCAGCGTTTTCTTGATGATAAAGAAGCACAGAACAGCCACAGTCTTGCCCGTGTCATCAACTAGGAACCTTAAGAAAGCCGTAGAAACCCTTGTGAAAACCGCTAAGGTCACGCCGCCCGCAGACATCTACGTTCCGCTTCCGAAGGGACCGTTCCAGTATAATCCAACATTGCAGAGTGCACCAAAAACCTCGCTTAGTCCAAATAAGCTAATCGGATACGTCAAAGACGGAATAGACGGCGCTTTGCAGGAAGGCGCCAAGAAAGTTGCGGGAACGCTCATTGCATCCAAATCTAAGTCAACACTATGCACTTCTGGCCAAGTTTATGCAACACAGGAAGGAGGAGGACTAGAATTGTCCATTCGAGCTTTTGTGTCTGATGTGTCCTCCGGACATTCTGTTTCCATAAGCAGAAACGAAGAAGGATTTAACCCTGCTGAAGCTGGAGAATCAGCTGGCAGAATCGCTAAGGCTGCTGCGAATCCTACACAGGGACAACCAGGCAGATTCACTGCGCTTCTAGGACCCTTGATCTTCGCCGATCTGGTGAACCAGATAGGAACACGAACTTCAGCGTTCATGGTGGATGCCGGTCGGTCTTTTCTTACGGGAAAGATAGGACAAGAAGTTGCATGCGACAAGTTTACACTCGTAGATGATCCAACGGTTGCGGATGCTTTCAGCGTTAGAGCTTTCGATGATGAAGGGGTCCCAACCCGGAGAAACATCATCATAGATAGAGGCGTGCTGAAGACTTACTTGCACAATAGCACAACCGCTAAAAAATTCGGTGCGGAAACAACTGCTAACGCGGGGTTAATTGCACCTCGACCGTGGAATTTGATCGTTCAACCGGGAGAGAAATCATTCGAGCAGTTACTGGGAGAAATAGATAACGGTATCTACGTTACAAACGACTGGTACCTGAGATATCAGAACTACCGAACGGGCGACTTCTCCACAATCCCCCGAGACGGCATGTTTCTCATCAAGAATGGGCAAATCTCGGCTTCAATAAGGGAGCTAAGAATAAGCGACAACATGCTGCGGATCATGCGGAACATAAGAGATTTAAGCCGATCTCGATCGTGGATCAGGTGGTGGGAAGTAAGCATCCCCACATTAACACCTTACGCAGTCATCGAAGACTTAAACTTTACGAAATCCGGCATGTGAAAAACCAAAAATCCACCGTGCAAACCGGTCGATCTTCATGTTTCGCTGAAACCGTTCAACGTAAAGGACAATCTTTCATAGACCGGTCTAAAGAATCTCCAGAGTCAAATATTGATTCTGTAGGCTGAAAAAACAAAAAGGGGGATAGAAAAAGTAGGCGTGTCAAGCTTAAGGACGCAAGACACTTTTCCGTGGAGGTTACCAGTTCAGCTTACTTATACTGAGCGTAAACTGCTGATGGAAGAGCCTTCTTTTTGTGATAAAGTTCTCCTTCAATTCTTTTGAAGTACCCTATGACATCCTTGCCTTTCGGGGTCAACGCGAACACTGTTGAACCGTCATTATCCTTCTCCAACAGAAGATCTTGGCTTATCAAGAAATCCAAGTATTTTTTCAGTCTTGTCCAAGAAAGATTTGCACGATACATAATGTGCGTCGGCTTCTTTTTCCCCTCAGCAACTGCCTTCAGAATATCGATGTATATCTCCATTTGAGACCTTCGGGTCATCTTGACCTCGCCGAACACGTATTCCGAACGCTGCGCTTATAAGCTTTATGAACCATGGGAATATGTGGCTGCTTTTCGGTAGGAAACAATGCACAAGTTATTGTTGCTGAAACATGCGTTTACTACATTTTCCGGCTCGAGGTTAGATTATGCCCATTCTTTTCAGAACATTTCTTAGTTCATCCTTCTCTTCATCCGTAAGCGTTTCCATAGGCAACCTAAGCGGACCGCCGTGCAAACCTGTGAGACCCATGCAAGCTTTGCCGATGCTCATGTACATGTAGTTGCCTCTGAGAATAGACGGAATTATGGATGGGCTTTTTCGAGCCTTCATGAACCTTCCTACAAGCTCATTTATCGGCAACAATTTTTTCAAAGCATCCATAGCTCGGGGAAAATCTCCTTCGTTGGCTGCCTCGTAAACATCGTAGCTTATGGACGGCGCGAAATTCCCAATGAAGGTAACGAAGCCCTTGTACTTTAGACCGTACGCGGCTGAACCGACATAATGCATCTCACCTAACCCGCATAACAAGACCATATCATTCTCGTCAATCAAGGCGGCTTTCCACGCGTAGTCACCTGCATTCGGAGAATTGTCTTTTAAAGCCACAATGTTTTCAATCTTCGAAAACCGCTGCGTAAGGGCGGGATCAATCAGCACACCTGAGACGGCTGGATTGTTGTACACCATCACACCTATCTTTATCGAGTCAGCTACTTGTTTGTAGTGTCTATACAAGGCTTCCACAGTCGGCGTGTGGTAGTATGGTGGAACAACCAATGCGCAGTCCGCTCTAACCATCTCAACATATTTAGCCATCTTAACGGTCTCCCGGGTTCCGGAGTGAGACACACCTGCAATCACAGGCACGCGACCATCCACCGTTTCAACCACGGTCTTAATGACATTCTTCTGCTCTTCAATGGAGTTCGCGTAAAACTCGGTTGTGCTGCCGTTTGTCATTATGACGACGTCTCTATTGCACCCCTGTTTAGCACGTTCACAACGTGAATCGCCTTTCGGTTATCCAGAATTCCTTCAACTATTTCTACAACTTCCACTCCTTCAGATGCAGGCACCGCCTTTAGAGAAACTTCGTTCTTTTCTCCTCGTGACATTGTTTCCACAAGCGACTCCCATTTTTCCACCCGTGCTCTGCCACGTTCCATGTTGTGCACCTTTAGCCCATACTTCATCTTGAGCCCTTGAAGCCGACCTTTGTATTCTTCCTCCAGCTGGCATAATGAAGGGAAAAATTCAGTCCAGTGACTCCAACAGTAAGGCAGCACGCCATAGTTTTCAAGTCCCCACCTTTGAACCGGGTTTTCAATTCTCTCCCTTAACGTTGGGAAGGCATCCTCCCCATCCTTAAATCGAAGGTCCAAGATAGCTGCACAGTGGTTCAACCCAGCAGCAGGTGCAGGCAACAACAGGTCTTCCGGTTCAACCCCCATGAGGCGACCTAGATATTTACCGTTTCTCGGAATAGAAGAGCATGTGCATAATCCGACGCTTTTTATTCTGCTATTTCTGTTCATAGCCATCGTGTTTGCTGTTACAGGATTCGTGTAGTTGAAAACCCAAGCATCCGGAGAAACTTCCTCGAGATCTTTACATACTTCCACGAGTACAGGGATGTGCCAGAAGGCTCTCATAATCCCGCCGGGGTCCTATAGAATCAGCTATAGGCATGTAGACGCCGTATTTCGCCGGTATTTCAATGTCTTTTTCCCCAAGCATCGAAGCCGCCGACAGAAATTGCAGTGATAACGAAGTCAGCGTCAACCAGCGACTCTCTTTGATCCGTAGTGCTCTCAACCTTGAGGTCTACCCCTTCCTTTTCCACCAATCTTTTTGAAAGAGCCGCCATCATCTTCAACCGGTCAGCGTTCACATCCATCAGCGTAACGGTGCTTCCGCTTAAGATACTGGACTATAAGAAAAGCCTCATCAACTGCGGGGTGAAAGTGCTACTTCCCCCTCCAATAATGGTTATCTTGACCATGCTTATCACCACGGCGATTCCAACAAAGCCATAGCATATAAAACTATTACCTTCCCGCGATTTCAGTCACACTTTATTTCAGCAGCTAGCCAAAGATATTCTAGCCTGAAACATGGTATGGCTAAAAGACGTCGCCAAGCCTAGTCTCTACCTATGCTTTGATTAGGAATTCTGAACATGTACGGCTGATTTGAATAGTATTAATTAAACTCGTAAAACCTCAGCGTTCTGCAATCAAGATTACAGCTATCGTACAATCTGCTGATTCATCTGGCAGACTCCGTGTTCTATTAAGAGCCTTCAAAAACGATGCATGGGGCGGCTTCGTTACGCCTAAAGATCCCTGCTCCTGCCAAGAGATGGCTACCCTATGGGCAGAACGTTTCTTTTGTAAGTCTCGTTCAGTATTTCGGCGATAGCCAAGTACACAGCACTTGATCCACAGAAGATTCCTTCGTATCCAGCGAGAATCTTGATCGCACCTATCCCTGTGAAATCCCCAATTGCCAAGATGAAGAAAAGAATGGTGAGCGTTATGAAAACAACTTGTAAAGCCTTATTTGATTTGAACGTTGCCGCAGTCATCAAAGCGGTGAAGATTCCCCAAGCCAACAGATAAGCCCCAACAGCAGTCTTCGACGGAGCAGCAGCCAGCCCCATCGTCGGCAGAAGATTGATGGCTACGAACGACCACCAGAACAGCCCATAAGAAGTGAACGCTGTCAAACCGAAAGTTTTCTTTTGTTTAGCTTCAAGCAAACCGGCAATTATCTGCGCTAAGCCTCCGTAGAACAGTCCCATAGGAAGAATCATTCCCATAGCATCCGTACTGAGCAACCCTGCGTTCAAAAGGTTGAGAAGAATCGTCGTGAAGCCAAACCCCATCAAGCCAAGGGGACCGGGATTCAAAGATTCTTCAGACATGTCCGCACACCTGAACGTATCCGTATGAGCCTTTCCTTGCATTGATTTCATTTATAAAGTTACCTGAAAACGCGCCGTGCGGAACCGTGTCAAGGTAAAAACATTAAAGCGTTATGGTTGGGAAACGTACGGAGCTGCTTGGATTTTCATTCTTTCAAGGACTCGATTATCTTAATGATCTCATCGATTTCGCGGTCGGTCTTGATCTTCATGTAGATTATTGAACCTTGGTCTGACGGAGCAGCTTCGCTTTTTCCTTTTGAAACCCGTGCTTTTCCTCTGTTTGAGCTAACCTCATTGTAGAGGTTTTTAAGATCCTTACATGTTTTCTCCAGTTTTTCCACTAGCGCATCAAGGTTCTTTTCGTGCTCCATTAACGTAGTTATGAGCAGATCGAGGTAGCTTGATCTTCCTCTCTCTTCTGAGCTCATCGCATATCCTTCTCGGATTCTCTATCTTTTTTGGTTTTCGGTTAGGAGTTTTATATAACTCTGTTTTTAAACCGTTTGTGAACGGTTAAACTTAACCGTAAATTGTGTTGTGTATTGCGTAAGTAATATACTTATTAAAGATTCTCATTCGACATCTTTACAGAATGACAGTACTAATACTCCATTCTTCTGAAACCGATTAGATTAATGAAACTTAAAATCCATTTGTTTCTTCTAAATCCGGGGACCGCAACACTTTTTATTTATGGTTCATGTAGAATGGCTCTAACGGAGAGACGGGTCGTGACGGAAGAACATGACAGAATCGACGACATTGATGTCCTCATCTCAACCATCATACGGCATGAGAAAAGACTACAAGAATGCCTAGAACGTATAGATGCAATAATCAAGAGTCTGCGATGCGGCAACCGCGCCGAACAACGTGATGATTCCTGCTCATCCGTAAACGGTGAAAAAATGGGACTCTTCATTGACGGAAACCGTAAAAACAGATCTTTGGTTTCTCCGCTCTCGGAACCTTAGAGGGATCTGCTTTGACCGTCAATAACGGTCAGACCTTCCAGTTTATGTCCACTTCTTTCTGTTTGAAGTAAACTTTTGTTATGCTAGCAATTATCATTAGAAGCCAAAGTGGAGAATAGATCAGGTAGAAGATTGCGAATTCCGCAGGGTTGAAATAGCAGCCAAGTTTTCTTGCAAGCAGATAGAACACGAAAGAATAAGTTCCGAAGCTACCGATCATGAGGAACAGGTTTCTGAGCACTGCTAAGGATGTCGAGGTGAAAGCGGTTGGAGGCAGAAGTAAACTGGCCTGCGTTGACAAAAACAGAAGCGCAATATAGAAAGCCTTCACGTAAAGCTCATCCGGGGTGAACAGCGTAACCAGAAAGAAAGGCAGGCAAGGAAAGATGAAGAGTAGCGACGGCAGAAGGACTCCGGGATGAGCTCGAACGATCCGCAAGAGGTCTTTAAAGTATTCTTTGAACCATAGGGCGGTTCCAATTGCCCAACGTTTCCTCTGGTCAAACCATGATTTCCAAGACGGGGGCGCCCGGGTGTAGACACCTAGGTTCTTTATGAACTTGTACCGGATGCCTTTGATGAAGGCCCGTGTGCCTATGTCAAGGTCTTCAACGATGACTCTTCTGAACCCTCCGAGACTTAAGAATGTCTCTCGCCTGATTGCAAACGCTGCGCCGTTCAAACCTAGACATTTGTTCAGCTTTCGAGAGAAGAACCAATTTGTAAAGTTGAAGCTCAAATAGTCATAGCTCACTATCCTCGCTAGGAAAGAGTCCCGCATTATTTCTTTTTTCACTTCAACTATCTCGGCTTCTTTAATCCCCGACGCAATTGTTTCTAAAAAATTGTTTGAGTTTCCGTTTAAGAGAACATCGGAGTCAAGAAAAAGAAGGTATTCACCGGTTGAACGGTCCACGGTCTCGTTCAGCACGTTGACCTTGCCTTTTCTTTCACCGTTCCATATGAAATGAACTTTTTCGAACTTTTTTGCTAGACTGAGGCTTTTTTCAGTTGGTTCATCTACAACCACAAATATTTCTTTTTCAGGGTAAGGATCAGCAATAAGGCTATCCAGCAGATTTGCAAGGAAATTCGATTCTTTGTAAACTGGAATGAAAATGCTGAACTTTTTAGACATTTATTTTCATTTACATGAAATCTTGTTTAAAAGTCTTTTTGGATGTTGTTAAGTCGTTCGGTACGTCAACAATGTTTCCAGTTTATGACAGCGGTGAAAAAAGCAACGTGAGCAGAAAGACGTATTAGGGTTTTCCACGAAAATAGAAGAATGTGGGCGGAGATGGCTGAGAAAGACCTTTTTCAAGTGAAGGGTAGAATCTGTCCTAAATGTGGGTCAGAAACCATTCTTCGGGACACAGAAGCAACATTCTGTGGGGACTGCGGGCACATCATCGAAGAAACAGGCATAGTAGACGCCATGATTGACGAGCAGTTGAAGCTAGAAATTGGAAAGGTTTATTCAGCGCAGGACCTAGAGGAAATGATTAAAAAGAAATATTCCGATGCCTACTTTTTCATGAACGCCCTTCTTAGCTCTGATAGGCTTCAGCCGTATTTCAAGATCTTGCCTAAAACCAAAACCAAAAAATAGCGTCAACCGTTGCTTTTCGTCGTTGATTCTTTAATCTTATCGTGCCGTAAGATCTTCATCAGCCAGAGTAGATTCCAAAAACCTAAAACGAACGCGGCGAGATTTATTACGTATGTATAGAGACCCACGTAAGATGCTTGTACGGCACAAAATGATTCTCGGCAACCTTCCTTTCCTTGGAATAAGCTATCAAGGAAAACAGAGGGACGAACAGCTGAGAAACAAGTTTTCCAGTAAAGATGAAATAAAAAAGGTCATGAAAACCGCTATAGACTACGATGTAAGAATTTTTTCGGCTTCCGCTCATATGTTCAACAGTCTTGCGCAAATCTATCTTCAAGCCGTGAAGGAAGTTGAAGACGAAGAAGGGATGGATATCCAGCTTATACCATGCTTGGATGTGCCATTGAGGCTTAGAGGGAGAAAGCTTAACGACTATAAGCGGTGGAAAACCCATGTGAACTACGAGTCAGAAACGTTCGGGAAATCCGTCACACAAAGGGTGCTTGAGGATCCAATCTTGAACTGCCGCCCGAACTGGAAGGAAAACCTGCAACTCGCCAAGCCTTATCGGATGAAAGATCTTCAGAGAGAGTTAAGGATCGACTGGAACCTATGGGAACGCAACATCGATGCCTTCTCCGAGTACCACATAGCTTGGATTGAACCTGGATCGGAAACCGATTTCTTAGCCATATCCAGAATGGACCTACTTGAGGAACTCCTAGACGTAACTCGTGAAGCTGGATATCGGACGTTGCTGGGGTCGCATCATCTAGGCGTCTCATTTCCTCTCGTTGAAGAAGGACGAGTGAAAAGATTCGACGGATACGTTACGCCGGTCAACAAACTTGGCATCATGATGTTCCCAACACAAAAAGCAGTTGAGAACGCCGTAAGGAAGGCTAGAAAACAAGGAAAACTCATAGTAGGCATCAAACCTTTAGCAGGAGGCAGAATCAAGCCGCAAGAGGCATTATCCTACGTTTACAAGGAGATAAAGGCAGACGCTTGCATGATCGGGGTAAGCTCGGTTGACGAGGCAAAAGAAGACTTCGAAACCGCACAGAAACTTCTGACGAGCTAAAACAACGCCTCAATCTTCTTGCAGTAGTTCGTCATCAGCGAGCCTAACATATCCTAGGAACAGGGTCACCGATTGGTCTGGCGATTATCCGTTTTCCTCCTACAACAGTTTGCATTGCTACTCCTTTAAAGTCCGCGGTTGCCTCACCAATGATCTCGGCATCCTTCCCTTCCTCAGTGGCTCTTAAAAACTCAAGTAGCTCTCTAGCCTTGTCTTTAACAACCCCAATCAAGATTTTCCCTTCGTTTCCTACCTCAAAAGGGTCTAACCCCAGCATCTCGCAGGCGGCTCGAACATCATCACGAACAGGAACTTTATCTTCATTAATGAGGATGCCGACTCCTGATTTCTCGCTAAACTCGTTTAAGGCGTCAGCCAGACCGCCGCGGGTCGGGTCTTTCATAGAAACTACGCCGCCGATTTCGCTGAGAAAACGTTTTATCAAACGGTTCAACGGTTTGGTGTCGGACATTATTCCGCTGCCGAACGTTAAGCCTTCTTGCGCTGAAAGCACTGCTAAGCCGTGGTCACCCACCGTGCCGGAGACGATTATTATGTCGCCGGGGGACAGGTTTGAATCAAGGATCCAACGCTGATCAAAGTTTTTTCTGAATCTCTTAACAACTTCGATGTTCTTTTCGAGTGCTTCACCGCGTCTGCCGATTCCAGAAACGTTTATGACGCATCCGCCAAGGCTGCCTTTCTCAACAACCTTGGTGTCACCAGTAACAACGTTCACGCCGGCTTCTGCACAGGTATCCCGCATGCTTTTGAGTATCCGTTCAAGACTAGTCAAGGGCAAGCCTTCTTCTAGGACGAGTCCACAGGCTAACGCCAGAGGCTCAGCGCCCAAAACGGCGATGTCGTTTACGGTACCCGAGACAGCAAGCCGTCCGATGTCCCCACCGGGAAAGAAGATAGGTTTAACCGCGTGGGAATCACTTTTTAGGACGATGCCTCCAACAACGGCGGCGTCATCTAAAGCCTCAAGCGGCACTTCTGCGGTTTCCAACGTGGTCAGTCCGCGCAGATATTTGACGACGTAATTCTTAACCAGGTTGTGCATGACTGTTCCGCCGGCGCCATGCAGCATCGTAACGGATTCATCCTTAGATGTCAATCAGCTATCAACACCTTTTCTTTTTTGATGCCCAAACTGTTCTGCATCTTAGTCTCGTAAGAAAAACTGGAACATAGCCATAAGACTTTTGTATCCTAAGATTCAAACTTCCTAGTCGGGGTTTATTGTTGTCCATTTCAGACAAGCTGGCAGATTATGAAGCAACACGAGAATTGCTGGAGAGACTTACTGTAAAGGAGCTTAAGCAGCTCGCTCAACGAAACGGTATCATTCTCCAGAAAGAAGACAGCCGGGGAAACATTAGAACCCTCAAGCAAAAATCGGAGATCATAGACCTTCTGGTCGCCTCAGAGTTCAGAGAATCGGATCTTATAGAACTGCTGGGTTTGCCGAGGTTGAAAAAGGAGGAGCTCCTGAACCAGATGACTACTCAGCAGTTAAGACAACTAGCAAAAGAAACCGGGGTACTATTAGAGAAATCCACGCTTTTTGGAACGAAGAAAGCAACAAAGAAAAAAGACATGATCGATGTGCTAAAAGTACTCTCCACGTTAAAAATCAGGCAATACTCCAAAAAGATCGGACTGATAAAGAAGGCAACCAAGAAAGGCAAGAAACGGAAAGCCACAAAACCCGCACCAAAGAAAGCCACGAAGAAGGCATCTAGGAAAAAAGCAAAGAAAACGGAGAAAGCTAAAGAAAAAAGAAGGCAGACACGGAGAACACAGAGGGCGGCGTTAAGAGCTGAAAGACCAGTAGTTCCTCGGATAACCGTGCCCAGTTCCACTGAAGGCAAAGGCGCTGTGCCGATGCAGATGCCTGTTGAAACGCAGTTAAGAGGCAAGGCGAGGATGATTCAAGAGGAGATCAGGGAAAGAATAATCGAACGGGAGATCATAAGAAGACAAATCTCCATAGGAATAAGCGACGAGAAACTTCTGAAAGAACTTAGATATGCTCCTCTAGTCAGCGCCAAGAAAGAAACAGATTATGAGTCTCAGCTTTCTGAATGGTTGTCTAAAAGGGGAATCCCAATCGAACGTGCGAAACCTCGAAAACGGGACAAGTTCGATCTGGTTCTAGGCAAAAACGACGTTGCAGTGGAACTTAAGAAGGTTAGAACCGTCCGAGCCTTCGACAGGCTGGTTGGACTCATCTACCGAAACAAAGACCGGTACAGAAAGATTTTCGTTGTTCTCGTGGATGAGCTTCAAGACCCGAAGACCATCAGAAAGGAAGCTGAACGAATCAAAAAGATGGACCCGGAAAAAATCAAGGTCATAGTCAAAAAAGCAAAGAAAAAGAAGTAAATCATCCTCAGCTTCACCCTATCCTTAAATAGATTCTAGCCTAGAATTCTCTGTATGCACGAATGGGCTTTAGCCGAAGCCGTCATAACCACAGCCTTTCAGATCGCTGAAAAAGAAAACCTAGAGGAGATTATAGAGGTCAACATCAAACTAGGTGAACTCCAGCAAGTAGACCTAGACATCTTCAAGTTTGCACTTTCTCAACTTAAGCCGCCTCTGCTAAAAAATGCAAAGTTCAACGTGACAAGGATGAACGCAAAGTTCAAGTGCAGAGCATGCGGACATGAATGGTCATTCAACGACGTTGCAATCGACGAAGACGCCAGAGAAGCCATCCATTTTGTGCCCGAGATAGCCCACACCTACGTCAAATGCCCAAGATGCGGCAGTCCTGATTTTGAGGTTCTGCAGGGACGTGGAGTTTGGATAGATAGTGTAGTAGGAGCTAAACGTGATGATTGACCCTAGAATAAGCGTGATCCATGAACGGCTTCGCAACGTACGCAACATAATCGCTGTTTCAAGCGGAAAAGGCGGAGTGGGAAAAAGCCTTGTTGCCTCCGCCGCGGCATTAACGCTTGCACGGAAAGGCTTCAAGGTAGCTCTCTTCGATTTAGACTTCACAAGCCCCTCTTCGCACATAATCTTGGGCATAGACGATTTGCAGCCGAAAGAAGAAAAAGGCATAATTCCGCCTGAGGTTCACGGTCTTAAGTACATGTCAATTGTGTACTATGCAGGTGAAAGAGCCTCACCGCTGAGAGGTGCGGACATCTCTAATGCTTTGATAGAACTGTTCGCCGTGACAATCTGGGGTGACCTAGATTTTCTCATAATAGATATGCCGCCGGGCATAAGTGATGCCACGTTGGATCTTTTGAGGTTTGTTGGGAACATAAAGTTTCTCATCGTCACTACGCCTTCTCAGCTAGCGTTTGAGACTGTTAGAAAGTTCATTGAGCTGCTTTCAGAGATTAAGGTTCCAGTTATCGGGGTTATTGAAAACATGAAGATGAAAGACTCGACGTTCATTAAGCAACAGGTCGAATCGAAAGGTGTAAGATTCTTAGGCGAGATACCCTTTGACCCTCAACTTGAAGAAAGCATAGGAAACGTAGAACGATTCTTGGCAACAAGATTCAGCAAAGCCTTAGAAAAAATAATTGAAAGAAACTTGAAACCCGGCTGAAACCCGGAAAATGAAATAAGTCCTTGTTAAGTTATTTCCGTGAAGGCGAAAGAGCGATGGTTGACCTTTCCGTCGAGTTCGCAGGCGTAACTTTCAGAAACCCCATCATCGCCGCATCAGCAACCCCGACAAAAGACGCAAAAAGCATGAAAAAAAGATGTGGATGCAGGTTTCGGAGGGGTCGTAGCCAAATCTCTTTTCGGCAATTCAGCTGCACTTGGGAGACGTTACCCAAAACCTAGGTTCATGCTTCACGGATGGAAGGAATATCCGGGCTATCCTAAAAAGAAGACAAGATTCTTTACGCTTCGTTCCTTAGAAGACGCTTCCAGCTTCGACTATAACGAATACGCTGAGGACATAAACAAAGCAAAACGTCTCATCGGGGAGAACGGCGTCGTCATAGCCAGCATATCCGGAAGCAGCCCAGCGGAATGGGAAGAGCTGTGCGAGGTAATCAACGGAACAAAAGCAGACATGTGCGAACTGAACATCTCATGTCCCTTCGCGGCGGACACAGGTCTAAAGATGGGTGCAGGTGCAGTTGACATAGCTCCTGAGATTGTGAGAATCGTAAAGAAGACTCTTTCTTTGCCTTTCAGCGCGAAACTGTCTCCACAAGTGCCAAACCTGAGCGCCATAGCAAGGGCGGCGGAAGAAGCAGGCGCCGATGGGTCCGGGACCTTGTACGAGCACCGTTTCACCTGTTTTCAGTGGGTGCAGATCGAAGCTATGAGCAGAGGTGTCTCCGGAACATGAAGCGGAAACAAGGGTCACAGGGTCGATTTGCTTGTCTAGCTTTATGATTTTTGTCTTTTCATCTAAGACCATCGCTTCGGAATAGCAGCCGTTAAGGTATGGCGGCTCCGCGCATGTTTTTGAGATGCCGTAGGTCCACCTGTTGACGCACAGTGACGGCGTTTTATGTATGACGCAGTAATGGCATACGCCGCAAACAACACCTCTGTCCCATATTATGTTATCTCCCACGTTCAGAACATTTCCGAAAACGTCAGATTTTTCGCCGGCGAGGTCTTCGACGACCCCGATTCCTTCATGCCCCAAGATTAAAGGCGTCTTAACTCTCGGATCTAATCCTTTCCAGATGTGAACGTCTGAACCGCAAACTCCTGAGGCGGTTATCCTGACAAGAACCTGTCCTTCACGGAGTTTAGGAACCTCAAAGTTCTGCATTTCGAGCGGTTTGCCAAACTCTGTGACAACCGCTGCTCTAACTTTCCTCAACACCATTTTCCTTCTTTTCTGTCTCAAGTTACGGGTGGATTAGCATGTTAGGCATCCTCGTGTTGACTTTCAGGTCTGGACCAACCTTTTGAACCTCTATCATCTTCAACCAGTCCTCGTCGTTTCTCTCCGGATAATCAGCCTGGTAATGGCTTCCCCGCATTTCTGTTCTGGTCAATGCGGATTTCACGATGACCAATCCTACGTCAATCATGTTCCTTGGCTCCAAAGCCTTAACTAAAGATGATTCACACACATCTAGCTCTGAACGCGTAAGCCTTTCGTACTTCAGTAGATTTTCGTAGGCTTCATTCAACGATTTTTCAGTTCTCACCACAGAAACCTTACGCCACATCGTCTCTTGGAGAACGCTCGTAATATCTCGGACAGCGGTTTTTCCCCTCTGTTTTTCTAGTTCTGCAATTCTGTCTGCGATTTTTTCAGCTTCTTCGAAACCGGGCGCAAACACGTTCTTTCCTTGTTCAGCTGCATATTTGCCTGCTCTCGCCCCGAAAACTTGGCAGTCTGCAAGCGAGTTGCCTCCAGGTCTGTTAGATCCATGTTGTCCGCCAGCCGCCTCTCCAGCCGCGTATAATCCGGGAACCGTTGTTTCAGCCTTTCCGTTTATGAGTATTCCTCCGTTCATGTGCTGGATTGAAGGCGCTGTTTCCAGCGGTTGTTTTCGGATGTCTATTCCTCTTGTGACAAAATATTTGAACGGGATGCCGGCTTTTGTCTCTATGACATCTGCGGGAACGTGGGAAAGGTCGAAGTGGATTGCTCCATGCTTTGTCGCTCTTCCTTCAACTATCTCTGTGAAGTTAGCGATGTCAATGTAACCCGATGAGTTTCTCATAGTGAACGGAAACGTCACAGACTTAAGTCTGTAAACTTCCTCGACGCTTAAGCCTGAAGGAAGATATCGTTTAAGATACTCTTCTCCACATCCGTTAAGGAGCCGGGGTCCAAGCCTCCACAGAATCCCGCCGACATCAAACTTGGTAACTACACATGGACCTATTTGCATGAACTCCATGTTAACAAGCTTTGCACCTGCGCGGAGAGCCATAGCGTATCCGTCACCCGTCATTCCTGAAGGAAAAACATTGTACTTATACAAGCCTCCATGCCCACCCGTAGCAATAACCGTGGACTTCGCGATGAAAGCGGTCAGCTCCAAGGTTTCAAGATTGACGCCAACAGCGCCTGCTACTCTACCCTGATAGGTTACGAGATCTACAACCATCGTGTTTTCGACTACATGTATGCTTCTTTCTTCTACTTGCCGTTTCAAAGCGTCCATAATCTGTTTACCTGTGTCAGCACCGGTTCCACAAGCTCTGGGATAGGTTGCACCATCAGACATGACATGCCGAAACCTTCCATCGGGCTCTTTAAGAAATTCCACCCCCCATTCTACGAGCTCACGGAACCGTTCTGGCGCCTCATACACTATTATTTTCGCTAGGTTATGGTCACAGATGTAGCCACCCATTTTGACGATGTCTTGGAAATGAGCTTCGCAGCTATCTCGGGGATCAGTTAGACCCAAAGCGACGCCGTAAGCCATCCACTCTGAGGCTGAGTTAGGAGTGCAACCGGAAGCCCGTACCTACCTTTACATAGAATAATTGTTTCTGCCCCTAGACTGTCTGCCTCAATAGCAGCCCTTGATCCAGCTCCTCCTCCACCGATAATCAGAACATCGGTCTTGAGAACATTCAAGCATGTTTTCTCCTAGCCACACCTGTAAACAATCAAGGCTAGTCTTACCTGAAAGACAACAGCATCTATCTTATGACCTTGTGGACTTATCACGGTTAACGCGTAATTCGTATCCTTTTGCCTATGTCAGCGTTGCCCTTGCTTCCTTAATCCATTTCAGACATTGCTCAGCTTTCTTCGATATCGCCTCGAAGTCGCCTGCCTTCACCAAATCCTTCCGAACGAGCTTCGACCCGATGCCTAAAGCCGCAGCACCAGCCGTTATCCACTCAAAGATGCTTTCACGCGTAGCATCCACCCCGCCGGTTGGCATCAGCAACACCCACGGACAAGGACCGCGGATAGCCTTGATAAAAGCGGGACCTCCAACCTGCGTTCCCGGAAAGACTTTAACAATGTCGCATCCCAATTCCTCGGCTAAAGAGATTTCGGTTGCAGACCCGCATCCCGGGCTGTACGGGATCTTCCTTCGGTTGCAGATTTTCGCGATTTCCGGGTTGAGAACTGGTCCAACCACAAAGTTGGCGCCGCTGTTTATGTAGATGCCTGCTGTGACGGGGTCAATGACTGAGCCTACGCCTATGATGACGTCGTCGTATTCCTTGTTAACCCATTTCGCAAGATCTGTGAAAACTTGGTAAGCGAAGTCACCTCGGTTCGTGAACTCCACTACCTTCGCTCCGCCGTCAACGCATGCCTTAACAATGTTTTTTGCGGTATCTAGGTCGCCGTTGTAGAAAACTGGAACTAGTCCTAGCTCTAAGATTTTGCCGATAACCACATGCTTCATAAATTTTGCCATTTTTAACATCGCTCCTTCATCGTTTATCTTGACACTCTTCCAGAAACTATCCCTGACATTATCTTCTCAACTTCCTCAACTGAAACAATGTTTGAATCTCCAATGATCGTGTGCTTCAGACAGGAAGCTGCCACAGCGAAGTTCAAGACCCTCTGCGGATCCTCTGGGAAGTTCAGAAGACCATAGATCAACCCTGCAGCAAAAGAGTCTCCTCCTCCCACTCGATCTACTATGTGAGTTATGTCATACGTCGGCGCCGTGAAAAAGTTCTTCCCGTCATAGAGCACACCTGACCATGTGTTGTGGCTAGCGCTGATGCTGCCTCGCAGCGTGATTGCAACCTTTTGTAAATTCGGAAACTTTTGCATCAGTTGCTTTGCAACGTAAAGATATTTTTCGCTTTCCACCTTACCTTTGAGAACATCTACTCCCGGCGCCTTTATGCCGAAGACTTTGTCAGCATCCTCCTCGTTGCCGATTGCTATATCAGCGTACTTTACAAGTTCGGTCATGACCTCCGTGGCGGTCTTTCCCCACTTCCATAGCTTGCTACGGTAGTTGAGGTCGCAGGAAACCGTTAAGTTCATCTCCTTAGCCTTCTTCACAGCCTCCAAGCAGGTTTCAGCTGCTCCGCGGCTTATAGCAGGGGTTATCCCGGTCCAGTGGAACCAACAGGCGTCCGAGAAAACCTTTTCCCAATCAATCATACCTGGCTCGATTGTTGCAATAGCCGAGTTCGCTCGATCATATATCACCTTGCTTCCCCGCTGAACAGCCCCCACCTCCAAGAAGTATATTCCCAAACGTTCTCCGCCGCGAATGATTTTGTCTACACCTACACCGAACTGGCGAACATAGTTCAAACAAGCGTCTCCGATCTCGTTGGGAGGAAGCCTCGTCACATAGTCAACGGGAACCCCGAAGTTCGCCAAAGCTATTGCCACGTTAGCTTCTCCTCCGCCGTAAATAGCGTCAAAAGACCTGGCTTGCACGAATCTAAGGAAGTTGGGCGGCGAAAGCCGCAGCATTATTTCCCCAAACGTTACAACCTTCTTTTCCAAATCAAACACCACCATTAACAGGTGACCATCATTTTATGCGGTCCCAAATCGGCTTGACTCGTCGTTGCCCCTCCGACCCAAGTATTATCGGCTCCACCCCGCTGATTTCGCAGAGATATGTTAACGCGCGAATGTGGTTACCTGCGACGCCTAGTATGTGGTTGCATGGGAACAGCTTAAGGAACTCCTCGAAGTCGCAGTGGAGCTTAGCGTGAACGTGCCAAGTCGGGTTGGTTTCTGCGTTGAGGCGAATCCGTTCTTCACGGGGCAGCTCAACAGCTTCACCTAACACCATGACCATGTAAAGCTTGTCATCCCACAACCCAAGCCGAGCAAAAGTTATCTCGCCCGGTGCAGCGTCAAACTCAACTGAGGCGCCTCCAGCCTTGAAGTAGTATTCCAGAGCAGGATGAAACGTGATCTTCTTGAAGTTCTCTTCCGGGTTCATGCTTCTCGAAGCGTACCAGCTGGCGTGATTGCCTGAGTTGCAAAGGTCCCAAAGGTCTTTGTCAGGGTGGTACAGTCGAACATCCATGAACAGAACCGGCAATCCTCCGGAGATATATTTGAGCAGCTGCATTGTCACGGCTGCCAGTGAATCAGCCTCAGTGGCGCAGACGGTGGACTCCTTGGCTCCGTTCCAGTCATAGGGATCGTTCATCAACATTTCAGGAACATCTCCTAGGCACATGTATTCCGTTAGTTCATGTTACCCTTTCAACCCGCAGAAGTCAAACCCTTCTTCTTCATTGACCATTTTCATAGCCAAGTAAAGCCTAATCTGGTTTTTTAGCGTTTCAGGGGTTAACATTTTCTCGTCGTATTTTAACCGGTCGCCTAGAAGCTGCTCGAACCACTTGAAGCCTTTCTCCCCCTCTTCTTCATCAACTTCCTTCATCTTTTTGACGAGCCACAACTGGTCGATCTGGCGGGTAGTGACGCCGAACGTTTTTATGATCGGCACAAGATGGAAGTAACCTGTTTCCATGTCCATAGAATGTCCGCCGTACATCCCGTACACTTCGTTTTGAATCGTCGTGTATGCTTGGGACGCTCGAACCCAGTCAATGACCTTGGCACATGTTTCAGGGTCATCAATATCGCCGACTATGCGATGGGTTCTGATTCCAGCTTGACGCAACGCGCCGTCAATGTTCTTTGCTCCTTTGCGGATGACCTCCGCCCATTGTTGCAGAACTTCCGTACATTCACGGTTGTTTGTTTTCCAGAGGTGTCCCCTTTCATCGTTGAACATCACAATACCGATTGGGGTGCTTCGCATGGAATCGCCTTTCTGGTCTCCAGTTAGGAAAGCATGGCTGATAACATTTAAAGTTGATGTCATGTAACCCTATTCAAAAGCTTTAGCAGCCACATAATGAAAGGGAGAACGAAAGGCGAAGAAAGATTCAGGGCTGAAGAAACAATTTTTGCCGTTTTTCTCAGCCGTTTCTCATCGTGCTAGCGAGTCGCCGTATTTAGATATGTCAGAGCCCTCGAGGATTTCTCTTCTTTTCACTATTTCATTGAACTCGATAAATTCGCCGCCTACTATCTTAAGCTTCGGTTCTATTATTCGGTTATTAATTTCAATTACATTGTAGGAGTTAAGGAAGAAGCCTCTTAGCTTTTCACATGACACGCTTCCCGCGTGCAACACTTGCATGTCTTCAAGTTTCCACTTCCAAGGTCTATGCCTATGCCCGCATAGAACGAGGTCAACCTTGGATTTTGTAAGGCTTCTTAAGGCGTCTCCGGCGTCTATCACAGTGATTTGGTCTGCGCCGGTGTCTGGAACCGGAATGATGTGATGGTGTATTGCGACAATCTTTATCTTGTCCTTGTATTTTTCCAGGGTTCTTTCAAGCCACAGGTTCTGCCGGTGCCCGATTTCACCGTCGTTTCTGTCCGGTCTTGCTGAGCTTAAAACTGCGATAACGACATCGTCCAGTTCGGTTACTTGAAGAAACGGAAAATACTCCTTGAACAAAAGGTAACCTGTGGACCGATAGTCGTGGTTACCGCTGACATAAATGATCTTCTCGGCTTTCAGTTTCCCAAGTTCCTTCTGCGCCATCTTGAATTCTGACATAAGACCTTCTTCTGTTAGATCACCGGTAACCAGCACAACATCAGGACGCAGTTCATTGATCTCCTTAACCGCGGTTTCGAATACTTTTTTGCGGAATAAAGGTCCGCAGTGAAGATCGGATATCTGAACTAACAGCATTCTTTTTCACCAAAACAGGGTTTGTTCACAGATTTATACGCAGACTCCTTATTTGGGTTTACGGTGCGGACACGACATTCTCTCGTTTAGAACCTAGATGGCAAATCAGCTGGTCGGTAGCCTTTTTTTAATCCCAGCGCCGTTTCTGGATGAATATTTATCTTAAGGTTTACTCTTCTGTTTTCAGAAGAGATCTGGGAAACTGCCTGGGCGAACCATGGTTCTCATTGAAGAAGAATGTGCCTCCTGCGGCGCAACTTTCAATTATTATTCGCTTTACCGATGCTACGTATGCGGAAAAATGTTCTGCAGAAACTGTTTCATCTATGATGAGGAAGGAAAAGTAATCTGCTTGAGATGCGCCAAGAGAAGAATTTTCCCGAAAACTCGGCTGAGCAAATATTCGCCGCTTACTACGTATCTCGCTAGAAGAGCGAAATACGCAAATTATGTAACCCTTAGTTTCAAAAAGATCGAAGAAATAATCGGGGACCAGCTTCCTCCATCCGCTTACGAAAACCGGTATTGGTGGAGCAACACAAGAAACCGATCTGGTTCTGAGGCATGGCTAACAGCAGGCTGGAGCGTGTTAGAAGTCAATCTTGACAGCAAAACAGTAGCCTTCAAAAAGAACAAGCCCACGGAAATCAACGTCCAAAGAAAAAGGCGAAGACGAATATCTGTGTCCCCTGCTTTCAAGGCGCTAGCTAAAAAACGGAAACGTAAAAAACCGTCAGGACCGTCGAAGACTAAACTGGCTAAGGCTCAAGCTCGCTTCAAGAATATGCAACGGGAAAAGCTGCGTGTCCCGAAATTCAGAGGAAAATTCAAGCCGAAAAAAGCATATGAAAAGAGACTTTACAACCTTGATGAGAAACCAGATTAGACCATTCAGAATGGTTGGTTTAGTAGCATGTAAACAGAAGAGGCTGATGAATAACCAGCGAGATGGGGAGGGGGAAGATGAAAGAAAAAGAAATAGCGCCTTATCTGTAATGCATGTACCATTTTTCGAGGCTTCAAGTCGACTGGTGCAAGGAAAAACGTCGAAGAAATAAGCAGTAAAAACGCAGCTGAATAAAACGCCTTCAATAGGTCCCTCCTCATTAAGAATTTTTGGCAAAGCGAAGGGTTCCCGAACTCTCATTAAGCGTTTTAGAGCTGTTATGTCTGCGGTTTTAAGGTGCTCATCGATAAGACTTATAGTAGCGTTAATGCAAGTAGTTTGCAGTTATCGCAGTTACATCAATACGCGTCCTTTGTAACGGAGTGATGAAAGGCTTGGAGAAGAACGGATTCGTTGATGTTTCTTCAATTCTTTCCGGCTGCTACACAGGAGAAAAAGTGCGAATAAGAGGTTGGCTTGACAACATGCGGTCAAGCGGCGGCATCCATTTCTTCTTGGTACGAGACGGGACAGGCATAATTCAATGCACAATGAAAAAGGGAAAGGTAGATAACGAAAAGTTCGAAGAAGCGAGAAAGCTCACCCAAGAATCTACGCTGGAATTAACAGGCACCGTGCAGGAAGATCGTAGAGCACCCGGCGGGTACGAGATCCGAATAGAAGACATGAACATCATCCACCTAGCCGAAGAAGGTTATCCCATCGCGAAAAAATATCATGGCCCAGAATTCCTTTTGGATCACCGGCATCTTTGGATCCGAAGCGAAAAAATGCAGAAGATCCTGCGTGTAAGGGCGAAATTTCTTGAAGCTGCCAGAGAATGGTTCCAGCTTAACGGCTACACAGAGTTCCATTCGCCGACGCTTATAACCGCCGCATGCGAAGGAGGCTCAACCCTTTTCACCGTGAAATACTTCAACACAGAAGCATACCTAAGCCAAAGCTGGCAGCTCTACGCCGAGGCTGCCATAGCCAGCTTGGGCAAAATATACACCGTTGCCCCTTCTTTTAGAGCTGAAAAATCAAGAACAAGAAGACATTTGACGGAATACTGGCATCTTGAGGCAGAAGCTGCATGGTGCGACCTAGAATGCATAATGAAGGTTCAGGAAGACCTGCTGGCTCACGTTTTCAACGCCTTGTCGGAACGGGTTCCTAGGGAACTCGAATCTCTCGGCAGACCTCCCGAAGAGCTTGCGAGGATGATGCCGCCATTCGAGAGGATTTCGTACGATGAGGTTGTGGACATCCTAGCCAAGAAGAAAGTGAAATTTAATTGGGGGGACGACCTCGGGTGGACGGAAGAACAGAAACTTACAGAAGAATTCGACAAGCCATTCTTTGTCACCCATTTCCCCACTGGCGTAAAAGCTTTCTATCACAAACCTGACCCCGCGAGGCAGTCGGTTACGCTTTCAGCTGATCTTCTTGCTCCTGAAGGATACGGCGAAATCACCGGTGGCGGTCAACGGATCGATGATTTGGAGGAGCTGCTGAGAAGAATAGAGGAGGAGGGCCTTAACCCGAAGGATTATGAATGGTATATTGACTTAAGGCGATACGGTTCTGTACCACATTCAGGCTTTGGACTCGGCGTCGAACGGGTCATAGCGTGGCTGTGTAAACTCAACCACATAAGGGATGCTATTGCCTTTCCAAGGCTCATAAACAGAGTTTATCCGTGACCAACGCCTGACTCCGAGCTTTAGCTGACAAAGAAGATTCCGATTTTAGTATATGTCTTCTTCTTCAGCTGTCTTCCTAATCGCTTCATCGCGGGTTAAGCCTTGCGTTTGGTATTCAGCGATTTTGTATTCCAGAACATTTATGTTGCCCCAAGTTGTGATGTGTTTTCTGCGTAGCCTAGCGTAGAGATTATCGATGTTTTTCGGCTGTTTCCTCCACCGTGGATAATTAAGGCTTATCCGGACATTCTTCGGGTGGACGGTTACGGCAGAAGAAAACCTGCAGGAACACGAAAGAACTATTGCCCGAACAATCCTCACTATGCAGAATACTCGAGAACTATCGTGGAGAGAATGGTTCTTCACTATAAAGATAACCCGAACATCGTGGGGTGGCAGATAGACAACGGGTTTGAGGCAATCAAGAGAACTAGCTCTGACCGAGAGATAGTTTTCGCACTGAATCACAATGAAAAACCAGTACAGGTTTCTTGTGGCAAAATGGAACTTGAGGACCTCATATCTGGAGAAAAGGTTGACCGCATGCTGAAGATTGACGGTTTCGATGCCAAGATACTGAAAAGAGTGAAGTGACAGCTGGAGCAAGATGAAAGGTCAACCCGTCCATGTTTGGGCTGGATTGAATCCCAATCACCTTCACTGGTATGTCGTACACCTTCCCATAGCTGATATAAACGGCGAAGTCGCTTTCTATATGCGTGTACCGCTCCGTTTTTCTTTAGAAAGCATGTAAAGGATCCCGGGGAAAGGCGTTAGGGTTCAAGTTGTTTAGGTACGATTTCCGTAAAGGAAAGACGAAAAACATAAATATGCGCCGAACCAAGGCTTGCTGAAAACAATGAAACCCGATATTTTATTGAATAAATGTAACTGGACAGGTGAAATTGATGGTTAACGTGAGCTTTTGGAAAATGCACGGGTTAGGAAACGATTATATCCTTGTCGATAACAGAGATGGAAAACTGAAAGAGGAAACCCTTGGAAAAATCGCTCAAAGATTGTGCAGGAGAAGATTTTCGGTCGGAGCCGACGGCTTTCTCGTCTTATCTAATTCCTCAGTGGCAGACGCAAAGATGAGAATCTTTAATGCTGACGGAAGCGAGGCTGAGATGTGCGGGAACGGCATCCGCTGCTTCGCAAAATATTGTTTTGAAAAGGGAATAGTCGACAATACCGAATTGAAGATTGAAACCCTTGCAGGCATCAAAAACATCAAGCTCAAACTTGAAAACGGAAAGGTCATTTCAGTCACAGTTGACATGGGGCAACCTGTTCTTGACAGACGACTGATCCCCGTTCAAGGAGAAGGAAGATGCGTCAATGAGGAGCTACGGGTTGACGATTTGACTTATCGGATGACTTGTGTGTCCGTTGGGAACCCGCATTGCGTCATCTTCGTTAACGATGTTGAAAGTTTCCCTGTTGAAACAGTCGGTCCGAAGATCGAGAATCATAGT
This sequence comes from Candidatus Bathyarchaeota archaeon, assembly GCA_003601835.1. GTDB lineage: Archaea > Thermoproteota > Bathyarchaeia > Bathyarchaeales > DTEX01 > PIYB01. The sequence goes on from PIYB01000006.1 coordinate 27,256, forward strand.
CTATTTCCTAAAAGAACGAACGTCGAGTTCGTCCAAATATCAGGCGTCGACAAGCTCAAGGTACGTGTATGGGAGAGAGGAGTAGGAGAAACGCTTGCATGCGGAACAGGAGCATGTGCAGCTGTGGTGGCTGCCAATTTGCTTCACAAGGTCGGCGACCGTTGCACTGTTAGCCTTTTAGGCGGCGACCTAGATATTCAACTCAGGGGCGACCGGATTTTTATGACCGGGCAGGCTGAAAAAGCCTTTGAAGGTGTTATAGATCTGTGGGTTCATTAGTAGGGATGTATAACATGGTTAACATTTATCTATGGAATGCTCGTTAAGGAAGAAACGGGTTAATTGTTGAATCCGAAGTACGAGACTGGACTTTATGAGGAAGAAAACATCATGGAAGAAGATAGAAAAAAGGCACTGAAGAATCTGATAAGAAGTTTGCACGAGGGCGCTGACCCGGAGGAGGTTAAGGAAAGATTCAAAGAGATAATTAGGGACGTCACACCCGCGGAGATTGCGAGGGTCGAAGAAGAACTAATAAAGGAAGGTATGCCACAGGAGGAAATCCGCAAGCTGTGTGATGTTCATCTCGCTTTGTTCAGGGAGTCGCTTGAAGCGGAGAAAGTTATTGCTCCAAACGGGCATCCGATACGCATACTTATGGAAGAACACAAAAGGCTCCTTAAATTCGCAGGGGAACTTAAGAACGTCGCAAAGGCAATGGGCGGCTTAAAAACTTTTGACGACGCAAAAGAAGAAGATGAACAGCTTACGCATGTTATGGAGCATTTTCAAGAGTCTGAGAAGCATTATCTACGCGAAGAGAATGTTTTATTTCCGTACTTGGAAAAGCATGGGGTAACGCAGCCGCCTGCCATAATGTGGATGGAACACGACAAAATAAGAGAAATTGAGAAAAATCTTCGGTCTCAATACGAGGCACGGAAGACCACCGAGTTCCAACGTTTCACGAGGATTATTGAAGAAACAGCTATATCTTTAGCGGAGACGCTTGCAAACCATTTCTACAAGGAAAACAACATTCTCTTCCCTACGGCTTTGAAGGTTATAGAAGAAAACGAGTGGAAGGACATCAGAAGACAGTTTGACGAAATCGGGTACTGCTGCTTCACACCGGAATCCGCAACAATAGCCATCGGAGAACCTCAAGCCCCTACGCCTACGATCGCAGCTGAAGATGCAATTCCGTTCGAAACAGGTTCTCTTTCAAAAGCAGAACTAGAAACCATGCTCAACACGTTGCCGGTGGACATCACCTTCGTCGATAAAGATGACACTGTGCGCTACTTCAGCCAAGGAAAAGACCGGATATTCGTGAGAACCAAAGCCATAATTGGACGTAAAGTGCAACAATGCCACCCTCAAAGAAGCGTGCATGTGGTCAACAAGATACTTGAATCCTTCAAAAACGGAAGCAGAGACACGGCTGAATTCTGGATCAACCTTAAAGGTCGGCTTATCTACATCAGATACTTCGCCGTTCGAAACGCAGAAGGAAAATATCTCGGCTGCTTAGAAGTAACTCAAGACATCACAGACATCAAGAAGATCGAGGGAGAAAAAAGGCTGCTAGACTGGAAATAGCCTTTTTTTTTATGTCCGAAGATTTTACGGGGATGAGAAAACATGATGAGACGCACCTGCCCCGGGCTGGATAACCTGTTGAGACCGAAACCCGAGTTCATCAAGTGTCCTCATTGCGGGGGAGACGTGGAAATATGGACCGATGAAAACGAGGGGGTATGCATAAACTGCGGGGCAAAAGTTTCCAGAAAAACACAGTCCTGCCTTGACTGGTGCAAGTACGCGGACAAATGTAGAGAAATACTTGCTGAGAGAAAACGTTAGTGAAAAAGGTGGTTTTTGTGAAGATTGAGCCGGCGGATAGACTGAAAAGGCTTCCTCCATACATCTTCGCTGAGCTGGAGAAGATCATAACCGAGAAAAGGAGAAAAGGTGTCGACCTCATTTCGCTTAGCATTGGAGACCCAGATATTCCCCCACCTCCTCTTGTGCTTGAAACGTTGAAAGAGGAAAGCTCCAACCCTAAGAACCATAACTACTCGTTCAGCCAAGGAGAACCCGAGTTCAAAGAAGCTGTAGCAGAATGGTACAAAGGACGATTCGGCGTGGACTTAGACCCGAAAACTGAAGTCATTGCGCTTATAGGCTCAAAGGAAGGGATTGCCAACATTGCCCGCGCCTTCGTCAACCCTGGAGAAAAGGTTCTTGTCCCGAACCCGGCTTATCCAGTGTATGCGAACGGGGCGACGATACTCAGCGAAGGCGTGCCTGTTCCGATGTCTCTGCTTGAAGAAAACGAGTTCAAGCCTGACCTTGAATCGGTGGATGCGCAAGGGGCAAAAATGATGTTCCTTAACTATCCGAACAATCCAACGGGCAGCGTCATGAACAAGGAAGAGCTAGCTCAGGTAGTTGACTTCGCAAAAGAGAACAACATCATCGTCTGCTACGACAACGCTTACTCAGAGATAACGTTTGACGGTTACAGAAGCCCAAGCATTCTCGAAATTCCAGAAGGAAAAGAGGTTGCAATTGAGTTCCATTCATGCTCAAAAACCTTCAGCATGACCGGTGACCGTATAGGATTCGCCGTCGGCAACAGCCAAATCATAGGCGCATTATTGAAGGTTAAGGCGCAGGTTGACTCCGGTCCGCCCAGTTACATCCAAAAGGTGGCTGTGAAGGCGTTGAGGAGCTATGTTAACGGCAACCCACCGGAATATGTGAAGAGAACTGCCCAGACCTACGGCGAAAGAAGAGACGAGCTGGTGAAGGGGCTTAGAAGACTTGGTTTCAAATGTAACAAGCCACTAGCCACATTCTACGTTTGGGTTAAATGCGGGGGAAGCTCAATGGAGTTCGCCCAAAAACTGTTGGATGCGGGAGTCGTAGCAACACCGGGAATCGGTTTTGGAGAATATGGAGAAGGATACGTAAGATTCTCAGTGACCCAGCCTAAAGAGAAGATCAAAGAAGCTTGCGAAAGAATCGAAAAAGCGCTGTAGAACTATCCAACATTTTTTCAACCCTTGCTTACAATTTGAGGTAGAATAACACCTTCAACATTCCAGTTTTCAGTATGCTGTTGAGAATAAATAACAAAGGAAGAATAGCGAGAAGGGTTTTAGCCCTCTCTCTGTTTCGTTTATTTCAGACACCGGGTTTTACCGCCGAAGCGGATCTCTGATCATCAAGGTTTTTCAAGAATGTTTCAGCTTTCACCAACAGGTTCTTTGAGTTTTGGTACTTCAAAAGGCGAAGCGCGTCCTCGAAGCTCAGCCATCTGGCGCCAACGTGCTCCTCTGATATTTTCACGTTTTCGGTTTCCGTTTCAGCTAAAAAGTATGTTACCTTCTTGTAAACTGTCTGCCCCAGAAACTTGTAGAACCATGTGACCTCTTCTTTGAAGCCTTCAACGAGTTTGAGCTCGTTTTCTGTCAAGCCTGTTTCTTCTCTTGTCTCTCGAATGGCTGCTTCTTTTGCTGATTCGCCTTCCTTTATGTTTCCACGTGGAAAATCCCAGTAGTCACCCTTATAATGGTAGTGGAGGAGAAGATAGAATCTTTCGCCGAGAACACGACGGAAAACTATGATGCCTGAACTGAACTCCCTCATCTTTCCGCACATCTTACTAGTAATCGCCTCAAGTATATTACGGTTTTTTGACTTTGACGGTTTGGTTGCCAAGTTTTCATTGAGGCTCCGCCGTGGGGAAGCCTTTCAATGCGCTGTTGACTATATATCAGTACGTAGGAAAGAAAAATCATATATTCATGAGGCTGTATGTTCTCTGGGAAGGAACTATCTTGGGGTACGACGTAATAATTATCGGAGCTGGTCCCGCCGGCATCTTTTCAGCGCTTGAACTAGCAGAAAAAACAAGCCTCAGCATTCTGATGTTAGAAAAAGGCTCAGATATTGATAAACGTAAATGTCCTGCAAGCAGAGGCTACGGTTGCGTAAACTGTGATCCATGTCAGCTTCTTTCAGGTTGGGGAGGCGCCGGCGCCTTCAGCGACGGAAAACTAACGCTCTCAACGTCTGTAGGAGGCTGGCTGAACGAGTATATTGGCAATGAAGCCTTGGCAAGCCTCGTGGATTACGTTGACAAAACTTACATGAAATACGGGAACTCGCCCATTGTATATGGCTGTGACGTTGATGAAGTAGAAAGAATCGAGAGACAAGCCGCCCTAGCAGGATTGAGGCTGATAAGACAAAGGATACGGCATTTGGGAACAGACAAGTGCGCCGAGATTCTTCAGAAGATGCGTAAAGAGCTCAACAACCGCGTCGAGGTTCGCACAAGAACCGAGGTTAAGAGCCTCCTCGTAAAGAACAGGAAGGCTGAAGGTGTCGAAACCGTAAACGGAGAAAAAATTTACGGAAAATACGTCATAGCTGCGCCTGGACGTGTCGGAGCGGAATGGCTGAAATGTGAGGCTCAGTCTTTAGGTTTGAAAACTCTCAACAACCCGGTTGATGTTGGGGTTAGGGTTGAAACTTTGGCTTCCGTGATGGAAAACCTCACAGATGTGTTATATGAGCCGAAATTCATCTATTATTCTCGGGCTTTTGATGATAAAGTGCGGACTTTTTGTGTTGCTCCTTACGGAGAAGTGATAACCGAATCGTACGGCGGAGTTATCAGCGTGAATGGGCAGAGTTACGCCGAAAGGAAAACTGAAAACACCAATTTTGCCATACTGGTGAGCACAGCGTTCACGTATCCGTTTAGGGAGCCGATTGCCTACGGAGAATACATTGCTAGGCTTGCCAACTTGTTGAGCGGATGCGTCATAATTCAAAGGCTTGGCGATCTTGATCTGGGTAGAAGATCTACGGAGGAAAGAATAAGAAGAAGCGTCGTTAAACCCACGTTGAAGACAGCTACGCCAGGAGATCTTAGCTTTGTTCTACCATACCGGTATCTAACGGATATCCGTGAAATGCTTCAAGCTTTGGATAAGGTTGCGCCGGGAATCTCCAGTAAACATACGTTGCTGTACGGCGTCGAGGTCAAGTTCTACTCTTCTAGGCTGGAGCTAAACGAAAGCCTCGAAACGAGAATCCGAAACCTTTTCACGATAGGTGACGGAGCAGGAGTGACAAGAGGACTTGTGCAAGCAAGCGCGAGCGGCGTAATAGTAGCGAGAGAGATAATGAACAGGGAGAAACAGGGTTCCGTTAAGTCTTGAAACGGAATTACAGACTCACAGGAATTCATGTAAACGTTTTCTTTTTCAATGGTGCAGCGCTTTTTTGGTGTAACAGCACAAAATATCCAGGGAGAAAAAGGTTTCGGAGATGTGTATTCCGTAGCTTTATTAGTCCCGAATGAGCAAATGACTTAATGGATGCGACGGGACTGGCTGAAAGGTGACGAGCAATCACGTTTTTGGTCGGGATAGTAGGTAAGCCGAACGTAGGTAAATCCACATTCTTTAGTGCTGCTACCTTGGCAACAGTTGAGATTGCTAGCTACCCGTTTACCACGATAAAGCCGAACAGGGGAGTAGCCTATCTCAGAACCCAATGCGTGTGCAAAGAGTTCAATGTCAGGGACAACCCGGTAAACTCAATATGCCTAGACGGCGTCAGGTTGATCCCGGTTGAGCTGATAGACACCGCAGGTCTTGTTCCCGACGCATGGCAGGGAAGAGGGCTGGGAAACCAGTTTCTAGATGAGATACGTAAAGCTGACGCTCTTATTCACGTGGTGGACGCATCCGGAGCCACAGATCTTGAGGGAAGAATCCTCAAGCCGGGAACCCACGACCCGTTGGAGGATGTGCGGTTTCTGGAAAGAGAGATGACAATGTGGTTTGCGCAGATCTTGAAGCGCGATTGGGCGAAGATTGCTAGAACGGTGGATTCAGGTAGAATCGACCTGTCCACTCTTCTCGAGGAAAGGCTGAGCGGACTCTCCGTGACAAGGCGGCACATATCTGAAGCCTTAAAAAGAACGGATCTCAAGCCTGACAAGCCTACGCAGTGGAGCAACGAGGATTTTCTCAGGTTTGTGGACGCGTTAAGAGCTGTTTCTAAACCGATGTTGATAGCCGCCAACAAGATAGATATGCCGGCTGCTGAAGAAAACCTTGCAAAACTCCGAGAGACCGGTCACATGGTTGTTCCTTGCAGTGCAGAGGCTGAACTGGCGTTGAGAAGGGCTGCTGAGAAGAAGTTGATAAAATATTTGCCGGGGGACCCGGATTTCGAGGTGTTGGAACCCAGCCGTATGACGAGCTTGCAGAGGAAGGCTTTGGAAGCTATTCGAAACAAGGTTCTAAAGCCCTATGGAACCACAGGGGTTCAGGAGGCTATAAACGAGGCTTTCTTCAAGATACTCAACATGATTGTCGTCTATACTGTTGAGGATGTTGAGAAGCTTTCTGATCACAATGGAAGAGTTTTGCCGGATGCAAGGCTTGTTCCCCGTGGAACCACCGCGCGCGAATTGGCATACAAGATTCACACTGAGCTTGGGCAGAGCTTCATTTATGCCATAGATGCCCGGAGCAAAATGAGGCGGGGAGAAGATTACGTTCTGCAAGACAGAGATGTGATTTCTGTGGTGAGCGCCATGAAAAGGGCTTAGCTTATTATTCTCCGAACCGTCTTTTTCTTTTCTGGTACGTTCTGATGGCTCTTAAGATGTCTATGCGTCTGAACTCGGGCCAGTAGACATCTACGAAGAATAATTCACTGTAGGCTGACTGATACAGCAGAAACCCGCTAAGCCTTTCTTCTCCGGATGTTCGGATAATTAGGTCGGGGTCTTGTTTCGGAAGGTGAGCTGTGTACAAATATTTCTCGAATACATCTTCGTCTATTTCTTCCGGTGACAGGGTTCCTTCAGTAATATTCTGTGCTATCTCTTTCGCGGCGTCAACAATTTCGGCTCTTCCTCCATAGGCCATCGCTAAATTCAAGAAGTGTTCGTTGTAGTCTTTTGTTGCGTCCTCAACTTGTTTGATCAATCGTTGAATTTTTTTAGGGAGAAGGTTCAATCTGCCGATAGCTTTCACTCTGACCTTGTGTTTATGTATATCCTCGTTATCCAACATCTGTTTCAGTTTATGTTCGAACAGGTTCATGAGCTCTTTAACTTCATCAGGGGGACGCTTGAAATTTTCAGTTGAGAAGGCGTATAATGTGATCGTTTTTACGCCGAGGTCTAGACACCATCTTAGGACCGACTCAGTTTTATCTGCGCCGTAATAGTGGCCTAGATGTGAATTCAAGGAGTGATCCAAAGCCCATCTCCGGTTTCCGTCGAGGATTATGGCTATGTGTTCAGGTTTCGGCTTGTCCTTAATTTGTTGCCAAAGCCATTTTTCGTAAACCTTGTAGATCCCCAGCGCCGATAGCAAACCCTTCAACATTGCCTTGTTTCCTCTGTTCTTGATTCCACGATTGAGGTCGCACATGAACAACTACGTGCTTTAGGCAGATATGAAACCGCTTCAATTAATATCTTGCGAATTTTCGGCATAATCAACTTGGAGGTTTCTGTGATCTCGCGGGCGGAAAGTTTTTTCGTTATTCCCGCAGCCATATTGGACACGAAACACAACGAGGCGTAACACATTCCAAGCTCACGGGCGAGGGTGGCTTCCGGGGCACCCGTCATTCCCACGATGTCGAAGCCCAAGGTTCTGAACATTCTGATTTCAGCCGGGGTTTCAAAACGAGGCCCTTCTGTGCAAACATAGACGGCTCGCTCCCAAACATTAGGGGTGTTCTCTTTAGCTTTTTGAATCAGAGCTTTACGGATCTGTGGACAGTATGGTTCGGTGAAATCTATGTGGACAACTGCGGCTTCATCATAGAAGGTAGAGGGACGGTTTTTCGTGAGGTCGACAAGGTCGTGAGGAACAGCGATGTCTCCCGGCTTAAACTTCAGATTTATCGCTCCAACAGCATTGGTTGCCAGTACTCTCTCGACACCGATTTTGTGAAGCGCATAGATGTTTGCTCGATAGTTCACTTTGTGCGGGGGAACTGCATGAGTGTAGCCGTGCCGCGGTAGAAACGCTATTTTTACTGAGTTAGCTACGCCTATTTGTATTGGCGGGGGGATGCCGTATGGGGTTCCAACGTGGATTTTCTTAGCTTCTTCGAATAAAGATTCAAACCCGGTTCCGCCTATTATCGCGGTGTTAACTTTCTCGGGTAGTTTGTTTTTCATCGGCATCACTGGGTTTTTCTGATAGTTCTTCTTCAATCGGTCTACCTTTGAATGTGTCTTGATATTTTCTGCTTAGAAAGTGTGTGGTGAGTCCTGAGGCAACTATCACTATGATTCCTACGATTATGGAGACTACAAGAGGCTCAGGAGGTCGGTTGGGGTTGATTATGATCAGTGAGATCTCGTTGAAGATTGTCCATGACCAAGCGGAAATTATGACTAGAGCTGAGGTTCGCCAGAATCTTGAATCTTTGTCTAAGAGGTATCCTATTGTTCTGCCTGCGAGGGATATGCAGACGCCGATGATGATCAGGGTTAATGATTTTGAGATAAACCAGCCGATAAGATGCGGGAGCAATTCTAACAGTCTGCCGACCTCGATGGGAAATTGGAGTCCAATGTTGAATGTTTTGCTGATGAAGTCTCCAGCCTGATAAAATCCGAGTCCTACCAGCAGAAATCCTGTTAGTATTGAGAAGCTTGTGACAAGCCCGGAAACGGTGTAGTGGTATGGTCTGGATAAGATGGCTGAAATTTTTCTGTCTAGTCCGTAGCCTTTTCCGAGTAGGTAGCTGCCTGTTATGATGAGGCCGACGATGGCGGTCCACATGTAGATATCGAACTGTATGAAGACCGCGAGGAAGCTCAGGATGCCTAGGGCTATTAGAAATACTCCGGGTAGTCCTAGGGCTATTCTTGAGTATCGTGGGTCTTCGATTATCATTCTCCAGTATTTTGAGAATATTGCCGCTGTTTCTTCTATTGATTCGCTGTGTTTCACAACTACCCGCCGTACAGAAGTAACGGGGATTCTTGATTGGAGAAGCGGCATGATGTCTTCATCTGCGAACCCGTCGGTGACGAGGATTAATCCGTCTGCTTTGAACCGTTTCAGGACTTCGGTGAGTTCTGATACGAGTTTTCGGTCTGCTGAGACGCCGCCTATTTCGGAGCCGGCTATGGTGGCGATCTCGTATAGGTCTCGGGTTGTTTTGTCCTGTTTGAGGTTATCGTAGAGTCTGATGGCTTCGAACATGGCGTTGGCGTCTGCTTCTTCTGGGTCTGCGAGGATGAGTTTCAGCGCTGATTCCATGTTGTCTTTTCTTCCGATGATCGGTGTTTTCACGTTTGCCTTTCTGCCTATGTCGTTGTCTCTGTCGACGCATAAAATTAGAAGATGCTCTGCCCTCTGTTCTTCTGGTTCTGCCATTACCCTTCTCCTGTGCGGGTCTAATGAAAAGATAGTGATTCCTCCCAATAAATCTTTTAGAATTAGGGCTTTCAAGTTTTGAACAAATTTTATGTCTGAATGTTTTTTGAGAAAAAGTTTGGTTAGATCTTCCCTTGTTCAGCCAGGATTTTGAATTCTTCAAAGCTGAGTTTTTTGCCGCGTTTCAGTTTGTCTAAAGCCTCTTCCTCCGTCTTCTTTCGGAGAATGGCTTGTTGTCTGGCTTTTTCTTCTTCCTCTTTTTTCTGCATTGCGGTGTGCAGAGTTTTGATTTGTTTTTGAACTTCGACGTATTTGAGATGTGTTGCTTTTGCTTTTTCTTTGTGTTTCACGTATTCTCCGTGCATCTTGTCGGCTTCCGATTTGAGTTCCTTAGTCTTTTCGAGTTTTGTAATCATTTTTTCGTGAAAACGTTGGCTTTCTTGAGCTAGTTCTTGTATTCTTCTGTGTTTTTCTAGAATCTCCGTTTTGAGTTCAGCCGTCTCCTGTTTGAGGGATTCGATTTCCTTTTTTATCCGTTCGATTTCTCGGTAGGCTTTTAGCTGCGTCTCCAAGAACTTGGCGCGTTCAACGAGTTTTCTTTCCTCGTCAAGGGTAAGCGTTTCAGTTTGGATTTTCCATTCAACCTTCTGTAAGTCGTTTTCTAGGAAACGGAAGGTTCTCTCAGATTTTTCCGCCCGAAGTTCTCTTATTTTCTGTTTTAGCTGCTTCATTCTTTCGAGTTTTTCACGCCGCGTTTTCTGCTGTTCATCCCTTAAGGCTTTCAGGTATTGGATCTCAGCGTTCAACTCGTCTCGTTTGGCCTTGAGGCTTTTGGCTTCAAGCATGTTTCTCCGGATTTCTTCGTGGAACCGGTCTCGTTTTTCAGCCCATTTACGGGCTTCACTGTTCAAGTTTTCTCTTTCCGTTCTTAAGGCGTCTCTTTCCTTATACAGCCGTTCAAGTGTTTGCTCTGAGGCAGTGATCTCGGTTCCCTCGCTTAGAACTTCGAATGCTTTGGAAACATAAAAACGTTTCAGACGTTTCCTGCTTTGCCGACGAAGTGACCAGTAACCTTGCAAAACAGCGGCGGAAAAAGAAGAATCGGAGCAGCTCAGGGATTTTTGGTCGGGCGGGCAGGAGTCTCCTAGGAAGCTTGTTAGCTGTCCTATTTTGAATTCGCCGAGCCGCGGGCTTACCTCGGCTCTCCTGCGACACTCCGGTTTCTGTACGCTCGGCAGGCTGAGCAGCATCCGCCGACAGGCAGACGCCTACAGCGTCTCCACCGGCCTGTTTCAAGCCGGTTCGGAAGCTCTGCCAAGCTGAGCTACCGCCCGACAGTCTCTTCAGAAAGAGAAATTCAGATATATGTTTTTCGTCTCTGTTTCA